>JBKPEC010000175.1:0-24795 GCA_046728195.1 Actinomycetota bacterium
TTCGTCCTGAGGCGGATGTTCCCGGGACGCGGCAGCTTTCCGTTCTCGGTCGAAGAGTTCATCGCCGCATCGACGTTCTGCCTGATCGGGCTCGGGTTGACCTGGGGCATTCCGCGTGCGCGCGTCCTGCGCTGGACGTTCACCGTCTACCTCGTCGCCTGCGTCGCCGCCTTCGTCGTCTCCTCCCCGGTCGGGGAGAACATCGCTCGGATGCGTTTCGCCGCGGCGCCGATCGCGATCCTCACACTGTCCTTGAGGAACTGGCGGCCCTGGCCGGTCTGTGCGATCGTGCTCGCGCTCGCGGTCTCGTGGAACCTCACACCGCTCGCCGCGAGCTTTGCGCACGGCGTCGAGGACCCCGCCGCCAAAGCTTCCTACTGGACGGGGACGATCGCCTACCTGCAACGCCACCTGCCGGCCGCCTACCGCGTCGAGGCCGTCGACACCGCTGGGCACTGGCCGGCCAACTTCCTCGCCCGGGCGAAGATCCCGCTGGCTCGCGGCTGGTTCCGCCAGGAGGACTTCCCGCAGAACCGCCTGCTCTATGGAGACCCCGGCCCGCAGGCCTACCTCGACTGGCTCCGCAAGGTCAGCGTGCGCTACGTCGTCTTGACCTCGGCGCCTCCCGACTACAGCTCCCGGGCCGAGGCTCATCTGCTGCGAAGCGGCCGCTCAGGCCTGAAGGTCGTGCACCGCACGGCGACCGCCACCATCTTCGAGGTCCCGTCGCCCCGGCCGCTCGTCTCGGCACCGGCTCACGTGCTCGAGCTGGGGTACTCCTCGATCCGCCTGCAGGTGCCTGCACCGGGCACCTACCGGCTGAACATCACCTACGCGCCGTACTGGCACACGCCGGCGGGCTGTCTCGCACCCACTCCGGACGGGATGTCGCAGCTCACGGTGCTCCGCCCCGGGATCGTCTCTCTCCGCTTCGGCGTCACGGCCGGACGCGTGCTCCGCACGCTTGTCGGCGAAGCGTCGGAGGGCTGCTCGTCGCGTTAGAGGGGCCGGATCGAGATCAGCTTGCCGAAGGGGTGCCACGCCCCTCCCGACCAGCGTTGCAGTCGCACCTGCGTGATCGGGAAACGGCTCGTCGGAGTCGTGCGGACCACGATTCCGGGTAGGACGAACGGATTGCCACGCTCCGTCAGATGCGTCGCGGCATTCATCACGCCCTGGCGGGTGAGGCTTTTCCCCGCCTTCCTGAGCGTGTCCACCATCGTGTACGCGCTCGCCATCCCCGCGGTGAAGTAGCCGTCCTTCAGGTCGCGAGGATTGATCCCGTCGCCGTACTTCTTGAGGATCGACTGCGAGAGCTTTACGCCTTTGTCCCTCGCCCATTGAGGCGAAGCAGGATCCTTGCCGAAGACGATCGAGATCGATCCGTTGGCGGCCTTCTGCGGCACGATCGACATCAGCGCCGAGGCGGAGGAGACGTCGTTGACGAAGATCTGCGGCTTCCAGCCGAGACGTGACACCGCGTTGAACGCCTGAAGGGAAAACTTCCCGAAGGCGAAGATCATCAGCACGTTCGCCTTGGAGGCCTTGAGCTGCGTCACCTGAGGCTGGACGTCGGTCGAGGTCGGGTCGTATCCGACCTTCGCCACGATCGACTTGACCTTGGCGCCGAGCCCGCGGCGCAAGCCGGCGAGCAGGTCGCGCCCGTATTCGTCGTCCTGATACAGGACGGCGATCTTCGGCCGCTTGATGTTCTTGACGACGTAGCGGCCGTAGATCGCACCCTCTTCGGCGTACGGCGGGATGTACCCGATCGTCCACGGGTACTTCCTGTAGTCGCGGCCGAAGGTGGTGGCGCCCGAGGAGACGTAGAGCTGCGGGACCTTCGCGTCGTTCAGGAGCTTCCGTACCGCGAGGTTGTTGTTCGTGCCCAGCGAGCTGAACACCGCGAAGACCTGCTCCTGCTGGATCAGCCTGATCGTGTTGTTGACGGCGCGCCCGGGGTCGTACCCGTCGTCGAGGTAGGTGAAGGTGATCTTTCGCCCGAAGACGCCGCCCCTGTCGTTCACATACTTGAAGTACGCGTCCGCGCCGCGCGCGACATTGCCGGCGATGGCGGCCTCGCCGCTCAGCGGGACGCTCGAGCCGAGGTGGATCTCGGTGGCCGTGACTCCGGGGGTGGCGAGCGGACGCGCACCGGCGGCGCTTGCCGCGATGATCGCGCACAGCGCGCAGCCCAAGAGGATCCTCACTCCCACGCCCTCAAGACCGAGTGTATAGCCGTGCGGTCAGCGGACGAAGAAGTCTCCGCAGGAGACCTCCGATGCCGGTCGGCACGAGCAGCATGACGACGATCAGCACGGCGCCGAAGACGACGCTGGGAATTCCCGGCTGCTTCGGGTCAAGGCTCAGCGCCGGCAGGTGGTTGAGCCACTTCGCGACGGTGTCGGCGTGGTTCTGCAGGAAGTAGATGAGCGCTGCCCCGACGATCAGGCCGGGAAACGAGTCCAGACCCCCGACCGCAAGTCCGACGACGAGGTAGACGGACAGGATGATCGGGAACACGTCCGGGTTCACGTACGCGTTCGCGATTGCATACAGCGAGCCGGCCACGCCGGCGTAGAAGGCGGAGACTCCGAATGCGAGGGTTTTGTAGCGAGCGAGGCTGACGCCCGAGGACGTCGCCGCGACCTCGCTGTCGCGAACCGCCTTCAACGCGCGCCCTGTCTTCCCGCGCACGAGCAGCCAGGCGGCGAAGAGCAGCACCAGCGCGATGCCCCAGGTGAGGTAGTAGAGCCAGTCGTTCGTGGTGGTGTCGAGCCCGTACGGCGGCTTCGCGAGGTTGAGGATCTTCCCGGTCGTGCCGCCCAGGAAGTGGTCGAATTTCTTGGGCAGCTGCGGAAAGGACACCGCGATCCCGAAGGTGATCAGGGCGAGATAGAGACCGGACAGTCGAAGGGCGGGCAGGCCCACGAGCAGCCCCGCCAGGCCAGCGGCCACGCCGGCGATCGGGATCGTCCAGAGGTCCCGAACCTGATGACCGTAGACGCCGTTCACGCTGAGGATCGCGGTCGTGTAGCCGCCGACCGCCATGAACGCGCCGTGCCCGAGCGAGATCTGGCCGCTGTAGCCCGTCAGGATTGAAAGGCCGACGAGCGCGATGAAGTACATCCCGACGATCGCGAGCTCTCTCGCCCGAAAGTCGCTGACCAGCCTCGGCAGGATCACAACGATCGCGGCCAGTAGGACGAAGCCGAGCAGCTCGAGCGACAGCCGCAACTTCATACGCGTCTCACCTCAACGCGGCCGAAAAGGCCTCCCGGACGGACCAGCAGCAAGACGAGGATGAGCAGGAGCGCGACCGGCAGCTTCAGCGTCGAGCCGATGAAGCCGACGTAGCGTCCGAGCAGCGTGATCGTGAGTCCGAGCAGAATGCCGCCCACGACCGCACCCAGCGGACTGTCGAGACCGCCGAGCACTGCCGCGGCGAAGGCGTACAGCAGGATCGTCTGCATCATGTTCGGGTCCAGGAAGACGACCGGAGCGATCATCATCCCGGCGACCGCACCAAGCACCGCAGCGATCCCCCAGCCGAGTGCAAGCATCCAGCTGACCCGCACGCCGACGAGCCGCGACGACTCGCGGTTCACCGCCGCCGCGCGCAGCGCCAGGCCCAGCTTCGTGTAACGGAAGAACAGGGCCAGCAGCGCGACAAGCACGATCGAGACGACGACGATCCCGATGTCCTGGACGCTGATCGGCACGCCCCCAACGTCGATCGTGCGCGTCGAGAACGGCCCGTGGAACTCACGTGTCGCGCCGCCCCAGATGATGCTCATCAGCCCGTTCAGGAACAGCGCCAGCCCGAGCGTGATGATCACGATCGTCAGCACGGGTGCGTTCTCGACCGGCCGGATCAGCACGCGCTCGATCGCGACGCCGCCCGCGAACGCGATCGCGAGCACGATGGGGAAAGCGGCCCAGAACGAGAGCCCGTGGTTCATCAGCGACCACGCAATGAAGGTCGTGAACGTGGCCATCTCCCCCTGCGCGAAGTTGATGACCCTCGACGAGCGGTAGATGATCACGATCGCGAGCGCGAGGCCCGCGTAGATCGCACCCTCGCGTATGCCCGCAGCGATCTGCTGCGCGAACTCCGTCCACGTGAAGGCGGCCAGGAGCATCAGTGGTTCTTCCGGTGGCATTGCCGGATGCCCGGGTCGCGAGCACCAAGCGATGGAAGGACGCAGGGAGCACTCGGGCTGGATTGCCCGGGTGCGACTGAGGACGCCCCAGCGCGCCGCGTGCTCGCGGGCCGGGCGCCGGTGAATGTCGCCGGGAGAGCCACTAATAGCCGAGGTACGACTTGCGGACCGATTCGTTGGCGCGAAGCTCGTCGCTCGTTCCCGTGACCACGACGCGGCCCACTTCGAGCACGTACGCACGCGAGGCGTGCGCAAGGGCGAGGTTGGCGTTCTGCTCGACGACCAGGATGGCCATGCCGTCCTTCTCCTTCATGCGCACGAGCGAATTGAAGATCCCCTTGACGATCAGGGGCGCGAGCCCGAGCGAGGGCTCGTCCAACAGCAGAAGCTTCGGTCGGGCCATCACCGCGCGGCCCAGCGCCAGCATCTGCTGTTCGCCCCCCGACAGGGTCCCCGCCTGCTGGTTGCGGCGCTCTTCGAGCCTCGGGAAGAAGTCGAAGACCCGCTCCGCCTCGTCCTTCACCTTCCCCCGACGCACGTACGCACCAAGACGGAGGTTCTCCCAGACGGACAGCTCGTTGAATGTGCCGCGGCCCTCGGGGACGTGGGCGATCCCTGCCCGCGCCGTCGCTTCGGGGCGACGCGGCAGCTTGCGCCCCTCGAACAGGACCTCCCCGCTGCGGCGAACGGTGCCGGACACGGCCCGCAGCGTCGTCGTCTTGCCTGCGCCGTTGGCACCGAGGACCGCAACGAGCTCACCCTCCCCCACGTTGAGCGAGACCTCGTGCAAGACCTTGACGGGGCCATAGCGTGCGCCGACGCGCTGGAGCTCCAGCAAGCTCATGTCGTGACCCCGAGGTAGGCGTCGATGACGGCTTGGTTTCTCTGCACCTCGGCCGGCGTGCCCTCTGCGATCTTGCGCCCGAAGTCGAGCACCTGTACGCGGTCGGCCACGCCCATGACCAGGCCCATGTGGTGCTCCACGAGCAGGATCGTGAGCTCGAAGTCGCTGCGCATCTGGCGGATGAACGTTCCGAGCTCCTGGACCTCCTCGTGACTCAGCCCGCCGGCCGGCTCGTCGAGCAGGAGCATCCGCGGACCTGACGCGAGCGCGCGTGCAAGCTCGACCCGCTTCTGCGTCCCGTACGAAAGCTCGGACGCGCTGCGATATCGGACCGAGTGGAGGTTGACGTAGTAGAGGACATCGTCGACGCTCTGGTCGCCGTGCCTCGCGTGCGCGCCGACGAGGATGTTGTCGAGCACGGACATCCCCCGGAAGAGCTCGACGTTCTGAAACGTGCGTGCGATCCCGCGGCGGACGATCCCACTCGGCGACGTCTCGAGCAGGTCGCTGCCGTCGAAGCGCACCTTCCCGTCGTCCGGGGTGTACAGACGGGTGATGACGTTGAAAGCAGTCGTCTTGCCCGCGCCGTTCGGGCCGATGAGCCCGACGATCTCTCCCGCCTCGACGTTCAGTGAGACGGCGTCGAGAGCGACGATCCCGCCGAAGCGCATCGAGACCTGTTCGACCTCCAGCAGAGGCAAGGGCCGCATACCCTAAAGAGATGGCACGACATCCCACCGTTCAGCGGTTCCAGGATCGCCTCACAGAGCTAGGGCTCGACGCTGACGTTGAGGAGCTGGACGCGTCAACGCGCACGGCCGCCGAAGCAGCCGCCGCCGTAGGCGTCGAGGTGGGGCAGATCGTCAAGTCGCTCGTCTTCGTCGACGCCGAGGGGCCGGTCCTGTGCCTGTGCGCGGGGGACCGTCGCGTCGACACGAGCAAGCTCGGAACCGACGTGCGCCAGGCGAACGGCGACGAAGTGCGCGAAGCGACCGGGTTCGCGATCGGCGGCGTTCCCCCACTCGGCCACGACCGGCCCGTCCGCACGGTCGTCGACTCGTCCCTGCAACGGTTTCCGATCGTGTGGTGCGCCGCCGGCACGCCGAACGCTGTCTTCTCGGTCTCGACCGAAGCGCTGATAGGCGCGATCCCGGACGCGATCGTGCAGGACATTTCGTAGTTCGAGAATCTCGTGCAGGGTTTTCGAGAGACGGCGGGTCTACCCGGTGAGGGGGCGCGCCTTCCGCGGCTGCCGACCTGCTAGGAAGTCGCAGCCGCGGCAGCGCCTCCTCGGTTCGGTGTAACGCCGTGCTACCTGGTCAGCGCGGCCGGCTCCGTGATCGGAGCCTGGCAGGCGAAGCTCTCGCACACGTACACGGCCGGCTGTCCGTCGACGTAGTCCTTGCCCTTCAGCAGCGGGACCTCGTCGCTCGGGCCGAAGGCGACGACGGCGTTCGGCTCGAACGGCGCCAGAGCGGCCTTCGCGACCGCGGAGTCCGGCGGGCCGATCACGGCGATCTCCCGCGGCGCTGAGAAGTGGAGCTCGAGCGCGGTCAGTCCATGACCGAACGCCGAGGGCGCCCGTGCCAGCGCCGGAGCGACGTAGCGGAAGACGCCGACGGCCCGGCGCTCGAGCTCGTCGTCGCCCCAGATGCGCGCGAGGCGAAGTAGGACGTAGGCGAGCATCGAGTTGCCGGACGGCGTGGGGTTGTCGTCGAAGTCCTTCTTCCGGCTGACGAGGCGCTCGCCGTCGACCGGAGTGAGGAAGAACCCGCCCTCTTGGTCATCCGCAAAGAGCTCGACGGCAAGGAGCGCAAGTCGTCGTGCCTCTTCGAGCCAGCGCAGCTCACCGGTCGCAACGTGCAGCTCGTAGAGCCCGTTGGCCACATCGGCGTAGTCCTCGAGCACCCCGCCGTGCTTGGCCTGCCCCGCACGCCAGGTCCGGAACAACCGACCCTCCGGGGTCGAGAGCGAGCCGAGGATGAAGTCGGCCAGCGCCCGGGCCGCCTGCACGAGGTCGGTCCGCTCGAGCCGGCGCCCCGCTTCAGCGAGCGCGGCGAGCGTCAGCCCGTTCCACGACGCGATCGCCTTGTCGTCGCGCAGCGGTTTCGGCCGCTGCTCGCGCTCGGCGAACAGACGCTCCCGCGTCTCCTCGTCCAACTCCCCTCTCAGGATGAAGTGACCGTGCTCGAAGGGCTGGAGAAGCTCCGGCGGGACGTCGTCGTCCTTGGTCCACGTGTAGGTGAGCCCTTCGACTCCGTCGGTGTCCGCATCTTGCGCGGATGCAAACCCACCTTCGGGAAGACGCAACTCGCGCAACATGTAGTCGAACGTCTCTTCCGCGACGTCGCGGTAGCGCTCGTTCCCCGTGACGAGCCAGCCGTGCAGATAGGCCGGACCGAGCAGCGCGTTGTCGTACAGCATCTTCTCGAAGTGCGGAACGAGCCATTGCCGGTCGACCGAGTAGCGGTGGAAGCCGCCGCCGACCAGGTCGTACATCCCGCCGAGGGCCATCGAGTCGAGCGTCCTCGCCGCCATCTCGACCTCGCCTCGGCGAAGCAGGAACTCGAGCACCGAAGCGGGCGGGAACTTCGGCGCAGTCCCGAAGCCACCCCAGATGGGGTCGAGCTGCTGCCGGAGGCCGCGAACCGCGTCGGTGAGCAGCGACGAGGTAAGCGGCTCGCGGGAGGGCTGAGCGACGGCGCGCAGGCGCTCGGTAATCACACCCGCGTCGCGGTCGATGTCGGCCCGCCGTTCTCGCCAGGCGTCCGCGACTGCCCGCAGCAGTTGGCGGAAGCTCGGAAGCCCGTGCCGGGGCTCGGGCGGGTAGTACGTGCCGCCGAAGAACGGCTCGCCGTTCGGGGTCAGAAAGACGGTCATAGGCCAGCCCCCGTGTCCGGTCAGTGAGACGACCGCGTCCATGTACACGGAATCGAGGTCGGGTCGCTCTTCGCGGTCGACCTTGATCGGGACGAAGTGCTCGTTCATGAGCGCTGCCGTCTGGGCGTCCTCGAAGGACTCGTGCTCCATGACGTGGCACCAGTGGCACGCCGCGTAGCCGATCGACAGGAGGATCGGCTTGTCCTCGTCCCGTGCGCGCGCGAGGGCCTCCTCCCCCCACGCGTACCAATCAACAGGATTGTCGGCGTGCTGCAGCAGGTACGGGCTCGTCTCGGCGGCGAGGCGGTTCACGCGTCCACCGTAGCTACTTGCGCACGCGTCGATAGCCCTCGACAGCGGCACTGATCGCGGCGGCAATCCCCAGCGCGAGGAGCAACGCGTAGATCGGGTGGTTCTCGAACGTCCGGCCGCCGAGATAGCCGAGTAACGCGCCGTAACTCGCCCAGAGGATGGCCGCGATGAAGACGAACGGCACGAACCGCATCATCCACCGAAGGTGGACCAACCCCGCCGTGAACGTCGTCGCCGTACGACCGCCGGGAACGAAGCGGGCGACGATGAGCACGTAGCTCCCCCGCTCTTGGAGGAAGTCCTTCGCCCATTCCAGGCGGCGCTGGGCCACCTCTCCGCTGAAGAAACGTTTGACGGCTGGAGTCCCCACCCAGCGGCCGATTGCATACGACGTGTTGTCCCCCAGAAACGCGCCGAGGGCTGCGACCGCGATCACCCAGCCGAGCGACAGGTGCCCGCGCGCCGCCTGGATCCCGCACACGATCACGGCGGTTTCACTCGGCAGGACGGGAAAGATCGCGTCGCCGAAACAGATCCCGAAGAGGATCGGATACGTCCAGACGGACCCCGTCAGGAAGTCGATCAGATTGTTCAGAAACGCCAGGAGCATCTAGTGCCCCTTCCAGTAATGCCGTTGAGCTTCTGGGTCGCGAGCACCAAGCCAGAGCCCGCACTCGACCGCAGCAAGGCTAGACAGCCTTGCTAAAGGCGAGGGTGGACTCTGGCGCCGCGTGATCGCGGGCCAGAAGCCGACATGTATTGCTGGGAGGCGCACTAAGTCCCGTATCGTCGCCGGCGTATGACCACGGTCTTCGCACCACTCGCGGGAGTTCGCGTCGTCGACGTGACGAGCTCCCTGGCAGGTCCGTACTGTACGGAGATCCTGGGAGCCCTTGGCGCGGACGTCGTGAAGGTCGAGCATCCGGAACGAGGCGACGAAGCGCGCGCCTGGGGGGCGCCGTTCTTCGAGGGCTCGAGCGTGATGTTCTACGCGGCCAACCTCAACAAGCGCTCGGTCGCGCTGGACCTGAAACGGGGACGCGACATATTGCTGCGGTTGGTCGACACGGCCGACGTCTTCCTGCAGAGCCTCCGGCCGGGAACGGCGGAGCGACTCGGGTTCGGTGCGACCGAGCTGCGGTCCCGGAAACCGGGTCTCGTCTACTGCGACATCGGCGCGTTCGGCCGCGCCGGACCGCTGCGCGAACGTCCGGGCTACGACCCACTGCTGCAGGCGTTCGGCGGGATCATCAGCGTCACCGGCGAGCCCGACCGGCCCGGCGTGCGTGTCGGCGCGTCGATCGTCGACCAGGGAACGGGGATGTGGGCTGCGATCGGGATCCTCGCCGCGCTCCTCGCCGGGGGCGGCCGCACGGTCGACGTCTCGCTGTTCGAGACGGTGGTCGGGCTGTTGCCGTACCAGCTCACCGGGCATCTCGTGGACGGCGGTGTCCCGGGACGTTACGGCACCGCCTTTCCGCTGATTGCCCCGTACCAAGTGTTCCGCACGCTCGACGGGGACCTGATGATCGCAGCGGGAAACGACGGGCTCTTCGTGCGGCTCTGCGCGGCACTCGACCTCGACGCGGTGGCCTCCGATCCGCGTTTTGCGACCAACCCGGATCGCGTGTCGCACCGGGAGGAGCTGGCAGACCTGATCGGAAAGCGCGTCGGAGTCGAGCGCAGCGCCGACGTCCTCGCACGGCTCGAGCACGCGGGTGTTCCGGCCGCGCCGGTCAACGACGTCGGGCAGGTTGCTGAGCACGCGCAGACCGCTGCGTTGGGGTTGTTCCAAGCCATGCCGGAGCCCACCGTCGTCCTCCCACTGTCCGTTGACGGCGAACGCGTGCTGCACCGCTCCCCGCCGCCGCGACTCGGGGAGCACACGGTCGAGATCCTGAAGGAGCTCGGGTACTCGGCGGACGAACTGGCCGCCCTGGAGGCGGAGCACATCATCGGCCGCGTAAAGTCGGGCGCGTGAACGACGTTCGCCCGCTGCTTCGGCGTACGGCTGAACTGGCGGCCGACTACCTCGAGTCGCTGGAGGGACGGCCCGTGTTCCCGCGGGTGAGCGCGGACGAGCTCCGACAGAGGATCGGCGGTCCGCTGCCCGAGTCGCCGACGGATCCCCATGAGGTCGTCAAGACGCTTGCGCGAGCCGCCGAACCCGGGCTGGTGGCAACGGGAAGCGGACGCTACTTCGGCTTCGTCATCGGCGGCGCGTTACCCGCCGCGCTCGCGGCCGACTGGCTCACGTCGACCTGGGATCAGAACGCCGGCCTCTACGCCGGTGGCCCGTCGGCCTCCGTCGTCGAGCAGGTCGTCCGCGACTGGGTCTGCGACGTCCTCGGCTTGCCCGCGCATTCCTCGATCGGTTTCGTCACGAGCACCCAGATGGGAAGCGTCACCGCGCTTGCAGCGGCGCGCTTCCGCGTGCTCGACCGAGCGGGTTGGGACGTTGGCCGGGACGGCCTTTCCGCCGGACCACGCCTACGAGTGCTCGTCGGGGCAAAGCGCCACGTCACGATCGACCGAGCGCTGCGACTGCTCGGGCTTGGCGCTCCCGAGGAGGTCGCGGCGGACTCTCAGGGCCGGTTGGTGCCCAAGGCCCTGCGCAGGGCGTTGGCGGCTTACGACGGTCCGACGATCGTCTGTGCTCAGGCCGGCGAGGTGAACACCGGTGCGTTCGATCCGTTCGAGGAGATCGCGGCTGCCACGAAGGAGCGCGGCGCCTGGCTTCACATCGACGGCGCATTTGGGCTCTGGGCTGCGGCGAGCCCCGAGTTGCGAAAGCTCGTCCGCGGCGCGGAACACGCCGACTCCTGGGCCACCGATGCACACAAGTGGCTGAACGTTCCCTACGACTCGGCGCTCGTCCTCCGACCCGGAAGCGCACCGTGCAGCGATGGGCACCAGCGCCTCGTACTTGATCGAGGACGACATGGACGCCATCTACGACGAGATGAACTGGGTGCCGGAGTTCTCGCGACGCGCGCGTGGCTTCGCCGTCTACGCGGCTCTACGGACGCTCGGGCGTCAGGGTCTCGCCGATCTGGTCGAGCGGACCTGCGCGTGCGCGCGCCGCTTCGCCGACGGCATCGTCGCGCTGCCGGGCGTCGAGCTTCTGAACGAGGTCGTGCTCAACCAGGTTCTCTTCCGCTTCGACTCCGACGAACGCACGGATGCTGCCCTGAGGCGCGTGCAGGACTCGGGCGACATCTGGCTGAGCGGGACGATCTGGGACGGACGGCGCGCGATCAGAGTCTCGGTCTCCAACTGGCAGACCGGTGACGAGGAGATCGACCTGGCGCTCGAGTCGTTCCGGCGGACGGTTCAGGCACCTGCCCACGTGCCCGCCCGGTAGACCTGGCCCTCCAGCCGGCGGCCGAGCAATCCCTCCAGCCACTCGGACGTCGCGACCAGTGCTTCCAGGTCGATGCCCGTCTCGATGCCCTCACCCGTGAGCAGATAGACGAGATCCTCCGTTGCGATGTTGCCCGTTGCTCGCGGTGCGTACGGACAGCCGCCGAGGCCACCGCACGACGCGTCGAACAACGTCGCGCCGGCTTCGAGCGCTGCGAACGCGTTCGCGTAGCCCGTGTTGCGCGTGTTGTGCAGATGGACGCCGCGAGCGTTCGTCCGCTCGACAAGCCCGCCCACCTGAGACGGCGTCGCGACGCCGATCGTGTCCGCAAGGACCAATTCCGTTTCCGAAAAACGCGCGGCGATGTCGGCGACGACGCCCGGATCGACGCGGCCCTCGAACGGACAACCGAACGCGACGCTGATCGTCAGCGTCACCGGCAACTCGGACCGGGCGATCACCTCGGTCGCAGCGCCCTGCGCCTCCTCGAGCGACTGGTTCGCATTGCGCCGGCTGAAGCTCTCGGTCGCCGCCAGCGTGAAATTCACGCGGTCGAGGCCGGAAGCGAGGAGCCGCTCGTAGCCCTTGACGTTGAGCGCCAACCCCGAATACTCGGTCCCCTCTCGCCGAGCGATCCCCGCAACGACTTCCTCCGCGCCGGCCATCTGCGGAACGGCGTCGGCTCGGACGAAGCTCGCCGCCTCGACACGCGGCAGTCCGGCAGTTGCGAGGCGGTTGACGAGCTCGCTTCGGGCGGGCGGCTCGAGCGTCTCCGCCTCGTTCTGCAGGCCGTCCCGGGGCGCGACGTCGCAGATCGTCACGCGCATGGAGCTCACGCCGCCGGACGCTCGAGCTGTCGGAGCCGTTGCCCCAGCTCGTCGGCGAGCCGGTGCGCCACGCGGAGATCCGCGTCTTCGAAGCGACGGTCCTTCTTGCCGTACACCTCGACCAGGCCCCAGGCTCCTTCCTCGGACTCGATCGCGACCATCAGCAGCGAGTCGTAGCCGAGCTCCTTCAGCAGGCGCACCTCGCTCTCGTCGGCCTCCGGGTCCGCCCGGAACACGGCGTGGGGCCGGCGTTCCTCGATCACGGCGCGGGTGAGCGGATAGTCGGAGATGAGGTAACCGTGCCCGAGACGATCCGCCCTTCCCGACTGCGTGTGCTGGACGAGATCGACGAGCAGATCGCCGATCACCCGCGAGATCGTGCAGGCCGGCGCTTCGAGAACCTCGACGAATGCTCGGGCCGCCGTCGCGATCAGACCCGGCACCGAGGTCTCACTGCGCAGGCGATCGATCGCAACGGCGAGCGCTTCGGGCTGGTCGGCGCTCACACGCCGATCTTACGGAGCCGTCCACGTCAGTCGTCGAAGCCGCTCGAGTCGACGCGGTCGGGCTCGATCAGCACCTTGAGGCGCTGTTCGTCGGAGTTGCGCCACGGGTACTTGTCCTGGCCGATGTACTTGCTCGACAGCCTGTCGATCTGTGTGTCGGCACCTTCTCGCGTGATCTCGACCGGGCCGCTCACCGCGACCCACTTGTAGGGATCGTTCGGATCGACCACGAGCAGCGATGCGCGGGGATCGTGTTCCAGGAATTTCTGCTTCGCGCGGCCTGTTGCGGTGTTGAACGACACCTTCCCGTCCTCGACGTCGACCCAGACGATCGTGGAATGCGGCGATCCGTCCGGCCGCAGCGTCGTCACCGTTCCCACAAACGGATTCTCGGCGAGAAACCGCCTCTGCTCCTCCTTCAGCTTTGCCATCGACTCACCTCCGGTTGTACTCCCGCGCTAAACGTCCGCAGACACCTGCGTCTTCCCGCAGTCGCACATGGCGAACCGGACAAGTGGCTCAGAGCCACAAAGTACGAATCAGGTTCCTGCCTCCCTGATCCGGTCGGCCACGTCGTACGCGTCGACGCGCTTCCCGCGGTACACGTCGAAGTAGACGTCCGCCCAGATCCGCGCAATCTCTTCGCGCCGTCGTCGCTCGGCGTCCTCTTCTTCCCGGTGAGCAACGATGAGCCGGCGAAGATGAACGTAACTCGGCTTCGGTAGCCCGAGCTCCGCGGCAGCAGCCCCGACCCGGCGAGAAATCTCCGCCATCGGCTGCGTCCTGTCGTCAAGAGCACGGACAGCCAGCAGGATCCGCGGGTCGTAACGAGGCGCCATCCGAACCACGCAGGAAGGTTCGCGCGCCGTTAGCGACGTGAGTGTCACGGTTCGGTGCCGGAAATTTCGCAAGTGGCTCTGAGCCACAAACTCCCGTCTCAATCCCAGCCGGGCTCGTGCCGATCCTTTGACTGTGCGGGCAATCGCGGTCGTCCTCGTCGTCGTCGGCGCGCTCTCGGCGTTGGGCTTCGCACGGCATGAACAGCGCGTGCGCGAACAGGACCGGCTCGCGTCAATCGCCAGCGATCTCGTCGGGCGAAGAATCGGCGTCCACTGTCCAGGCTTCCTCTCCAGCCTCGTCGACACGCGCGGCGAGGCGGGCCGCGTCCAGTTCGACGCCGCCGGGCGGCCCGCCGCCCACACCGACCTGTCGCCGCAGACCTGCAAGGCACTGCGGCATCTCGACCGCGTCGACTTCACGTGTCTCGAGCGCGGCGACTGCGGCTTCAGGCAGTTCGACGCGGCCTGGGCTGCACACACGCTCGCGCACGAGGCGTTCCACCTCCGCGGCTTCCAGGACGAGGGCGTGACGGAGTGCTACGCACTCCAGAACACGGCTTTCGTTGCCGAACGCCTCGGCGTCTCGGCCGAACGGGCAGAACAGTTGCAGGCCTGGATCTACGCGCGCGGCTATCCGAACGAGCCGGAGGAGTACCACTCGGCGCAGTGCTACAGCGGAGGCCCGCTCGACCTCCGTCCGAACGTCCCGAAGTTCCCTTGACCCCTATTTGAGGACCGTCGGGATGTTCTTGATCTTCCCGCTGATGATCTCGGCGCGGACCTTCTCGACGGCCGCCACCTCGGACTTCGGCACCTTCGGGCTGATCTGTCCGATTCCGACCCCGTTCTGCTTCAGGCCGAAGACGATGTTGCCGCCCTTGAACTTGCCGTCGACGACGCTCTTGATCGCGAGGAAGACCGCCGTGTCCACCCGCTTGACCGCGCTCGTGAGGATGTGCGGACCGAGAAACGACTGGTCGGCGTCGACTCCGATGCCCCAGACGTGCTTCTCCTTCGCGGCGTCGAGCGCGCCGAGGCCGCAGCCGCCCGCGACCTGGAAGATGGCAACGGCACCCTGTTCGATCTCGTTCAGGGCGACGGTCTTGCATTTCGTCTGGTCGGTGAAGTCCTGCGAGTACCCGTTCAACACCTTGATTCCGCGGTCTGCAGCCTTGGCTCCGGCCTGGTATCCCGCGATGAAGCGATCGACCGGCGGCTGCTTCTCGCCCCCGACTGAGCCGATGACGTCGGGACCGGGACGACGCTTCGCCTCCAGTCCGGCCAGGTAGCCGACGAGATAGCCGGTTTCCTGCTCGCGGAACAGCAGCCCGAGCAGGTTCTTCGGCTTATGCGGCTCTGTCTTCTGGTCGACGTCCACGATGGCGAACTTCGACTGTGGGAAGTTCGTCGCCGCCGTGTCGACCGCCGGCGCCTCCGTATACCCGACGCCAATCGTCAGGTCGTAGCCCTTCCGCGCCAGCGTGGTCATGTTCGGGAGATAGTCGAGCTGCGAGTTCGAGTGGTAGACGGTCCCCTGGACCCCGAGCTCCCGCTGCGCGCGCAAGAGGCCCACGTACGAGAGGTGATTGAAACCGCGGTCGTTCAGGCCGCTGACGTCCGGAACGAGCCCGACCTTGACCGCCTTGCCGCCCTTCGTGGTGGTGGCGCCCGAGGGCTTCGTCTCCCCTCCACCTCCGCCGCAGCCGGCGGCGACGAGGACGACGGCGACGAGGAGTAGGAGCGATCTCTTCATCGAGAAACTTTCCGCTAAGGTTTGCGACTATGGGGCGAAAACCGTGACCGAGACTACCAGGGCTCACCCAAGCCATGTCACGTTGGCCGTCGTCCTCCAGGTCAGAGGCGGGGAGCTCCAGGTCCTTCTCTGGCAGCGGGCGCGACAGCCGTTTCGTGGCGCCTGGGCACTCCCCGGCGGCTATCTCGCGCGCGGGAAGACTCTCGAGCGGTCGATCCGCGGTCACCTCGCGACCAAGGTGGACGTTCGGGAGCTCTCGCACCTCGAGCAGCTCGAGACGCTCAGCGATCCCGATCGCTCTCCAAAGGAATGGCAGCTCGCGACGACGTACATGGGTCTGGTGCCGAGCGATCTCGATCCGGAGCTGCCGGCCGATACCGAATGGCATCCCGTCGACGAGCTACCCGAGATGTCGTTCGACCACGGGCCGATCGTGCTCGCGGGCCGGGAGCGACTGCGCGCAAAGCTCTCATACACGAACCTCGGCTTCGCGCTCGCGCCTGCCGAGTTCACGATCTCCGAGCTGCGCGATCTCTACGCCGCTGCACTTGGGCACGACGTTTCTGCGACCAATCTCCAACGCGTCTTGCTGCGGCGTGACGTCCTCGAGCCGACCGGACGGCGGCGCGCTTCAGGCCCGAGCGGAGGCCGTCCCGGCTCGCTCTTCCGCTTCCGGACGAACGAGCTCGAGATCACCGATCAGTTCGCGGTGCTGCGTCCGCCTGGACCTGCGCGAGTGCCCGTCGCGTAATCCTCGGGCATGGACCCGAGGCCGGATCCAGCTCGTAGAGTCAATGCGTGGCGGGCCGCCGAGGCGACGAGCGCGCCTGGATCCGTGGCGCGCAGCAGGGATCCGTCTCCGATCTCGAGGCGCTGTTTCGGCACCATTGGCCGAAGGCTTACCGCGCCGCTTACCTGGTCGTGCACGACTCCGGAGCCGCGGAGGACATCGCGCAAGAGGCCTTCCTCGCGGCCGTGCGCAGGCTCGACCGCTTCGACCGCCGCCGCCCATTCGGCCCCTGGCTGCACAGGATCGTCGTCAACCGCGCCATCGACTGGTCACGCGCCCGGGCTCTTCGGCGGGAATCCGGCGATGCTGCACTCGCGCACGTGGCCGCGCGAGCCGCACCCCACAATCCTCATGCGCACACGCTTGCAGCCGCCCTGGCGGAGCTCTCGCCCGAGCATCGCGCGGTGATCGTGTTGCGGCATCTCCTCGAGTACACGCCGGGGGAAATCGCCGAGGTGCTCGGGCTCCCACGAGGCACGGTGAACTCGCGGCTCCGTCGAGGTCTCGACGAACTGGCAGCCCGCTTCGGGGAGGAGTTGCAGTGATGCCTTGGCTCGAGCCTGCGCCCGGCGAGCACGAGGCCGGCGAGCGGAGCTGGCAGGTCGTGCGCGAGGCGTTCGAAGAACGGATTCCGGCGCGCAAACGAGACTGGCGTCCGTTCGTCCTCGCCGCGGCCGCTGCGGCAATCGTCGCTGCCGCGCTCAGCCCCCCGGGGCATGCTGTCTTCGGATCCCTTCGCGATGCCGTGCGTGGGGAGAGGAACCCCAAGCCGGCTCTGTTCTCCTTGCCGACGGCAGGGTCGCGCCTCCTCGTCGACTCCGCCGAAGGCGCGTGGGTGATCCAGAGCGACGGATCGAAGCGCCTGCTCGAGGGCTACAGGGAGGCGTCATGGTCCCCACACGGCCTCTACCTCGCCGCTCTTCACGGCGACGAGCTGCGCGCCCTGGAACCGAACGGCGACGTGCACTGGTCGATCGGGAGAGCCGGTCTTGGCGCTCCGGTCTGGTCGAGTCGGGGCGGCGGCGACGAGCGCGTCGCCTATCTGGCCGGATCGACGCTGCGCGTGATCGGCGGTGACGGGCGGGGAGACCGCATCGTCGCCCGCCGGGTCGCGCACGTCGCGCCGGCGTGGCGTCCGGGCACCCATGTCGTCGCGTATGCGAACGGGGCAGGCAAGGTCGTGGTGCGGAACGCGGACACCCTCGCCGTCCAGTGGACCGGCGGGCCCCAGCAGCGGCCGACCGCGCTGGAGTGGTCAGGCGACGGCGCATACCTGCTCTCGCGTGGTCCGAGCTCGATCACCGTCTTCGGTCGGACGGGCAGTCCAATTCTCAGACCGCTCGGCCCGGGAGCGGCACCGGTCGTCGACGCAGCCTTCATGCCGGGAAGGCACGCGGTTGGGTTCATCCAGTACGCAGGCAAGCGCAGCACCGTCTGGTTCTACCCCCGACTCCGGGCCGATGCCTCTGCAGCGCGACGCGTCTTCGCGGGGGCCGGTCGCTTCGACCGGATCGCCTGGTCTCCGGACGGCCGCTGGCTCGTGCTGAGCTGGGAAAGCGCGGACCAGTGGCTCTTCATCCGGTCGGCGGCGGTGCGGAAGGTGATTCCCGTCTCGGGTATCGCCGATGCGTTCGGCCCGGCGGCGGTACCCGCCGGCTGGTGCTGTCCATGACCGCGTGCTACCGTCCGGCAGTTCCCGGCGACAAGGGAGGTCGACAGATGACGATTGCGCTTGCCTCCTTCCGAAGAGCTTGAGGCTCTTCTAGCCGGACCCTTTCCGCACTAGCCGAGTCTCGAGCGTTCTCTTGTTCCCGCTCACAAAGGAGACTCGCTTTGCCTGCACTGGAAGCGCTCGGGTGGGACGCCGACTGGTCGTCCACGTTCGAGCAACTGGAGCACGACAACCTGATTGCCGCACGCGTCGCCGCGCAGCATCGCGGCGAGTACGTCCTCTTCTCGGAGGAGGGCGAGATGCGCGCGAGGGTGGCCGGCCGCCTGCTCTATGACCACGAGGTCGGCGGCGAGCTGCCCGCCGTCGGCGACTGGGTCGGCGTGCGTCCGCCTGCGACAGTTACGTCGATCCTGCGTCGGCGCAGCGCATTCGTGCGCAAGAACGCCGGCAACGACTCGACCGATCAGGTACTCGCGGCAAACGTCGACACCGCCTTCCTCCTGGCCGGGCTCGACGATGACTTCAGCCTCCGCAGGCTGGAGCGATACATCACGACCGCGTGGGAGAGCGGCGCGCAACCGGTCGTCGTCCTCACCAAGGCCGATCTGTGCGACAACGTCGACGACGCCGTGCTCGCCGTCGAAAGCGTGGCGATCGCGGTGCCGGTCCATCCCGTCTCGAATCTGAGCGGCTTTGGGCTCGAGACGCTCGAGCCCTACCTGCAGCCGGGCCGAACGGCCGTGCTCCTGGGATCCTCCGGAGTCGGCAAGTCGTCGCTCATCAACCGGCTCGCCGGTCAGGAGCTGATGCGCACCAAGGCGCTCGCCGCCGACGGCACGGGTCGACACACGACCACCCACCGGGAGCTGGTGCAGCTGCCCGGCGGCGCGCTCGTCATCGACACGCCCGGGCTGCGTGAGCTCCAGTTCTGGGAGGGCGACCTCAGCGCTGCGTTTGACGACATCGAGGCGCTCGCGGCGGAGTGCCGTTTCCGTGACTGTGCTCACGCCCGCGAGCCGGACTGTGCCGTACTGCGCGCTGTCGACGAGGGAACGCTCGAGCTCGACCGTCTGCGCTCGTGGCGGAAGTTTCAGCGCGAGCTCGAGGCGATCGCCGCCCGCACGGACAAGCGGCTACGCGCGGCGCGGAAGAAGCGCTGGAAGGAGGTCGCGTCGGTCGCGCGCCAGAAGACCAGACCGAGTTAGTGGCTCTGAGCCACTAACCCTTCTCAGGCCGCGTCGCAGCCGAGCGTCTCGAGTGCGACGAGCGAGCTCTCGATGAAAGTCCGGGCTTCCTGCTGGGTGCCGAAGACGTAAGGACCGGCGGTTCGCGGCTCGACCGAGAGCTCGTCCGCCGGATAGACGTCTGCGGCAACCACCCACTCGGTTCCGTAGTCCACGCAGCTCAAGCGGATGACCGGGCGCCCGTCCTTCTGCACGGAGGAGACGAGCCGGCGAACGGCGGCGAGGGGAAAGGTCATCCGCCGTTGCGCCCGAGCACGTCGACGGACACGATCTGGCGTCCATCGATCGTGGCGTCGCCGACCGCGACCGTACCCCCGGCCTCGGCCTCTTTGATGACACGCATGCCCGTCGCTTTCGCGTACTCGAAGTCGGTTGCCTCGGCCACCAGAAGCGTGGCACCGCTCGCGAGCGTGACCTCGACGCGGTAGGTCGTCCTCGGTTCGGGTTGGGGGGCCGGGGCCGGCATCTGGGCGCGCGCCTCGGCGAGGGCCATCTGCGTGATCGGCCCCTGTGGCTCGTGGATGCGCCGGATCGCATCCTTGATGTCGGAGCGCGCAGCCGTGACGAGCCTGACCGGGCCGTCCATGGCCTCGCGCAGGCGCGTCAGGTGCGAAGCGTTATCGGCATCGGGAACCGCGACGATCGTGCACTCGTCCTCCCGCGCCAGCGGCAGGGCGCAGTACATCTCTGCGGCGCGACGCGGAAGCTCGTGTGCAACTGACGGGTCGATCGGGTACTCGGTGAGGTCGACGAACTCCTGACCGTGCTGGCCGGCAAGAAGTCTCGTGAGCTCTCGCTCGGGCAATCCGTACTCGAGCAGGACCTCACCGAGTCGCCGCCCGCTGTCTGCTGCCTCCGACAGCGCGCGGTTGACGTCCTCGCGGGACATGAGGCCCGCGCGATAGACGAGCGTGCCCAGCGGATAGCTGCGCATCTCGGCAGTGCTGAATGGGGGTGTCGCCGGCGCAGCCGGCCCCGACTGGCTCGTCTCGTACGTCATCGCCGCAGTTCTCCACGACACACAGTCGTCAGATTGCGGCGTTCGGTCTAGCCCCCGAAAGAGGTAGCGCTTCGGGAGGAATAGCGGGACGAGGAGAGACGTTTGCGTAGTCAAGTATCCCCCTTCAAACCGAGATCCTTCAAACCTCTTTGGGAGCTGGTGAGAACGCGATGACGAACCACTTCGAATTTGGCCTTGACGCCTTCCTGCCGGTGACGGTCGACCGGTCCGGGTCGCCGGTCAGCGGCGATCAGGTGATCCGCAACACGGTCGAGGAGGCGGTTCTCGCGGAGGCGGTCGGAATCGACTCCTTCAACATCGGCGAGCATTACCGCGCCGAGTTCATGGATTCGGCGGGCCACGTGATCCTCGCGGCGATCGCCAGCCGAACCGAACGGATCCGCCTCGGTACCTCGGTCACCGTCCTCAGCACGCAGGACCCGGTGCGGCTGTACACCGAGTTCGCCACGCTCGACGCCCTGTCGAACGGCCGAGCGCAGCTGATCGTCGGCCGTGGCTCGCTGACCGACTCGTTCCCGCTCTTCGGGTTCGACCTCGCCGACTACGAGGAGCTCTTCGAAGAGAAGCTCGACCTGCTCGTACGCCTGTTGCGTGAGCAGCCAGTAACGTGGTCGGGCAAGTTTCGCTCGGCGCTGACCGACCAGCTCGTCAGTCCGCCGATTCCCGAGGGGCACATCCCGACGTGGGTGGGCGTCGGTGGTAGCCCGCAGTCTGTGGTGCGTGCCGCACGCTTCGGCCTGCCCCTGATGCTGGCGATCATCGGCGGCAGGCCCGAGCGCTTCGCGCCGTATGTCGAGCTGTACAGGCGCGCGCTCGAGCAGTACGGACAGCCTGAGCTGCCGATCGGTCTGCACTCGCTCGGGTTCGTTGCCGAAACGGACGAGGATGCGACCAAGATCCAATGGCCGTTCTACAAGGAACAGTTCGAGTGGGCGGCACGCGAGCGTGGCTGGCGGCCGCCGACGTACGAGCAGTTCCAGGCCGAGGTCGATCACGGGTCGATGTACGTCGGCTCGCCCGAGACCGTCGCGCGGAGGATCGCGACCGTCATTCGGACGCTCAGCCTGAGCCGGTTCGACCTCCACTATGCGATCGGGCGCGTCCCGCACGAGGACCGGTTGGCGATGATCGACCTTTACGGCCGCGAGGTGATGCCGCGGGTCCGCGAACTGCTCGCCGAGGCTCCTGAGACAGACGATGCGCTGACGACGGGCGTCAGCAGCTGATGATGGCCGTGGCGGCGAACGAGCTCGTCGAGGACTTCGTCAGTCCAGCCGGCGCCGCCGCGGACGATCTGCGTCTTGGCATCGTCGGTGCGGGCAAGCTCGGCACGACGCTTGCCCGCGCCGCGATCGCGGCCGGCTATGAGGTTGCGATCTCCGGATCGAACCAGGCTGACGACATTGCTCTGACCGTCGAGGTGCTCGCCCCGGGAGCGCACGCGGCGACGACCGGCGAGGTTGTCCGTCACGCCGACATGATCGTCCTGGCCGTGCCCACGCACCGCTTCCGCGAGCTCCCACCCGATCTGTTCGCCGGGAAGATCCTCGTCGACGCGATGAACTACTGGGAGCCTGTGGACGGCGACGATCCGGAGCTCGCGACAGCGCCAGACGGCACCAGCAAAGTCGTGCAAGAGCGCTTCCCGTCCGCGCGAGTGGTCAAGAGCCTCAACCAACTGAGCTACCACCAACTCGACGAGAACCAACGCCCGACGGGAGCACCCGACCGTATCGCGATCGGCTCTGCCGGCGACGACCGGCTGGCCGTCCGCAAGGTGATGCGTCTCGTTCACCGGCTCGGCTTCGACCCGGTCGACGTCGGGCCGCTCGAGAACGGGTTGGCCCTGGAGCCCGACGGCTCACCACTCGCCGTGACGTACACAGCAGATGAGCTCTCGAAGCTCGCGTCAGGCTGACGTCAGGTCTTTCGGCGCTAGCTCGACGCCAGCACGGACGCGAGCGTCTCCCCCGAGAGCTCGTCCTTGCGCAGGAACGCGCGTGCGGAGCTGGAGCTGACCAGCGAGCGATAGTCGTCGCGGCTCGACGTCAAGATGACGATCGGCGGGGACTCGAGCTCCTTCAGGCGCTCCGCGACCTCGAAGCCGTCGAAGTCAGGGAGATGAACGTCGAGGAGGACGACCTCGGGCTCGAGCTCCTTGGCCAGCCGGACTGCCGTGACGCCGTCCTCCGCGTCGCCGACGACGTCGAAGCCCTCTGCCTCCAGGAGGCTGCGCGCGCTTGCTCTGAACGTCGCGAAGTCGTCGACTATGAGGATGGACTTGCCCACGAGAGCGCTGCCTGTCCAGAGCTTAAGCCGTCCGCCACGGTTAACGCGCCCGAGTCACCTTGCTCAGGCCCACCGGATGGTCCGCGTCGAGGCCTTTGGCGTAGGCGAGCGACGCCGCGAAGAGCTGCCCGGGCACGACCGACAGAAGTGGCGCCAGGAGTGGATGGGGTGCCTCGGGGACCGGCAACGAGTAGGCGGCCCCCGCGATCTCGTTCGCCGCATTGCCACTGGCGACGATCGTCGCCCCGGCCTCGCGCACGCGCGCGGCCGCATCCACCACGGCCGGCAGGCTCTCGTCGCGCGAGGCGATCGTCCATACGGGGAACAGCGCGTCAAGGGCGGCAACCGGCCCGTGCACGAGGTCGGTCGCGGTCAGCGGCTCCGCCGCCAGCCGACAGGTCTCCTTGAGCTTGAGAGCGACCTCGCGCGCGGTCGCGATCTCCATCCCCCGCCCCATCACGTACATCCGCCCCACGTATGCGAAGGCGCGCGCGACCTGGGAGGCTCTTTCAAGAGACTCGAGCGTTGTCGCAACCAGCTCGGCGGTTCTCTCGAGTCCGTCCCGCGTCTCCCGCTCACGCCCGGCACAGGCCCCCGTGAGCAGGGCCAGGGCGGCGAGCATGTTGGTGTACGTCTTCGAAGCTGCGACCGCCTGCTCGAGCCCTGCTGCCAGCGGTAACGAGATCTCCGCCAGCCGTGCGAGCTCGGAGTCCGGCTCGTTCGTCAAGGCGATCGTTCTCGCTCCCTGGCTGCGGGCGCGTTCGACGTACGTCACGACGTCCGGTGTCTCTCCCGACTGAGAAAGGCCGATGACGACCGAGTCCGAGAAGTCGAGCTGCGCCTCGTAGTAGACGACCAGCGAGATCGAGTCTCGCACCGCAGTCCACCCGGGTAACAATCCGAACGCGTAGACCGCGTAGGAGGCGGCCGCGTCCGACGACCCATGACCGATCAGGCGCACGATGCTGGGGCGGCGTTCGATCAGGCCACGCGCGGCGGCTCGGTACTCGTCGGCATGCTCGAGGAGAGCGAGCAACGCTTGGGGCTGCTCGTGGATCTCCGCGAGAAAGTGCTCGCCGGGCTCGGAGGCGTTCAGCGTCGCTCCACGCGCGGGGCGGCGTGCTGCGTGTTTCCCGTGCTGCTCGCGCCGACCAGGTCCTGCGCATCGGCCTCGGCGACGTGGCATGCGACCAGACGGCGGGCTCCGAGTACGCGCAGCAACGGGGTTTCCGTTTCGCATCTGGCGATCGCATATGGGCAGCGAGGCTGAAAGCGGCAGCCTTCCTTTGGGTCGATGACCTTCGGTGGCTCCCCGGCGTCGGTGGTGTCCGCAAGCCCGAGCGGCGCCCGCGGATCAGGTACGGCCGACAGCAGCAGCTGCGTGTACGGGTGCTTGGGCCGCTGGAGCACGTCGTCCGTCGGCCCTTCCTCGACAAGATGGCCGGCGTACATGACCAGCACGCGGTCCGCAATGTAACGGGCGCTCGCAACGTCGTGGGTGATGTAGAGAAACGAGACGCCCTCGCGTTCGCGCAGTTCGCTCATGAGGTTGAGGATTCCGATGCGGATCGAGACGTCCAGCATCGAAACCGGCTCGTCCGCGATGATCAGCTTCGGCCGAAAGGCCAGCGCCTGGGCGAATCCGACCCGCTGCCGCTGACCGCCGCTCAGCTCGTAGGGGAACCTTCGCACGACCGTCCCCGGCGGGACGAGCCCGACCTCCTTGAAGGTATGCTCGACTTCGCTGCGCCGTCCCTCTCGTCCGAGCCCGCGGCGGTGAAGCTTCAGGGCGCGGGCGACTCCGTGTGCAACTCGATACGCAGGGTTGATCGAGCTGTACGGATCCTGGAACACCATCGGCACGTCGCTCGAGTACGCGAGCCGCTGCTTGCGAGTGCGAAGACGGCTGAGCGCCTTTCCCTCGAAGTAGATCTCGCCTCTGGTCGGCCTGTAGACGCGGGCGAGCAGGCGGGCGATGGTGCTCTTGCCACTGCCGCTCTCGCCCACCAGCGCCACGATCTCACCTCGCCCGATCGTAAGGTTGACGTCGTCCACCGCATGGAGCGTCTGTCCGGAGAACAGCTTGCCAACGCGGAAGTGGCGCGTCAGGCTGTCCGTGCGGAGGAGCGGCTCGGTCATGCGGTCCCGTTCGACGCCGTCGCTACGCGATCGGTCTCGACGGCGTTTGCTGCCCCGTTCTCGTACAGGATGCAGCGCACGAGGTCGCGCTCCACGTCCAGAAGTGGCGGATCGACGGCACGGCAGCGCGCAGTCACATGGGGACAGCGCGG
>JBKPEC010000176.1:0-6832 GCA_046728195.1 Actinomycetota bacterium
GGGCGTCGTAACGCGATTATGCTCTCCCGCGTGAAGCTGGCCGTCTTCGTCGTCCTGCTGGCGATCCTGGTCGCGGGCTGCGGCAGCAGCAAGAAGAAGAGCGCAGCCTCGACGCCCGCTGCGACCACCACGACGGCACCGGCGCCGAAGCCGGGACCGACGCAGCACTTCTACTCGCGGCCAGATCTGAAGCCGCCGCTCGTTCGCGTCGAGACCGCCGCTCACGGAACGGCGCCCGGCTATCTCTTCCTGGCGCCGAAGATGGTCGTCGCGCAGGCGGGGCCGCTGATCGTGGACAACCGCGGCGAGGTCGTCTGGTTCAAGCCGCTGAACACGAAGGGCGTGACGGACTTTCGCGTGCAGAAGTACGACGGTAAGCCCGTGCTGACGTGGTGGCGCGGGCACCTGTCGAACATGGGCGTCGGCGACGGGTGGTACGTCATCTACGACACGTCCTACAAGCCGGTCGCCGAGGTCCGCCCGGGTCACGGGCTGGTCGGCGATGTGCACGAGTTCCTCATCACCCGCAGAAACACCGCGGTGTTCACCGTCTATCACCGGTTGCCCGTCGACCTGTCGTCGGTGGGTGGCCCGAAGGACGGAAAGATCTGGGACGGAATCGTGCAGGAACTCGACATCAAGACCGGCCGCGTCCTGTTCGAGTGGCACAGCTATCCAACGGTCGGCATCAAGGAGTCCTACTCGCCGCCGCCGAAGGCGTCGGCAGGAGCAAAGGCACCGCCGTTCGACTACTTCCACATCAACTCGATCGACGTCGAGCCCAACGGGAACTTCCTCGTGTCGGCGCGCAACACCCATACGGTGTACGAGATCGACCGTAAGACGAAGAAGGTGCTCTGGCGCCTCGGGGGCAAGAAGAGCAGCTTCGCGATGGAAAGCGGAACCAAGTTCGCCTGGCAGCACGACGCCCGGCGCCAGGCGAACGGGACGATCACGCTGTTCGACAACGGCGCCGCGCCGCCGGTGGAGAAGTTCTCGCGCGTACTCGTTCTTCGCGTCGACACGAAGGCGAAGAAGGTCTCGCTCGTGAAGAGCTACCACCACCCGAAGCGTCTGCTCGCTCCGTTCGAGGGCAACGCCCAGTTCCTCCCGAACGGGGACGTGCTCGTTGGCTGGGGCGCGCAGCCCTACCTGAGCGAGCTCGGTCCCGACGGATCCGTTCGGTTCGACGCGTACTTCGGTCACGGGAAGCCGCCCGGAGAGGACGCCGACACGTATCGCGCCTACCGCTTCGTGTGGCACGGAAGTCCGACTGATCGTCCTGCTCTCGCGGTCGGCGGCGGCACCGCGTACGCGAGCTGGAACGGTGCAACCGAGGTCCAGCGCTGGCTGGTGCTGGCCGGGCCCGACGCGCAGCATCTCCAGAAGGTCGCGGAGGCTGCGAGATCCGGATTCGAGACCCCGATCCGCGTCTCGAAGTCTGCGGCGGTCTACGCCGTCAGGGCGATCGGCAACAACGGCAAAGTGCTCGGGACCTCGCGCGCGGTCAAGGCAAACAGCTAGGGATTAGCTGGCCCGCGCGACGCGCAGTCGCGTGAGCTCGCGGTCACGCTCCTCGAGGATCTCCTCAAGCCGGGCGATCTTCATGCGCAGGGTCTCCGTCGTGGTGACGAGCTCGATGAACGCCCGCTGCCGTTCGCGCAGCATCGCCTCGACGGAGTGGAGCTTCAGCTCTGGGCTCTCGTAGGGCGTCTGAGCCAGAGCGGGCGGATTGGGTTGATTCGCGGGTTCTGCCTCGACCGTCGGCTGGGGCTCGGGCTCAGGAAGATGCACCTGCAACTCCAGCGCCGGCCTCGGCGGCGCCATGGACGGCTCCCGCGGCACCGGCTCGGGCTCTGGCGCAGCCGGCGCAGGCTCGGCCTCGGGCTGCACGTCCTGGATGTCCAACACCTGTTCGGCGATCGCGCGCGCAAGCGCGAGCCACGAGGTCCGCCCGGACTCGATCAGGATCTCTCCCAGCCGCCTGCCCGTGCGCTCCTGCTCGGTAAGCGCAGTCTGGAGGTCAGCCTCCGAGATCTCTCCTTTGTCGATCAGGATCTGGCCGATCGGACGTCTCCGCATGAGGCTCCTATCGGCAGGAGCCGCGAATTTCGAAAGTGTCAGCGTCGCCTGAAGCGGCTGCGGCCCTGGCCCTCGGCCATGAGCTGGTCTTGGGTCTGTTCCTCGGGGCTCCCTGCGGACGGTTCTTCCGGCCCATCCGGCGCATCGAAGCCCTGCTCCCAGGGATCCGCGGTCGCCCGGTTTTCATCGGGGGGCAGCACCCGAACGTGCCGCGGGGGCTCAGCCTGTGCTGCGGGTGGGAGCTCGGGCTCCTCCGGCTCGGGCTGGGGCTCCGGCTCCCCGCTCGGCGGCCCCTCGGGTGGCGGCTCCTCGGCACTCTGGGGCGCACCGATGATCGTCATCGCGTCCGAGGGCTCCTGTGCCTCCTCGAACGCGGTCCAGCCCAGGGACTCGTGCTTGTCCGTGTCCTCGTCCGTTCGCTCCGCGTCGACGACCGGATGCATCGGAGCCGGGGTCGAGGCACGCGGATACGAGATCGGCTCGCGACCCGCGAGCCACTCGATGAGGCAGACGATCCCGAACGCACCGGCCATCCCGAGGGCGATCACCCACCACGAAAGCTTCGCGAGCCCGAGGGCGACGGCGGCCGCGACGAGAAACGCCACCTCTCCGGCGACGCGCCAGAGAGCCGGCGGGATTCCCTCGCGCGGCGCGCGCAGGTCGTACCCGTACGACGGCGGCTGCGTCCACGACTGCTGCGTCCAACCGGCAGCTCGTAGGTTGCGCAGGTCGGCGCGTAGCGAGGCGGCCTGACGGTGGAACGAGTCGACCGCCTCGAGCGTACGCAGCGCGGCGTCGAGTTGAGCGGCGTGCCGGTAGAAAGAATCGAACGCCGCCTTGACGCTCTCCTGCTCGTAGCCCTGCTCGGCTACGGGCAGGTCCTCGACGCGCGGTAACGGCTCGCGCGCGGGCGTCTGAGGAGTCGGCCAGGCCTCGTGCTCCATTAGCAGGGGATTATGCGTTCAGCCGGCACTTTCCGCACTTCGGAGTCCCCGGACCGCCCACAGGGAGAAGCCGCCGATCAAGCCCAGGGCAATCGCGAATGCGGCCAGGGCGAGCTCCGGTTGACCGGAGATGAACCCACGGCCCGCCTCGAGCAGCGGCGTGATCGGATTGACGGAGGCGACGCCGTGAATCCAGCCCTGCAACAGGCCGAGCGGGACGTACACCGGTGCGAAGAAGAGAAGCAGGAACACGGGCATCTGCATCACCGGCGCCGCCTGCTGCGTGCGCAAGCGCATTGCCACGCCGGTCGCCCACAGCGTCCCGGCCAGGTTGAGCAGCAGCGCGAGCGTATAGAGACCGAACAGGTCCACTCCGTTGCCGTCGATGTTCATATGGGCAAGCAAGGCAACGACGGTGACGACCGCAGCGACAGTGGCCCAACGGACGATTGCCGAGACCGCGTAGCCGAGCAGGATCCCACTCCGGTTCGGCGCCGCCAGCATGAGGCGTCGCATGAAGCCGCTCTCGAAATCGCGTGCGATCCCAAAGCCCGTGAAGACTCCGGCGAATGCCGCGGACTGCAGGAGCACGAACACAAACTGGAACGCGGTGTAGCCGGAGGGGAAGTCGAACCCCGGGATCTGCGAGACGCGCGACAGGCCGCCTGCGAATGCGGTGAAGAAGAAGAGAGGGAATGCGAGCGACGGCAAGAGGAACGCCGGGTTCGTGAAGAACTGGTGCAGCACGCGCCAAGAGACACCGCGTGCAACGGCGACTACGTCGTTCACGTGCGCTCCAGTCGTCGCCACAGGGCATGCGTCGCAAGTGCGAACCCGACGAGGCTGAGCGCGCCGGCGGCGGCGAAGCCGAGGGCGAGCGCCTCCCAGTTCCACCCTTCGATCACGAGCGAGCGGACGGCCTCGATCAGGTACGAGACCGGATTGATCGTCGCGACCCACCGAAACCAGTCGGCCTCGATCAGGTTGCGCGGGAGGTTCATCGAGGACAGGAAGAGAAAGACAAAGAATACCGGGAAGAGCCCCTGCACCGCTTCAGTCGAGCCCGTGCGCAGCGCCGCCCAGCTGCCGACTGCTGCAAAGGCGAGCGCAATCGCAATCTCCAACAAGAGCAGCATCGCCGCTCCTCCTACGCCGCTCTCGAGCCTCACGCCGAACGCGTATGCAACGACCAGATAGAAGACACCCTGAACGACCGCGATCGTGATCAGGCCGCCAAGCTGACCGACGAGCAGGACGATGCCGCGGACCGGCGTCAGCGCCAGCCGGTTCAGGAAGCCGGTCTGGATGTCGCGGGCGAACTCGACATTCGCGTTGATCGTGGCGAGCAGCGCGCCCTGCACGAACGGAACCGCAAGTGCAAAAGCGAGAAACGAGTCCGTCGGAAAACCGGGTAGGCGGGTCGCCGAGCGCAGGCCGCCTGAGTTCACGGCGAGCAGCAGCATCGGGAAGATCAGGGGAAAGATCACGTTGGCCGGCTGCCGCGAGGTGCGGATGACGGCGCGGCGCGCAAGCGTCGCAGCCTGAACGAGCGCCACGCTCATCGGACGACCTCTGCCCAATGAGCGGGGGAGGTGGCGTGGCGGCCGGGGGAACCGGGAGGTTCCACCGGCGATACATAAAAGAAGAGGGCTCGCGGGGGGAACATGCTTTCGCCCGCGGGAGCGAGCCGAAGGCGATCGAAGGTCACACGCCGGCCGGTTCGAGCTCGGGCTCTCGTTCCTCCCCGTCGCCCTCTCCAGAGCCCTCGAGGTGGCGTCCAGTCTTTGCGAGAAAGACATCGTCGAGGGTCGGCTCGTGGACCTGCAGATGCGAGAGCGCGATACCCGCAGAGTCGAGAGCACGCACGATCTCTGCGAGATTCCCATCCGAATCGGCGAGCTGCACTGCGACGCCACCGGGCCCGAATCCGGTTGTCTGCTCGCCGAACCGCTCGAGCACGGAGGCGACTGCCCGGCGCTGGCGCGCATCCGCCGGTACGACCTCGACCGTCGAGCAGGCGATCTCGGCCTTGAGCTGCTCGGGCGTGCCTTCGGCGACGATCTTGCCGTGGTCGATGATCCCGACCCGATCTGCGAGGACGTCTGCCTCTTCTAGGTACTGCGTCGTCAGGAAGACGGTCACGCCCTCGTCTTTCGCAAGTCGTCCGACTTCACCCCAGAGGGCCGTCCGGCTCTGGATGTCCAGACCGGTGGTCGGCTCGTCCAGGAAGAGGATCCGCGGCCGGTGCACCAGCGCCAGCGCCAGGTCGAGACGACGCTTCATCCCGCCCGAATAGCCCTTGACCTTCCGATCGGCGGCCTCGGTCAGACCGACGCGCGCGAGCAACTCGTCGGTTCGACGCCGTCGCTCGTCACCCGTGATTCCGTGCATCGCCGTCTGCAGTCGAAGATGCTCGCGGCCGGTCAGGAACGGGTCGAGCGCCGCCTCCTGCAACGCTGCCCCGATCGCTTTGCGGACCTTCGGCCCCTCCTTGACGACGTCGAAGCCTGCGACCTTTGCCGTCCCCGCAGTCGGCGGCAGCAGGGTCGTGAGCATGTGCACCGTCGTCGACTTGCCGGCGCCGTTCGGACCGAGGAAGCCGTAAATCTCACCGGAGTCGACGCGCAGATCGATGCCGTCCACCGCGCGCGGCCCCTTCTTGAACTCGCGAACGAGCGCGTGCGCCTCGATGCTGTTGTCGAGCGGGGCTTCCACCCCCGCACGTTACCCGCGTGCGAGCTCTCTTCGAAGGACCGCAGCGAGTGCAGTCAGCGCGATTCGCGTCTCGTCGAGCCTCGGCTCGCGCGTTGTCAGGCGCTGCAGGCCGAGTCCCGGCAGCAGTACCACGCGGGCAAGTCGTGGAATGCGCTGGACAAGTAGCCAGAGCTCCATCGTCAGCGCAAGTGCGAGCACCGACACCACGAGCGGGGTGACCGCTGTTGCGGGAAGAGGCCAGAACCGTCCGCCCACAACCGCGACAGGCATCAGCAACGCAGCGAAGTTCGTCCCGCAACGCAGCGAAAAACGCGACGGGAAGGCCACGCCGTGCCACGTGTCACGAAGACGCCGTTCCTCGAGCGCTGCGATCGCACGGTGCTCGGCTCCGTGCAGGTACAGCGTTCGTCCGCGCAGGAGCCAGCCCATGAGCAGACCGGTGGTGACGAGACCCACGAGCAGCCCGAGCGTGTGGGGCGCGAAGGCGAGGATGGGCGGCGCGACGATCGCTGCCGCGAGGAAGAGCCGTTCGCGGCGTCGAGCGACCCCTTGCCGTCTGAACAGCGGCGACAGGGAGCCGGCGAGGCGAACGAGACCGCGGGCAAGCGGAATCGTGCGCAGTGCACGCGGTGCGACCGGCATCTGCCCCTCGCGCAAGCTGCCGTCCGTGCCGGCGAACGCCCAGTAGCGCTCGCTGACGATGACGACGCCGTTGGCGCGCGCCATCCCGCCCAGACGGGGGACGGTTGGGGCGAGATCTCCCTGCTCGAGCAGAGTCAACACGGCGGCTGAGCCCACCGGGCCATGATCGCCCGATGAAGGCGGCCCGGCAAGTGCCAGGCGGCCCATGTCTCGTGACGCTCGGTCCTAGGGAACTGCGGCCTGGGTCTAGCCTGGGGGAACCTCCCGGTTCCCCCAGACCCCCTCCACTGGTCCGCGCTATGCGCGGACGGGCGCTACGCGCCTCCCGGTTTCCCCAGACCCCTTCCCCCGGTCCGCGCTAACGCGCGGACGGGCGCTACGCGCCTACCAATACCCGCGCGAGAAGAAGCCGAGGAGCGCGAGTACGAGGATGACGATCAGGATGATCC
>JBKPEC010000177.1:0-3738 GCA_046728195.1 Actinomycetota bacterium
GCTGTCCAAGACACGGGCGAACTACCGACCCGCTCCCAAACCCGAGGTGAGGTGCGCCCGTTGTAACTACATGTTTCCCCCTTTGGCTCTGGGCGGATGCAGGTTGGTCCGGGGGCCGATCCGAGGCACCGCAACATGCGATCGATTCACTCGTCGCCGCGGCCTCTCCGACGCCTTGTTTCCATAGAGGACGCACGCGCGCAGACTGATGCAGCTGCCGCCCCGGGCATCGACCGGGCTAGCGCGGCGTAAATCTGGGGAACCGACGAGGCGGGTGGTCGTACGCCACCCCTTTTCGGAGGTGCTCGGTTGGCGGACACGCTTAGACTCTCGACGTGACCGCCGGCACCACCCGCTCCGCCGGCGCCGTGGCAGCGTTCCGTAACGATGCCCGCGCGGCGGTGATGGCGGCCGAGCTGGCATTCCCAGACTGGTCGGCGACACCACCGCGCGAGCGGAGCAGGCTCCTCGAGCGGGCCGCAGAGCTGCTGATGGAGCGACAACGCGAGATCGCGGCGCTCGTGACCGAGGAGACGCATGGCACGTTGGGCTGGGGCATGTTCAACGTGAAGCTCGCCGCGGACATGCTGGCCTACTACGCCGGCGAAACCGGCGCCCCGGCTGAAGAGCAAGAGCTTCCCTCGCACATCCCGGGAAAGCGGGCAAAAGCCGTTCGCCAGCCGGTCGGCGTAGTCGTGGGCATTGCGCCATGGAATGCCCCGGTCATCCTCGGCGTGCGCGCGGCGGCCGCGCCGCTGGCCTACGGCAACTCCGTTGTGCTCAAGGCGTCCGAGGTCTGCCCGCGCACGCACGCGGCGGTCGTCGATGCGCTGAAGGACGCGGGGGTTCCGTCGGGCGCGATCAACCTCGTCACCAACGATCCCGAGGACGCCGTCGAGGTGGTCGATGAGCTGATCGCCCATCCAGCGGTTCGCCGTATCAGCTTCACAGGCTCAACCCGCGTCGGGCGCATCATCGCCGAGACGGCTGCTCGGCACCTGAAACGGGTGCTGCTCGAACTGGGCGGCAACTCTCCTCTTGTCGTCCTCGCCGACGCCGATCTCGATCGGGCGGTGGCGGCGGCCAATTTCGGCTCGTTCATGCACCAGGGCCAAATCTGCATGTCGACCGAGCGCATCGTGATCGAACGCTCCGTTGCTGACGAGTTTGCTCAGAAGCTGGCCGAGCGCGCCGGCTCGCTCAAGGTGGGAGACCCGCGAGAGCCTGATACGCAGATCGGTCCACTGGTGAATGAGGGTGCGCTCGACCGGGTTACGGAGCACGTCGAAGACGCGGTCGCCAAAGGAGCGAAGCTGCTAACCGGCGGCAAGGCGCAGGGCCTCTACTTCACGCCCACCGTGTTGATGGGCGTCACGCCCGAGATGCGGGTCTACTCGGAGGAGTCCTTCGGGCCAGTCGTCGCGATCGTGCCGGTCAATGGGATCGACGAGGCGGTGCGCGTCGCCAACGACACCGAGTACGGGCTCTCAGCGGCGGTGTTCAGCGGAAGCGTGGACACTGCGATGGATGTCGCGCGCCGGCTCGAAACCGGCATCTGCCACATCAACGATGCCACCGTCAACGACGAGCCGCCGATGCCTTTCGGCGGCGTCAAGCACAGCGGCTGGGGACGCTTCGGGGGCAAAGCGGCGCTCGAGGAGTTCACCGAGCTTCGCTGGATCACGATCCAGGACAGCCCGCGCGAATACCCGATCTAGCGGCCCGAGGCAAACGCAACAGATTCGAGCGAGTAAACCGCTTGAGACTACGGGCGAGTGCGGCGCGAACGCCGCCTCCGCGCGGCGAGTCGCTGCTCGAACTGACCTTTCAGTCGCTCCGTCGTGACGTGATGTTCTGTCTCAACCTCCACGGGGATCTCGACCCGGATCCCCGCGGGCTCGAGGCGGACGACCTCCACGTGGTCGGACATGTGCTCCCGGTATGAATGGTCATAGCACTTGCCTTCTTCAAGAGAATCTTCACGCGGTCGCTGCCGACGAATCAGGCGCACGGCCTGATTATCGCTGAGGTTTGCGGTGATGCGTCGTTCGCGCGAGGTCTGGCGAAGATCGGGAAATTCACGGACGGCCGCAGCATGGATGTGGGCGGCAGATCGATCCGTTTCGCCGCGGCGCCCTGATTCGTTAGCTGTGGATGTGTCGTTCGAGGTCGTCGGGGAGCCGTCCATCCCAGCGGCGCAGCTCACGCACGAACCGTGCCGACCAGCTTTTCGACCGCTCGCGAACTCTCTGCACCAGCAAGGCGATGTTGAGGATCAGAACCGTGAACGACGCCGCCGCCAAGGGTGGGAGCCAGTGAGGCATTGCGGAAGAGCCTAACCCGTTTCGGCATTCCCAGAGGTGTTGTCGCGGCGTGTCGGAAACAAAGGGCGGTTTGCCCCTCGACACGACTAGAGTGAACTCCTGCCGGGGCTGGCGCTCTGGGGGGCAGGCCCTCGCATCAGATCGCATCGGGTTGAGCGGTCGAACAATCCGGCCAGCGAGCGCCGGCAGATCCGCGTGCGTTATTAGACTCGAAGCAACCTACGCGCGTTCGATTAACTCAACTCTGTACTGGTCCGGATCACGGACGAACGCAATCCGCGAGCCACCTTGTCGTACCCGGTATGGCTCTCGCTCAGGCTTGATGCCTTGCTCCTTCAGTCGGCCGAGCGTCCCGTCGAGATCGTCCACGCCAATGGCGATGTGTCCGTAGGCGTCGCCCAGCTGGTACGTGCGTCCATCATGGTTGAACGTGAGCTCTAGAACGTTTTCGGCGCCACCGAGGGAGTAGAAGTAGTTCGTCGCCTCGAGTTGCCCGTCGCGCACGATGTCCATGTCGCGGCTGAACGTGAAGCCGAGAGCCTCGTAGAAGACGCGGCTCTTCTCCGGGTCCGTGATGCGCACCATCGTGTGCAGGAAGTCGACCATGCCGGCATCCTAGAGGCCGGGCGCAAGTCGACCCCTGCCGCCCCTCCCCGTTAGGGTCGCTCGATGCGACTCGCGATCCCGTTCGTGTGGGACGAACGCTGCCTCGCCCACGAGCCTCGGAGCGAGGTCTGGGTCGGGATCGCCACCCCGGCCGCCGAGACCGCGTCGCGTATCGAAGCCATCCGGGACGCGCTCCTCGAGGCAGACGCGCCAGAGATAGCAGCCGTCCCACACGACGACGACGCACTGCAGGCCGTGCACGACCCGGAGCTCCTGGCGTACCTGAAAGCTGCGTGGGACGAATGGTCGGCCGCCGGCCTGCGGGAGGATCCGGGACAGGACCGGGTGGTCCCCTACGTCTTCGCCCACGCCGCGCTCACGGCCGGCCGCCCAGTCGCCGTCCCAACCGCCGTTTGGGCACGCCCTGGGTACTTCGCGTACGACACGATGACGCTCATCGGGCCGGGCACGTGGGACGCAGCTCGCGGTGCCGTCGATGCGGCCTTGACCGCTGTCGATCTGGTCGCTGCGGGCGAGCGCGTTGCCTACGCCTGCTGTCGCCCGCCCGGACATCACGCGTGCCATGCCTGCTTCGGCGGCTCGTGTTACCTCAACAACGCCGCGATCGCCGCGACAGCGCTGCTCGAGCTGATCGGCGGTCCGGTCGCGGTGCTCGACATCGACGCGCATCATGGAAACGGAACGCAGGAGCTCTTCTACGAGCGGTCCGACGTGCTTGTCGGCTCCGTCCACGTCGACCCCGGAGCCGGGTGGTTCCCGCACTTCCTCGGCTTCGCGCACGAGACGG
>JBKPEC010000178.1:0-4052 GCA_046728195.1 Actinomycetota bacterium
TGGCGATTGTCGCGGTTGGAGAAGAAGTAGGTTGAACGGATGCGTCCGCTTGAGGGTCGCGTCGCGCTCGTCACCGGCGTCGGCCGTCGGTCCGGAATCGGCTACGCGATCGCCCATCGCCTTCTCGAATCGGGCGCCTCCGTGCTTGCCCATGCGTGGACGCCGTACGACGTCGCGAGCTGGGGCGAAGATCGGGGCGAGGCGGACAAGGTCCTCGCAGGGCTGCGCGAGCTCGGAGCGGTCGAGCAGCACCAGGCGGACTTCGCCGACCCCGATGCGCCGGCCGAACTCGTGTCGGCTGCTCGCCACGCGTTCGGCCGCGTGGACATCCTCGTCGTCAACCACACGCGAAGCGGTCACAAGCGACTGGCTGAGCTGACCGCCGAGCACGTCGACGACTTCCTGCACGAGAACGTGCGCGCGTCGCTTCTACTCGTCAAGGAGTTCGCGGCCCAGCACGACGGGGGCGAAGGCGGTCGGGTGATCCTGATGACGTCGGGCCAGCACCTTGGGCCGATGGCAAGAGAAGTGGCGTACGCCGTGTCGAAGGGCGCACTGCACCAGGCGACGATGACCCTGTCCGAGGAGCTGATGGAGCACGGCATCACGCTCAACACCATCAATCCCGGCCCGACCGACACAGGCTGGATCGGCGACGAGGATCCGAGCCCGTCCATGCCGCTCGGCCGCTGGGGCGAGCCGGACGACGCCGCCCGCCTGATCGCCTGGCTCTGCACGGACGACGCGCGGTGGATCACCGGCCAGGTGATCAACTCGGAGGGGGGCTTCAGGCGTTGGTAGACACGGGCAGACTCCTGACTCGCGCCGCGGAGGCGAGGCGCAGCTCGAAGCGAGTCGCGCTCCGCCAGGGCCTCGACTACGTCGAGCTCGTGCGGGACGTCGCAGCGATGGCCAATGCCGGCGGCGGCGTCATCGCGCTGGAGGGCGTCCCGGGCCTGGACGAGGAGCTGCTGCACCAGGAGCTGGAACGCTTTGCGGAGCCGGAGTTCGAATCGTTCACGGTGGAAGCGCTCAGCCGCGACGGTCGCCCGTCGACGGCGGTCGTCGTGGAGGAAGCGCGGAACGCGCCGCTTGTCTTCACGCGGACAGGTCGGACCGGCGGCGGGGATGTTGCGTTCGCTCGCGGCGGTCTCTATTTCCGGCACGGTGCAAAGAGCGAGTCTGCGACCGGTGCGGACATCCGCGATTTCATCAAGCGCCAACTCGACGCAACGCGTGCGCAGTGGCTGTCGAACATCCGCCAGGTGATGCTCGCGCCCGACGGCGCCGAGGTCGCGGTCGTGGAAACCGCCGAGCGGGACGAGGAGGGACGCCCGACGCTGATCCGGCTGACTACGGATCCACACGCGCCGCTGTACGGCCAGGTCGATCCGGATCAATCACACCCTTACCGCCAGAAGGAGGTGATCCGAGAGGTGAACGCCCGCCTCGACGGCCGGGCGGTGAACGCGTTCGACGTCTTGAGCGTGCGGCGCGTATACGCGATCACGGAAGAGACGCGACCCGAGTTCGTCCACGTCCCGAAGTTCGGGTCGCCCCAGTACAGCGACGCGTTCGTGGACTGGCTGGTCGCCGAGAACGAGCGGGATCCGGGGTTCTTCCCGCGGGCGAAGACGAGGTACCTCGCGACGCGGCCGCGACGGCGCTCTCGGCCCGACTCGACTCCGTAACCCATGGCCCGCCGCGCAACGGATATCGTCGCTCCGGACCTGCGTCTGGAAGGGAGAGCTCATGGCTGGGAAGCCCGTCCACTTGGAGATTCCGGCGAGCGACACGAGTCGCGCACGCGAGTTCTACGGGAATCTGTTCGGCTGGCAGTGGCAGTCGATGGAGGGCCCGCAGGAGTATCACATGACGCGCACGAGCGAGGACACCGGAGCCGCCATCTTTCCGGGAGACCCGGGTGCGATCCGCCCCTACTTCGACGTCGAGGACATCAACACCGGTGTGGCGCGTGTGAAAGAGCTAGGCGGCCAGATGGACGACGCCCAGCCGGTCCCGACGATGGGCTGGTTCGCGACCGGATCCGATCCCGAAGGCAATCCGATCGGTCTGTGGCAGACCGACCCGAACGCCCAGATGCCGGGCTAGAGCTTCCAGGTATCGCCCGCGTGCAGTAGCGACTCGAGGTCGCCCTCCTGCTTGTCACGGGCGGCGGCCAGCTGCTCCGCCATCAGATCGTCGTAGACGGGCCGCTCGACATCCCTGAAGACGCCGATCGGTGTGGCCCCGGCGGTTGACTGCGTCAGCCGGCTGAGCGCAAACGCGGCGCTCGGCTCCGGGTGATGCGCGTCGTGCACGAGGAGCTCCGACTCGCGGGCCACATCCACGACCTCGAGGCTGCCGTCTTCCCGCTGGCGCACGCCCTTCTCGCCCTCCCCGCCGTAGCGGATCGGCTTGCCGTGCTCCAAGTAGATGCGGTTCGTCTTGTCCTCGCGGACGAAGTCGAAAGCGCCGTCGTTGTAGATGTTGCAGTTCTGGAAGATCTCCACGAAGGCGCCGCCACGATGAGCGGCTGCTGCGCGCAAGACGTCCGTCAGGTGTCCCCGGTCGGTGTCGATCGCGCGCGCGACGAACGACGCCTCCGCTCCGATCGCCAGCGAGAGCGGATTGAACGGCCAGTCCAGCGAGCCCATCGGCGTCGACTTCGTCTTCGTCCCAAGCGGGCTCGTCGGCGAGTACTGGCCCTTCGTCAGCCCGTAGATCTCGTTGTTGAACATCAGCAGCCTGATGTTCACGTTCCGGCGCAGGGCGTGGATTAGATGGTTCCCGCCGATCGACAGCGAGTCGCCGTCGCCGGTGACGACCCAGACGGACAGATCCGGTCTCGAGGTCGCGAGGCCCGTGGCGATCGCCGGCGCGCGGCCGTGGATCGAGTGCATCCCGTAGGTCTCCATGTAGTACGGGAACCGAGCCGCGCAGCCGATCCCGGAGATGAAGACGATCTTCTCCTTCGGGACCTCCAGCTCGGGCATGAAGGACTGAAGCGCGGCCAGGATCGCGTAATCCCCGCAGCCCGGGCACCAACGTACTTCCTGGTCGGTCTTGAAGTCCTTGGCGCTCAGCTTGCCATTGGCGGCCATCCCGTTCGATGATAGTCACCTTGCTTAGCCCGGAGAGGGGGTCTGGGCCGGGCCCGACCAAGGAGGGGAGAATGAAGCGGCTACTGATTCCTGCGGCCCTCGTCGCCGCGGGTGTCCTCGTCTTTGCCGTCGTGAACGCGGCGGCGGGCAGTGCGAAGAAGTCGGAGGGCGGCACGATCCACGTCGTCGAGCACGCAACCACCGACGCGGTGACCAACGGCACTGCGGGCGACGACGCCGGCAACATCCTGACCTTCGCCAACGACGTCTTCAACGCAGCGGACACCGCGAAGGTCGGCAGTGACCAGGGCTACTGCGTCCGGATCGTTGTTCCGAAGTCGTGGGAGTGCAACTGGACGACCTTCCTGCCCGGCGGGCAGATCACCGTGGAAGGACCCTTCCTCGACACCGGTGACAGCGTCGTCGCGATCACGGGCGGCACGGGCGCCTATCGCAACGTCCGCGGCTCGATGGATCTCAAGTTCCACAATCCAGCCGGCACGAAGTTCGACTTCGTGTTCCACCTGATCGGCTGAGTCCTCGTTGGGGGCCGAGCGGCTCGCTCGTCGTGGGCAAGCCGCTCGGTCGCTGTCTACCCTTCATCGAGATGCCGGTGGCTTTGCACGGGAGTTGCCTCTGCGGAGGCGAGAAATTCGAAGTGACGGAGGCGTCCGAGACGCTCCGCGTTTGCCATTGCGAGAGCTGCAAGAAGCTGTCGGGCGGCGCCGGCACGGTGAACTTCCGCGTTCCCTCGGCGGCGGTTCGGATCCTCGAAGGCCAGGACCTCCTGCAGTCGTTCAAGCCGGAAGGAGGAAGTGCCAAGACGTTCTGCCGGACGTGCGGCTCGAACCTCTTCGGCGGCGGCTGGCCCGAATCCGAGCGCGCGAGCGTGCGCCTCTCCGCGCTCGATGCCCCGTTCGACGAGCGTCCGTCGGCGCACCTGTACGT
>JBKPEC010000179.1:0-15272 GCA_046728195.1 Actinomycetota bacterium
TCCCGGGAAGACCGCGCGGTCGACCGCCTGGGCGTGCTCCTGCTTGCAAAGGATGAAGCCGGAGCGCGGGCCGGCAAGCGTCTTGTGGGTCGTCGACGTGACGAAGTCGCAGTGCTCGACCGGATTCGGGTGGAGCCCGGCCGCGACGAGACCGGCGAAGTGCGCCATGTCGCAGAGCAGGAGCGCGCCGACGTCGTCGGCGATCTCACGGAACTTGGCCGCATCGACCGCGCGCGGATAGGCGGATCCACCGCAGATGATCAGCTGCGGCCTGGCCTCGCGCGCCTTAGCAAGCACTTCGCCGTAGTCGACGACGTTCGTCTCGCGCGAGACGCCGTAGTGGGCGATCGTGTACAGCCGTCCCGAGAAGTTGACCTTGAGCCCGTGCGTCAGGTGACCGCCGTGCGACAGCTCGAGCGAGAGGATCGTGTCGCCCGGCTGCAGCACTGCCAGGTAGACCGCCATGTTGGTCTGAGCCCCCGCGTGCGGCTGGACGTTCGCGTGATCCGCGCCGAAGAGCTCCTTCGCCCGGTCGATCGCCAGCTGTTCGATCTCGTCGACGACCTCGCAGCCGCCGTAGTACCGCTTGCCCGGATATCCCTCGGCGTACTTGTTCGTCGGCGTGGAGCCGATCGCTTCCATGATCGACGGCCACGTGAAGTTCTCGGACGCGATGAGCTCGATCTGGTTGCGCTGGCGATCGGCCTCGCGGCCGAGCAGCTCCGCGATTTCCGGATCGACCTGATCGAGCCCCGCAGAGGTCAGCTGCTCGAAGGTCTGCTGCGCGACGGCCATGTCTCTCCTCTTCCCGGGGTCAGGGGGATCGTACTGCCGCGTCCAGTCGCCGCAGTAAGTCGTCCTCTGGAACGGCGCCCTCGCGGAGAACACGCGGCTCGCGGCCCGTGAGGTCGACGACGGTGGACGGCGTTCCCGGCAGCTCGCCGCCGTCGATCGCGACGGCTGCGCCGTGCCGGATTTCCTCCGGCACGTCGCCGAGACGCCGCGGATCCGGCTCGCCGGGATGGTTCGCGCTCGTCGCAACAAGGGCGCCAACCCGCTCGAGTACCTCGCAGCCGGGCCCATCGAGCTCGGGTACGCGAACGCCGATCGCTTCGGGATTCGTGCCGGTGATCCAGGGGAAGCGGCGGGCCGGGTTCGGCAGGATCAACGTCACGGGACCCGGAAGCAAGAGGCGTGCGAGCGACGCCGCCCGTCCGCGCAGCTCCGGCACGCATTCGAGGAGGTAGTCGAAGTCCTGCGCGACCAAGGCGCTCGGCTGGGTCGCATCCCTGCCTTTCAGCTCGTACAAGCGCCGTGTCGCCTCCTCGCGATACGGCTCTGCGGCGAGCCCGTAGACCGTGTCGAAGGGAAGCACGACCGGCTGCTCGGCCCGGAGCGCCACAAGCGCTTCTTCGATCACCGTCTTCCCTCCACGACACGTTCCTTCCCGGCGAGATCGCGCGTGATCGCAACGGCGCTGTAGCCGAGCTCCTCCAGCGTCTTCGCCACCGTCGGCGCCTGTCCGTAGCCGACCTCGAGGACGAGGTACCGCGTCTTCGCCTCGCGCGCGATCTGCTCGTGCAGGCCGACGTCGACGAGGGCCTCACGCGGCTCCCAGCTGAGCTCCGGCGGGAGCGTGGTAAGAGTGGCCTGCGGGATGTACGGCGGGTTCGCAACGACGAGATCCCAGCCCTCGGCCGCCGCCTCGATTCCGCCCTGACGCAGCTCGACGCCGAGGCCGAGGCGCGCTGCGTTCTCGCGCGCCAGGTCGAGCGCGTCCAGCGACGTATCGACGGCTGTGACGCGTGCGCCGGGATGCTCGTCGGCGATCGCGAGTGCGATCGCGCCGGTCCCGGTGCCGACGTCGAGCACTCGCGGTTCCGACAAGTCGGCAATGAGCGCGAGCGCGCGCTCGACGACGACCTCCGTCTCCGGGCGCGGCACGAGCGCGCGCGCATCCGTCTTCAGCGTCAGGCGCCGGAACCCCCACTCGCCGAGCACGTACGCCAGCGGTTCACGCCGCCGGCGCCGTTCCAAAAGGACCTGGAACGTGTCTGGCACCTCGCGCTGCGTGTCGACGTAGATCTGGCTCCGGCTGAGGCCCAGCGCGTGTGCGACGAGCAGCTCCGCGTCCACCCGCGGCGTGTCCACTCCGGCGGCCGCCAGCTCGCGCTCCGCGAGCTGCAGCGCCTCCCTCACGGTCATTCGCCGAGCGCGAGGCGGCGCTCTTCTGCGCCGAGCGCCTCGGTGAACTCATCCAGCTCGCCCTGCAGCGCGCGGTCGAGCTGGTGCGTCGTGAGCTTGATGCGGTGGTCGGTGACGCGGTTCTCCGGGAAGTTGTAGGTGCGGATCTTCTCCGCGCGCTCCCCCGAGCCGATCTGCGAGCGCCGCGTCGCGTCCAGCTCCGCGCGCTGCCGCTCGCGCTCGAGCTCGTACAGCCGCGCACGCAGGACACGCAGCGCCTTCTGCCGGTTCTGCAGTTGGCTCTTCTCGTCCTGCATCGCAACGACGAGGCCGGTCGGCATGTGCGTGATCCGCACCGCCGAGTCCGTCGTGTTCACGCTCTGCCCGCCGGGGCCCGTGGATCGGTAGACATCGACCTTCAGGTCGTTCGGATCGATCTCGACCTCGACCTCCTCCGCCTCCGGCATCACCGCGACCGTTGCCGTCGACGTGTGGATACGCCCCTGCGACTCGGTCTCCGGTACCCGCTGAACGCGATGCGTCCCGCCCTCCCACTTGAAGACCGAGTAGGCGCCTTCCCCCTTGATCGCGAACGTGACCTCCTTGTAGCCACCGGCCTCGTTCGGGCTCGAGCCCAGCAGCTCGACGCTGAACCCCCGCCGCTCCGCGTAGCGGGTCAGGGCGCGGAAGAGATCGCCGGCCCAGAGCGCCGCCTCGTCCCCGCCGACGCCCTGGCGGATCTCCACGATCACGTCCTTGCTGTCCGCGGGGTCAGTCTCGACGAGCGCGAGCTTCAGCTCTTCCTCGATCGCCGCCAGCCGCTGCTCGAGCTCGGGGACGAGCTCGCGCAGGTCGCCGTCCTCCCGGGCGTCGTCGAGATCGGCACGCGCCTCGCGCCAGCGCTGTGCGAGCCGGTACGGGCCCTCGAGCTCCTTGAGCTTTCGCCCCGCGGCGGCCGCCTCGCGGTGGTCGTTGTACACGGCAGGATCGGACATGCGCTCCTGCGCCTCCTGGTAGGAGCGCTCGACTTCCTCGAGCAGGGGTTCGATCGTCCCGGCCATTGCCGGGTCCAGGTTAGTGGTCGAGACGGGCAGTCAGGTCGATCTCGGGGACGCCCGCCAGGGCTTTCGAGACCGGACAGTTCTCCTTGGCCTGGCCGGCCAGCTGCTCGAACTCCGCGTCGTCGATGCCCGGGACCCGGCCGACGACGTCGAGCGCGACCCTGGTGATCCCTTCGCCAGGTTGGAAGGTCACCGTCGCCGACGTCTGAAGCCTCTCAGCGATGTGGCCGGCCTGGGCGAGCCCGTTCGAGAACGCCATCGAGAAGCAGGTCGCGTGCGCGGCGGCGATCAGCTCCTCAGGGCTCGTCAAGCCTCCCGGCTCCTCGGCGCGCGCGGGCCAGCTGACGTCCAGGCCGCCGAGGGCACCGCTCGTCACCGTCTCGAGCCGCCCTTCCCCGTGCAGCAGGTCCCCCTCCCAGGTCACCTGGGCCTTGCGATCAGTCGCCATCGGTTCCTCCTTCGAGTGTCGCGTGCACGCTTACCCGCCCGCTTGCCTTGATCAACGCCGAGAAGGGGCATCCCTCATCCGCCACGTCTGCGATTCGCCGCAGCTCGGCGTCGTCGAGTCCCGGAACGCGCGCCTGCGCAACGACGTCGGAGCCGACGATCCGGTGGGAGCCGTCCTCGACCTCGTCGAGGGTCACCGTCGCGGTTACGTCGAGATGCTCGGGCGGGAACCCCGCCGCAGTGAGCTCGCCGGCCAGCGACGTCGTGTAGCACGCGGCGTGGGCGGAGGCGAGCAATTCCTCCGGGCTCGTCTTGCCGTTGGGTTTCGCGACCCGCGAGGCGAGCGTGAAGGGTAGGTCCTCGAACGCGCCAGTCGCCGCGGTGATGGTCCCGCTGCCCCGCGCCAGATTGCCGTCCCAGCTGACGTGTGCCTCGCGCTGGAGGCGCGGCATCTAAGCCATGACCTCCACTTTGCGCGCGTCCGCCTCGTTTCGGCCCTCGAGCGCCAGCACTTCCTTGAGCGCGCGGATCGAGACCTCCACCTGGTCGAGCGACGGTTGGCGCGTGGTCAGGCGCTGCAGCCAGAGTCCCGGCGCGAGCAACGTCATGAGGATCCGGTTGTCCGTGTGCTTGCCGGCGAAACGGATCAGCTCGTAGGCGATCCCCGCGATCACCGGCAGAAGCAGGATGCGCGTCGCGATCAGCCAGTACCACGCGGGCCGGCCGAAGAAGGCGAACACGAAGATTGCGATCACCATCACCCAGAGCAGGAACGCCGTTCCGCACCGCGGGTGGATGAGGCTGTGCCGCTGCACGATCTCGGGCTCGAGCTCCTCGCCGGCCTCGTAGGCATTGATCGCCTTGTGCTCCGCCGCGTGGTACTGGAACACGCGGCGTAGGTCCGGAAGAAGTGAGATCAGCAGGAGGTAGAGGACGAAGATGCCTACGCGGATCGCGCCTTCCACGATCACGAACCAGCCCGCATCGATTCCGATCCAGTCGGTGATCAACGCGGGCGAGACCTTGAAGAGGAGCACCGCGAAGCCTATGGCGATGGCAAACGCGAAGATGAGCTGTCCGCGTGTGAGCTCGGTCGCGACCTCTTCCCCCTCCGCGCCTTCCTTGCCCTCCGCCTGAGCCTGGTAGTTCGCGGAGATCGCGAGCGCGCGGAAGCCGATCGCGAGCGACTCGCCGAGCGCGATCACGCCGCGAACGACGGGCAGCCGGAAGAGCCGGTGCCGCGCCATCGGCGAGGTGATCGGCTGGTTCACATGAACGATGTCGCCGTCCGGCTTGCGCACAGCCACGGCCCAATTGGACGGACCTCGCATCATCACCCCCTCGAGGACAGCCTGTCCGCCTACCGTCGTCAAGTGTTCACTCGCTTACGGAGCGTCCGGCGGTCGGCTATCGCAGACGGACGGGCGAGCAAGCTCACCCGTCCTGAAGTCGGCACCGCAAGCGGAGCCGATGCGCCCTCGAGGACGGCCTGTCCCCCGACTGTGGTCATGGGATGGAGCTAGCCGCGGCGCGCGCCGCCGGCCTTCTCGAGGCGGCGCTGGAAGCGCTCGACGCGACCGCCCGTATCGACCAGCTTCTGCTTCCCGGTATAGAACGGATGGCAGTTCGAGCAGATCTCGACGTGCAGCTCGGGCCGCGTCGAACGGGTCTGGAACGTGTTCCCGCAGGAGCACGTAACGGTCGCAAGGACGTAGTCGGGGTGGATGTCAGGCTTCATCTGAGCCCAGGATACCAGCGGCTGTTTCGGGAGCGACGTTGCCCCCGGAGACGACTGCGGCCACTGTCAGGCCCGGTTCGAGGTCGATCCGGTCGGCCAGAAGAGCCGCCGCTGTCGCCGCTCCAGCCAGCTCGCACGCCCACTTCATGCGGCCGTACATGAAGCGGAAGGCCGTCCGAAGCTCTTCTTCAGTGACGAGCACGGACTCCACGCCGAGCTCTTGGCAGATGGCGATGCAGTTCTCGCCGGCGAAGGGCCCGTTGAGCCCGTCGGCCGCGGACGCGGCCTCGACATTGACCTGACGGCCGGCCTTGAGGCCTGCGTGGAGCGCCGGCGATCGCTCCGGCTCGACTGCGATCACGCGCGCCTCCGGCCTGATCCCCTTGACCGCCGCGGCAATCCCGGAGACGAGCCCGCCGCCGCCGACCTGGACGAGGACGACTTCGGCCGCCGGAGCGTCTTCGAGGATCTCGACGCCGACGGTTCCCTGCCCCGCCATCACGAGCGGATCGTCGAACGGATGGACGAGCGTCCGTCCCGTCTCCTCGATCAACTGCTCGAGACGCTCGAAGGCGGCGTCCTTGTCGGGTGCTTCGGTGTCGACCGTCGCGCCGTAGCCCCGTGCGGCCGCGATCTTCATCGGGCTCGCATCCCGCCACATCACGACGAGCGCGTCGAGGCCCTCGACCGCAGATGCGTAGGCGAGCGCCTGCGCATGGTTGCCCGCTGAGATGGAAATGAGGCCGCGCCGCTTCTCTTCCTCGGAGAGCGTCGCGAGCTTGCTCAGAACGCCGCGCGGCTTGAAGGAGCCCGTGCGCTGGAAGAGCTCTCCCTTGAAGTGGACGTCAACGCCGATCCGGTCGGAGAGGGTCGCCGAACGGGTAAGCGGCGTCCGGTGCAACCGGTCGCCGATCCGCTCTCTGGCCCCGTAGACGTCGTCGAGCGAAAGGAGGGAACCGGTTGTCGCCACAACCACATCGTATGGTGGAACCGTCGAGTGAGACCAGGTGTAGGAGGCTCAGTGGCACGACTCGGGCTCATGTTCGCGATCGCGGCGCTCCTGCCGGCCGCGGCGTCGGCCGCCGCTCCGCAGGTCCTGGCGAAGGTTCCGACGGGGCGGGCACCCTGCGGAGCCGCGTCGGGGTTCGGATCCGTCTGGATCGCGGTCTACGGCACCGGCCGGCTCGTACGCATTGACCCCGGCAGCAACCGCGTCGTCCAACGGATAGGGATTGCGCCGGGGATCTGCCCGGTGACGGTCGCCGCGGGGTCGGTCTGGGTCGCGAGCGACAAGACGGACGTCGTGTACCGCGTCGAGCCGCGCCGCGGCCGCATCGTCGCGCGGATCCGCGTCTCCCACTGGCCCGCCCATCTGGCCGCCGGGCCGGGAGCGGTCTGGGTCTCCAGTTTCGAGCACGGACACGTCACGCAGATCTCCACCCGCACGAACCGGATGACGCGCGTCTTTCGCTTCCCGGGGAATCCCTCCGGGCTCGCTCGGACAGGCTCGACTCTCTGGGTGGCATTCGGAAGAAGAGCCAAGGCGCTCGCCCGCGTCGAGGTCGCAACGCACAGGATCACGCGCGTGCCGATTGGCCACCCCGGCGCGGGCTTCCTCTCCGCAATCGGAGACTCACTCTGGACGACAACCTCCGACGGGTATGCGCTGCGCGTCGACGCAGGGACCGGTCGCGTCATCGCGACCTTCCGGATCGCCGGGACGCCCGCCGAGGTCGCCGCTGCACCCGACGGCACGATCTGGGTCGCAGAGAAGGAGCGAGACACGATCACACGGATCGATCCCCTGACGAACCGCTTGATCGACGTCATACCTGCCGGCGACGGAGCGTTCTCGATCGCGGTCGCCGGCGGCGACATGTGGGTCACGAACTTCGCCGGCTCGGACGTCTGGCGGTTTGCCGGGCGCTAGTACTTGCCCTTGCCGCAACCGGCAAGGACGAACGGCGCGGCAAACACAAGCAGCAATGTGAGTCGTCTTCGCATTCGCTGTACTACCGCGGAACCAACGGAGCGGTTTTCCACTTCACCGCGACCAGAAAGTCGCAAACTCTTCCGGGTCGTGGAGGTAGTGGAAGATCCGGACGATGCGCCCCTTCTCGACGGCAACGACAACCGCTTCGTGCGAGTCGAGTCGACGTTCGCCGCGCTCCGCCTGGAAGCGATCCATGATCACGCCGTGCCACTCGCTCGTGGCGAAATCGACGCTGTCCTCTCGCAGCGGCCGCCACGTTCCCGACGTGAGCTCGTCGAGGCTGCGTCGCAGCGCGACAATGCCGTCCGGGCCCGTATGCGCTCCTGAGACGACCGTGTCGAGCGGAACGATCCAGGCCGCCTTCGGCGCGACCACCTGGCCGAGCGCTTCGCGATCCCCCGCGAGAAAGGCGCCGTAAAACGCCTCGACGACCTCATGGACACGCTGTTCCCACACTACGTCTGCGTGTACTCCGGCCCGCTGCCGCCGTCGGGCGGCGTCAGCCGCCCACCCTTGGCGGTGATCGCACCGCACTGGACGCAGTTCGACGGCGTGACGTTCACGCCGCTCTCGGACGGCTCGTACACCTGCGCGGGACACATGAAGGTCCAGAGCTCGGCGATGTCCTTCGGAACTTCGCGGCGAACGAGAATGTGGCTCGGCTGGTCGTCGCGTGTCTTGTTCCCCGAGGCGAAGACGGACGAGAGCTTGTCGAACGTCAGCTTTCCGTCCGGCGCGGGATAGGAGCGGGCCCGGCCCGTGCTGATCGGCTCGACGTCGGCGTCGCGCTCCGTGAGCTTGTTCCCCGGCGGGAAGTGCCCCTTCGTGGCGGTCATCGCCGCGGCGAGCGCACCGCCGAGCCAGAACCCGCGGCCGAACGCCTGGCGCATGTTGCGCACCTCCTCGAGGTCCTTCCAGACGAAGCTCTGCGCGAGCGCCTCGTCGTACGTGGACAGCGCGCCGGGCGTCCACGGCGTCTGCCCGCGTTGCAGCGCGGCGAACGCCGTTTCGGCGGCGAGCGAGCCCGACTCGATCGCGTAATGGATGCCCTTCAGCGCGGGGACGTTCACAAGCCCTGCACCGTCGCCGCAGATCAGCAGGCCCGGCGCGTGCAACCGCTTGGGTAGGGCGAGGAAGCCGCCTTCGGGAATGGTCTTCGCCCCCCACTCGAGGCGCTCACCGCCCTCGAGCCGCTTCCGGACGAACGGATGCGTCTTCAGCTCCTGCAACAGGTCGTGCACGGAGAGCTCGACGTCGCCGTAGTCGAGGCCGACGACCATGCCGAGGGTGAGCATGTCGTCGCCCATCGGGTAGATGAACGAGCCGCCGAACTCGCGGTACTTCGCAGCCGTGCGCAACGGCCAGCCCACGGTGTGGATGACGCGATCGAGCGGACGCGCGACCTTCCAGACCTCCTTGACGCCAAGCGCCCAGACCTGGGGACTGTCCCCGGCGAGCGCGAAGCGCTCGAGCGCGACACCGGTGAGGTGACCCTGCGTCCCTTCGGCCAAGACGGTGACACGGGCGACTACGTCCGAGCCGGGCTCGAAGTTGCCCAGCGGCTCGCCGTCCCGACCACGTCCCTTGTCGCCCGTCCGTACGCCGCGCGTGCGACCGTCTGCGACGAGCAGCTTGTACGCCGACGTCTCGGGCAGGATCATCGCGCCGCCCGCTTCTGCCTGCTCGGCGAGCCAGCGCCCGAGCCGGGACAGGGAGGCGACGTAGTTGCCTTCGTTCTTCATCGTCGGCGGCGTAGTAATGCGCAGCGCGCTCCTCTCCGTCAGGAAGTAGACGGACTCGTGCTCGACGGGCCCGTAGAAGGGCATCTCGTCGATCCGCTTTCGTCCCTTGAAGAGGCGGCGAAGCGCCCGGGGGTTGACGACGGCGCCGGAGAGCAGGTGCGAGCCGACCTGCTTGCCCTTGTCGAGTACGGCGACCGGAACCTCGCCCAGCCGTTCCCTGATCTCCGGTGCCCCCTCGAGGAGCTGGCCGAGCCTGATCGCACAGGCGAGGCCGGCCGGCCCTGCGCCGACGATCAGGACTCCCACCTCGATGCGTTCGTCAGCCGGGTCGCTCGGCGGAGCGATGTAGTCCGCCGCCCGAAACGGCGGTGGGACGTCTGAGGGCTTGGTCATCCGCCCTTGCGCTTTTTCACGAGCTCGGTCAGCTTCGGCACGATCTCGTGGACGTCGCCGACGACCCCGAGATCCGCGAACTCGAAGATCGGTGCATTCCCGTCCTTGTTGATCGCCACGATCACGCCCGAGCTTTGCATGCCCACCTTGTGCTGGATCGCGCCGGAGATGCCGCACGCGATGTACAGCTTCGGCGCGACGGTCTTACCCGTCTGGCCGACCTGTGCAGCGTAGGGATACCACCCTGCGTCGACGACCGCGCGAGTCGCGCCGACCGCACCGCCCAGCGCCTTCGCGAGCTCTTCCACGAGCGCGAAGTTCTCGGGCCCCCCAAGGCCTCGACCGCCGGCGACGATGACGGGCGCGTCCTCGATCGATGGGCCTTCGCTCTCTTCGTGCGCCTGGTCGATCATCCGTGCGGACGTGGAGAAATCCTGGAGGTCGACCTGCACGTCCTCCAACTCCGCCGACCCACCGGTCTCGTTCGGATCGAACGATCCGGACCGGAAGAGCGCCAGGCGAGGCTCAGACGCCCAGCCGACGTCCACGTACACAGAGTCCTGCAGCGCAGGGCGCTTGCCGACGAGCTTTCCGTCCTCCTGCGTCAGGTCGACGAGGTCCCAGTTCAGACCGGCGTCGAGCCGCGCCGCCAGGCCGGCGGCCACGTCGGCGGCGAGCACCGAGTTGGCGAAGAGCACGGTGTCGATTCCCTTGTCGGGAATCAGTTGCGCAAGGACGTCGACGCGCGGCTGAGGCAGCGGCGCCTCGAGCTGCGGGTCGTCCGCCACGTAGACCTTGGTTGCTCCGAACCTCCCGGCCTGGTCGGTAAGCGCGCGCACGTTCGAGCCGATCACGACCCCGGAAACGTCGTCGCCGAGGCGCGCGGCTTTCGAGAGCACCCCGAGCGACGACTTGAGCAGCTGGTCGCCGTGGTGCTCGAGAAAGACGAGCGTGCTCATACGAGTCTCTTCTCCGTCAGGAAGTCGAGGATCGCCTGCACAGCGTTCCCGTCGCCTTCGATCTTCAGCGACTCGCCGCGCGCCGGCGGATCGTGCAGCGCGTACACCTCGGTCCTGGGCTCGAGCTCATCGGCACCGATGTCCGCGAGGGAGAACGTCTCCTGCGGCTTCGACTTCGCGCCCATGATCCCCTTGAGCGATGGATAGCGCGGCTCGTTGATCGCATCGGAGACGGCAACCACCGCCGGCAGCGGCGCCTCGATCACGTCGTAGCCGAACTCCGTCTGACGCTTGACCGTCACCTTGCCGCTGTCGTGCGTGACCTCAGCAGCCTGCGACACGACCGGCAGACGGAGGCGCTCCGCGACCGCGGCCCAGAGGACGGCACCGTCCGAATCGCCGGCCTGCTGGCCGAACAGGATGAGATCCGCACTCTCGCGTTCGAGCGCTTTGGCCAGCACGTAGCTGGTCGCGACGAGGTCTGAACCGGCGGCCGTCTCGTCACTGACGAGAATCGCCCGGTCGGCGCCCATCGCCAGCGCCTTGCGCAGCGCGTCCTGCGCCTTGGCCGGACCCATCGAGACGAGCACGACCTCGCTCGCCCCTGCAGCGTCCCTGAGCCGAAGTGCTTCTTCGACCGCGTTCGCGTCGAACGGGTTGAGCGCACCTTCGCCGGAACGGTCGAGCCGCTTGGTTTGCGGGTCGATCCGGCTGTGTCCCTCCGGGACGTGCTTCACGCAGACGGCGATCTTCATGCGCCGAGGACTCTAATGAGGGGTGACGGAGGCCGAGACGCTTGGTACTGTCCGACACTTCGAGCGTGAACCGGAGCGCCCGTTCTCGTATGAGACGCCACCGGACGACAGCCCGAGGGGTCCTCTTCCTCACCCTGGTCGGCCTCGCCGTGACCACAGGCGTCGCACTCGCGGCGAACAGGGTCCCGGAGCACATCGTCTTTCCGGTCGTCGGCCGGGTGCAGTACATCGACGACTTCGGCACTCCCCGCCCCGGCGGCCCGCATCAGGGCAACGACATCGTTGCGGCGAAGAAAGCTCCCGCAATCGCGGCGGAGGCGGGCAAGGTCAAGTACTGGACGACGTCCCGGTCGGCGGGCTGCATGCTCTACCTCTACGGCGAAAGCGGAACGACGTACTACTACATCCATCTGAACAACGACCTGACGATGAGGAACGACGACCGTGGCAAGTGCGTCAAAGGGACGGCGTACGCGGTGGCGAACGGCGCGAAGGTCGCGGCCGGACAGCAGATCGGCTACGTCGGCGATTCGGGCGACGCCGAGGGCGCTCATGCGCACCTGCACTTCGAGGTGCATCCCGGAGGCGGCAAGGCGGTCAGTCCCTACCCGTACCTGCAGAAGGCCTACAAGCTGCTCTTCAGCGCGAAGGCCGGGACGCCGTTCGCGCTGACTCTGACCGGAACAGTCGTCAGCGCCACCATCGACCGCCTCGTCATGAACGTGTCCACGTCGCAGGCCTGGCCGTCTACGCTGACACTGACGAAGCTCAATCGCACGATCGCGATCGCCGTGCCGGAAACCGCTCTGCTGCAGAGCCTGACCGCGTCCGGTGCAGCGCGCGCTCTGACGAGCCTCGACCTCGCGCAGAAGGGCGACAGGATCGTCGTGTGGACCCAGCCGGCGCCGGCGACGCTCAGAGCCGAACGCGGCGACGACGACGTTCTCAGCGCCGCCTTGATCCAGCTCTTCCAGCTCGGCTGAGACTCACCGGCCGCGGAAGACCGGCTCGCGCTTCTCGACGAACGCGGCCAGGCCCTCCGTGGCGTCTGCGGTCGAGAAAAGCTCGCCGAATGTCTCCCCTTCCGCGGCGAGGTTGGCTTCGTGGTTGCCGCCGAGCGCACGGTTCGCGAGCTGCTTCATCGACCGCAGGGCAACCGGGCTCTTGGCGGCGAGCAGGGCCGCCGTCTCGCGTGCCTTTTCCAGCACCGGATCGTGCACGTCGTTGACGAGCCCGATGCGGACGGCTTCGTCCGCATCGACGAGACGCCTGGTGAAGATCAACTCCATGGCAACCCCTAGGCCACAGACGCGTGCGAGACGTTGCGTGCCGCCCCAACCCGGAATGATTCCGAGGTTCACCTCGGGCTGGCCGAGCTTGGCCGTAACGGCCGAGTAGCGAATGTCGCACGCGAGCGCAAGCTCACAGCCGCCGCCGAGTGCGAAGCCGTTGATCGCCGCGATCGTCGGCTTGGGCATCGTCTCGAGCAGCCGGCCGGTCTCGTGGCCGAGCGCGCCCCACTGCTTGGCGGCGTCGACGTCGAGACCGCTCATGTACTTGATGTCGGCTCCGGCGACGAAGGCCTTCTGTCCCGCGCCGGTGAGAATCACGACGCGCACCGACTCGTCCTCCGCGAGCTCGCGCAACCGGTCCCGCAACTCGGTGAGCGTCGCGAGGTCGAGCGCGTTCATCGCGTCCTGACGGTCGACGATGACGACGGCGACCGCGTCTTCGCGTTCGACTCGAATCAAACGGGAACTTTGCCCTTGAGGAAGTCCACGATCTCCGACGTCGGCGCGCCCGGCGTGAAGATTTCCGCTACTCCCTGCTGCTTCAGCTCTTCCGAGTCCTCCTTCGGGATCGTTCCACCGACGACCACGACGACGTCCTCGGCGCCGTTCTCCTTCAGCCCCTCCAGGATGCGCGGCACGAGCGTCATGTGCGCCCCGGAGAGGATCGAGATGCCGACGGCGTCGGCGTCCTCCTGGATCGCCGTCTCCACGATCTGCTCGGGAGTCTGGTGCAGGCCGGTGTAGATGACCTCCATGCCGGCGTCGCGCAAGGCGCGGGCAATGATCTTCGCTCCGCGATCGTGGCCGTCGAGGCCGGGCTTTGCAATGACGACCCTGATCTTTCGCGTCACGGCGTGCGAAGTATATGGAGGCTGGATCGGCCGCTCAGCGCACAGCGCGGTCGAACCGGAGGCTCCACTGGCCGCGTTCATCGAGCTGCCCCGACTGCGGTGGGCTGTAGACGCTTCGCTGCGTGCGCGTCGCCCCGACCGTGATCCGCACGAGCCGTTGCTCCGTGAGCGCCGCCTTTGGAAGCCGCAGGAGTTTGGGCAGTGGCCCCAGTGGCCGCATCGTGACGTCGACCGGCTCGCGGGGACACCCGGCAGTTGCGAGATGCACGTTGCCGACGCTCTTCAACGCGAGCACCCCGGGCATCGGACTGGAGGCTTGAAGGGTCGCACCCGTGAAGGAGCGCGTCGTCTGAGCGCAGTCCGCGGTCGTCGTGGTCCCGGTCGTACCGCAGACTCGGTCGGTCGTGTTGGCGCCGCTGAGCGTCACGGTCCCGGTAATGCCCCTGATCACGACCGGCAGGACGCGGCCGCCCGAGATGCGAACGGGCACCGGCTTCTTCGTCCGGAACGTCACGTCCCGGACTCCCTCAGAGGTGTCGGTGCGTCTGCATTCACCCTCCGTGACGGGCGCGGCGGAGAACGTCCACTCGTCGTGGGCGCTGCCGACGACCGTCAGACGGAAGAGCGTGGGCGTAGGCGCCGCAGCGGCGTGCGCGGCCAGCCCGCCGGTGAGGGCCAGGAAGAGCAGAGGACCGATGTACAGCCGCAGACCCAAAAACCCTTGCACATTTTCGCGCGTTCGGAAAGCCGGGGTCAGCTAGCGAAGCGCCAAGCAAGCTAGAACACAGGTGTCTCACGCCGGCGCGTAGCGCCCGTCCGCGAAGCGGACCGGTGGAAGGTGTTCGGGGAAACCGGGAGGTTTCCCCGACGGTCAGAACACAGGTGTCTCACGCCACACGCCCCAAACGTCTCGCAGCGCGTCGCACATCTCCCCCATCGTCACGTAGGCCTTCGAGGCCTCGACGATCGGATGCATCAGATTCCGGCCTTCGTGCTCAGCGTCCTCCTTCAACCGTGCCAGCGCGGCTTCGACCTGCGCGGAGTCGCGGCGAGCGCGCAGAGCGTGGACACGCCCGATCTGCTTCGCTTCGAGTGCCGGGTCGATCCGGAGGATCTCGAGCGGTTGCTCGTCGGAGTGCACGTACCGGTTGACGCCGACGACGATGCGCTGGTTCTGCTCGACCTCGTGCTGGTACCGGAAGGAGGCCTCGGCGATCTCGCGCTGGAAGAAGTTCTCCTTGATGGCCGGAATGACCCCACCCAGCTTCCGGATCCGGTCGAAGTAGTCGTACGCCTCGGCCTCGAGCCGGTTCGTCAGGTCCTCGAGGTAGTACGAGCCTCCGAGTGGATCGATCGTGTTGACCACCCCGGTCTCGTGCGCAATCACCTGCTGGGTGCGAAGCGCGAGGCGAACAGCGTTCTCCGTCGGTAGGGCGAGTGCCTCGTCGAACGAATTGGTGTGCAAGGACTGCGTCCCGCCGAGGACTGCGGCCAGCGCCTCGAGCGCAGTGCGGATGATGTTCACCTCGGGTTGCTGGGCAGTGAGTGAGACGCCGGCGGTCTGCGTATGGAAGCGCATCAACCACGAGCGCGGGTTCTTAGCGCCGTACCGCTCCTTCAACTCATGCGCCCAGATGCGACGAGCCGCGCGATACTTGGCGATCTCCTCGAAGAAGTCGAGGTGCGCGTTGAAGAAGAACGACAGGCGAGGTGCGAAGTCGTCGACGTCCAGCCCTCTCGCCTGGGCCGCTTCGACGTACGCGAACCCGTCGGCGAGCGTGAACGCGAGCTCCTGCGCAGCGGTCGAACCGGCCTCGCGGATGTGATAGCCGGAGATCGAGATCGGATGCCATAAAG
>JBKPEC010000180.1:0-6794 GCA_046728195.1 Actinomycetota bacterium
TCTTCAGACACTCTTCGCAGCCTTCGATGTGTTCCGGAAGCTCAGTCACCTCGATCTGATCGAGGTGGGTGCAGATCGGGGCGGTTCCAGACATGCTTTCTCCTCTCTCTAGGTGACTGGGAACGCGAGCGCGACGGCGAAGTCGCCCCCGCGATCGGTCCACCACGACTCGACGTGAAGTCCCGCGCGGCTCAGCTCGGTCTCCAACTGCGCACGGCGGAACTTCGAGCTGACCTCGACTCGAAGGGGTTCGCCCTCCGCGAACGAAACCTCGAGCTCCAGACCAGGGATCGACACCGAATGGGCTTGTCGAGCGCGGAGGCCGATGTCCATCCACTCGTGCTCTGGATCCCAACGCGCTTCGTACGCGAATCGCCCCTGGTCGAATGTCGCGTCGAGCTCCCCGTTGACCGCGTCGAGTGCGTTGCGAACGAAGGCCTCGGTCACGCCGCCGGCGTCGTTGTACGCCGCCTGCAGTCGGGCGACGTCCTTGACGAGGTCGGCGCCGACGAGGAACGCATCGTCCTCGGCGAGGTCGCTCGCGAGCGTTCTGAGGAACGCGCTCCTCTGGCCGGTACGGAGGTTGCCGACCGTGCTTCCAAGCAAGGCGATGAGCCGACGACCGCCACCCGGCAGGGCGTCGAGGTCGCGCTCGAAATCACCGACGATCGGCTCCACGAGGATCCGCGGGTACGTCGCCGCAATCGCCTGTGCGCTCGCGCGAAGCACTTCCTCGCTCACGTCAAGCGGAACGAAGCGCTCGAGTGTCCCCCGGCCGGCGAGTGCCTCTAGGAGGAAGGGCGTGTTCGTCGCGCTCCCCGCTCCAAGCTCGACGAGCGTGCGCGCCTGCGTGCGAGTTGCGATCGCCGACGAGCGCGCTCGCAGGATCTCGCGCTCGCGCCGCGGCAGGTAGTACTCGGGCAGGCGCGTGATCTCCTCGTACAGTCTCGAGCCGCGCTCGTCGTAGAGCCAGACCGTCGGTAGCTCCTTCGAGGCGGCCTGGAGACTCCGGAACGTGGCCTCGTAGAGACTCGGGCGCCGGTCTGCCGCCAGTCTGCTACTCATCGCTCGCGCAGCGAATGCCCGAGAAGATCTGCCGGCGCTGCGGAAGATCCCAGTTCCGGAAGGTGGGACGTGCAACCAGCGGATCGGTGAACCACGAGCCGCCGCGCAGCACCTTGTAGCTCTCGCCGAAGAAGGGCTGGGAATACTCCGCGTACGGAAACGCGCGGAAGCCGGGATAGCCGTCGAATGAGGAGGCCGTCCACTGCCACACGGCTCCGCTGGCGTGCTCCAGCTCGTTGCCGACCGTCTTCACCGCCTTCTCCCACTCCGTCTCGGTCGGCAATCGCTTCCCGGCCCAGCGCGAAAACGCCTCGGCCTCGTGAAACGACACGTGTTGGATGGGAGCGCGCGGCGCCTCCGAGCGGACCGGAGGCTCCGCCCCTTCCTGCTCCCGCCACGCCCACCCTTCGTCGCTCCAGAGATCACGGTCGCGATAGCCGTCCGCGTCGACGAACGCCGCGTACTCAGCATTCGTCACCAGCGCGCGGTTGATTCGAAACGCGGACAGCTCGAGGGGATGTGCAGGCAACTCGTTGTCGTATGCCCACGGGTCCGCCGAGCCAAGCGTAAAGGAGCCGCCCGGAACAAGGACATCGCCGTTCGCCTCGACCTGGGGAGGTCCTGCAGGGGCGGGTGCGGGCAGTCCCGCGAGCTCGATGGTCTGGGCCATCGTCTCGGTGTGCTGAAGCTCGTGCTGCACGACCAGTCCGACGACGAATCCGCGGTGGAGCAACGGGTTCCCGTTCTCGAGCGCGAGTTCGGGAAGAAGTTCGAGCACGGCGTCGCGAACCTCACTCACGTAGGCACGGGCTTCCTCCGGCGCCAGGATCGGCAATCGTCCGCGCTCTTCGCGTTCGTGCGCGAGCGCGTCGTAGAGGCGGTCGTACTCGGGTAACACGGGCTTCTTCCCACCAACGCGGCGCAAGAGCCAAACCTCTTCGAAGTTCCCGATATGGGCGAGGTCCCAGACGAGCGGCGACTGAAGCGGCGAGAACTGACGCGTCAACTGCTCGTCCGAGAGCGGATCCAGCAGCGCCTCGGTTCGCACCCGGGCGTGCTCGAGCGCGCGGACGAGCTCAGACCGTGACGCCGAGCTCGGCAAGGCGATTGAAAACGAGGGACGCAACCATCGAGCCTTCGCCGACCGCGGCGGCCACGCGCTTCGTCGACCCGTGGCGCACGTCACCCGCGGCGAAGAGCCCGACGCGGCTCGTCTCGAGCGGGAATGGATCCCGTTCGAGCGGCCAGCATTCGGGACGCGGCGCGCCCGCCGCGAGAACATCCTGTCCCGTCAGGATGTAGCCGGCGCCGTCGGTGAGCACGTGTTCGCGCGGGCACCACTCAGTGTGCGGACTTCCCCCTACGCAAAGGAACACGGCGTCGATGGGACGCGTCTCGGCCGTGCCGCCGCCATCGGCGAAGGTCACCGCGGTCAGCCTGTCTCCGTCCTCGTGCAGCCCGGTCAGTTGCGTCTCCAGATGGACGTCGATCAGCGGATGTCGCTTTATTCGGTCGATCAGGTAGGCCGACATGCTCTTGCTGAGTCGGTCGCCGCGGACGAGCATGGTCACACGGGCCGCCTGGTTCGCGAAGTTGAGGACAGCTTGGCCGGCGGAGTTACCGGCGCCCACGACCACAACGCTCTGTCCGGAGCACTGCGCTGCCTCGCTACGGCCTGCTCCGTAGTAGACGCCGTGGCCCATCAGGTCGTCGATGCCCTCGAGGTCGAGCCGTGTCCAGTCCATGCCGGGGGCCGCCAGCACAACCGACGCGGTCACCTCGGAGTTGTCCTCGAGGATCAGCTCGACCGGCTCGTCGTGGTCTTTCAGCCTGCTGCCCTGGACGCCGCGCAGGGGCATCAGCTCCGCGCCGAAGTGCTCCGCCTGCCGACCGGCCAAACGTGCGAGCTCGGCACCGCCGATCCCGTCCGGGAAGCCGAAGAAGTTCTCGATCATCGTCGCGTACGACGCCTGGCCTCCCGGTACGTCTCGATCGCAGACGAGCGTCGAGAGGCCGTCGGAAGCGGCGTAGACGGCGGCGGCGAGACCCGCCGGCCCCGCACCGATGACGACGAAGTCGTAGTGCGCCCGCTTCGCCGGCCGCAGGCCGCCCCACGCCACGGCAAGCGATTCCACGGTCGCCGCGGTGAGGTTCAGATCGCCGTCGACGACGACCGGCAGGGCGGCATCGACCAGTCCCAGACGATCGAGCAGACTGTCGGCCTCAGCAGACCCCGCCTCGTGCCACTCGTACGGCTGCGCGATCCGGGTGAGGAAATCGCGGAGACGGTAGTGCTCGGCGTCCAGCCTTCGGCCGACAACCTCGACCTTTGGCCGTACCGGGCTCATGTAGCGATGGTAGTGCGGCGGCGCAGGGTCACCGCAACCCGCCGAGTCCCGGCCCCAGCAGAGCCGGCGACTACGACGTTTCCGCACATCCTCAGAACATTCGCCGATTCTCCCGCTGACCGCCGGCCTGACAATTCGGCGAGGTAAGGCGTGGACTGCCTGGGTATTGAACTATCCTGATTGAAGTGGAGAGCAACGAGTTCAGGGCGCCGACCGGCGCTCCCGCTGATCCGGACGCCGCTCGACTGTCGGTCGCGAAGGAGCGTTCACCTGGTCGCTTTCTCAATCGTGAAGCGTCATGGCTCGACTTCGACGAGAGAATTCTTGCCTTGGCCAATAAACGGGCGTTGCCCGTTCTCGAGCGGGCAAAGTTCTTCGCGATCTTCAGCGACAACCTCGACGAGTTCTTCCAGGTGCGCGTCGGGAGCCTCAGAGTGCGGCTCGAAGCTGGTTTTCCTTCCAGCAGCTCGGAAGACGAGACTGCGCAAGACCGGCTGACCAAGATCAACGCACGGGTCAGCGAGCTTGGCGCGAGGCGAGATCAGAGCTTCGCCTCCCAGCTCGTGCCCGACCTCGGCGCCGCGGGGATACGACTCTCGGACTGGGGCGACCTCGACGCCGACGACCAGGCGTTTCTCGACGAGCTCTTTGACGAGCAGCTTTTCCCGGTCCTGACGCCCCTGGCCGTCGACCCTGCTCATCCCTTCCCGTACATCTCGAACCTCTCACTCAATCTCGCCGTCGTCGTTCGGGCACCCGGGGAGCTGACTCGGCGGATCGCGCGAGTCAAGGTGCCCCAGTCGCTGCCCCGCTTCTTCGTCCTCCCCGACGGAGAACGCTTCGTGCCACTGGAGCAACTGATCGCGCGGCATCTCTCCACGCTCTTCCCGGGCATGGAGATCGTCGAGCACTCTCCATTCCGCGTAACGCGCAACACCGACTTCGATATCGACCTCGAGGGCGGCGAGGATCTGGTTGCTGCGGTCGAGTCGGTTCTCGTGCGCCGGCGGCGCTCTCCGATCGTCGTGCGGCTCGAAGTCGATCCGTCCATGTCGGATGAAACGCTCCACTGGCTGACGCGCGAGCTCCGGATCGATGCAAGCGACGTCGACTGCACACAGGGGCTGCTGGCGCTGGGGGGCCTCTGGTCGATCGCCGGGCTCGACCGGCCCGAGCTCAAGGAGGAGCCCTTGAAGCCCGTCACCCCGGCGAGGCTGGTGTCCGTCGACGATTCGGGGGCGCACGATCTCTTCGACGTGATCCGCGAGGGCGATCTGCTCGTGCAGCATCCCTACGAGTCTTTTGACACCTCGGTGGAGGCGTTCATCGAAGGTGCGGCACGCGACCCCGACGTGCTGGCGATCAAGCAGACGCTGTATCGAACATCTGCTGACGAGACCGGGATCATGAAGGCACTCATACGGGCGGCGGGAGAAGGGAAGCAGGTCGTCTGCATCGTCGAGCTGAAGGCCCGCTTCGACGAAGAGGCCAACATTGCGTGGGCACAGCAGCTCGAGGACGCGGGGATCCATGTGGCCTACGGCGTCGTCGGATTGAAGACGCACGCGAAGCTCTGTCTTGCCGTTCGCAGAGAAGGCGGTGGCATCCGACGCTACGCCCACATCGGCACCGGTAACTACAACCCCGAGACGGCAGCCGTTTACGAAGACCTGGGGCTCTTAACCGCAGATCCCGAGATTACGGCCGACGTATCCGACGTCTTCAATCTTCTCACCGGGTACAGCCGCCAGGAACACTTCCGGGCGCTGTTGGTTGCGCCCTCCGGACTACGCCCAGGGCTTCTCGAGCTGATTCGGGCGCAGGCATCGCCGGAGGGACAGATCACGATGAAGCTCAACAGCCTCGTCGACCCCGAGGTAATCGACGCGCTGTACGACGCGTCACAGACCGGTGCCCGGATCCACCTCGTGGTTCGCAGCATGTGCTGCCTGCGACCAGGCGTACCTGGTCTTTCCGAGGGAATCACCGTCCGCTCGATCGTCGGACGCTTCCTCGAGCACTCGCGGATCTATCGCTTCGGCGAAGGCCCCGAGGCGACGTATTTGCTTGGCTCCGCGGACCTCATGGAACGAAACCTCGACCGGCGGGTCGAGGTGCTCGCCCCCATACGCGACTCGGCCCTTCGCAGCCGGCTCGACGAGATCTTGGACGTACTCATGATGGATGACACGCTGGCGTGGGAGCTGGACGGCGACGGCATCTGGCATCCTCCGCCGCCGGCCGGCACCATCAACGCGCAGACCCAACTCGAGGAGGCCGCGCGCAGCCGCGCGCGCCGAATCGTCCCTGTCAGCACGAGATGACCGACACCAAGCGGACGACCACCGAGGAGGCCAGGCGGGTCGGCGACGCGATCGTGCCGCCGACCGTCACGCACGTCTTCGCGGGCTCGCCGGCCCTGATCGCCCAGCTGGACGCCGAGGACTAACCCGTCCTCGGAGGTCGAACTGTGGGCCGCGGGCTTGCGTGGTCTTGGCTCTACTCAGTATACTACCAAGTATGCACAGAGGTTCCAGCCCGCCATGAGTGTCCCGCACGCCCTTCTAGCCCTCCTGAGTGAGGGGCCGAAGTACGGGCTCCGTCTGCAGAGCGAATTCGAGTCGAGGACCGGCGAGGTCTGGCCGCTGAACGTGGGTCAGGTCTACACGACCCTTCAGCGCCTCGATCGCGACGGGCTCGTCGAGTCCGACGACGGCGAGAGCGAGCGCTCGCAGAAGCTGTACAGGATTACCCCGGCCGGCGCCCGAGAGCTCGCCGACTGGCTACGGACTCCACCGCAGCTCGTCCCTCCCCCGCGCGACGAACTGGTGATCAAGGTGCTCGTCGCCCTGCAGGTTCCCGAGATCGACGTCCACGAGATCCTGCAGGTGCATCGCCGGCACGTGGTCGAAGTAATGCAGCGCTACACCCGGATCAAGGCTGCCGCTTCGGAAGACGATGTGCCGCTTGCACTCGTTGCCGACGCTGAGCTGTTCCGGCTCGAAGCGATCGTGCGCTGGCTCGATGCCGCCGACGTCCGATTGCACCAGCGGCGGTCGGCTCCATCGGGCCCGGAGCTCCCCCTCTCACACGAACCCGAATCAACCCATGCGACGGAGGTGTCGCAATGACCAACGCACTCGAATTACGCCAGGTGTCGAAGATCTACGGCTCGGGAGCGACGGAGGTGCACGCGCTCCGCGACGTCGACCTGTCGGTGGAGCGCGGCGAGCTCCTGGCCGTCATGGGCCCGAGCGGCTCCGGCAAGAGCACGCTCTTGACGATTGCCGGCAGCCTCGAGGAGCCGTCAAGCGGCGAGGTGCTCGTGGACGGCGTCGACCTTGCGACCGTCTCGCGCTCGGATCGCGCGAGGATGCGCCG
>JBKPEC010000181.1:0-28478 GCA_046728195.1 Actinomycetota bacterium
TACAAGACGCCCCCGCAGACGCTCGTCCTCCCGGAGGACGACGACTGGAGCGTGCGCGTCGTCCCGAATCTCTATCCCGCCTTCGAGCGCCAGGAGGTCGTCGTGCACAGCCGGCGGCACGTGCGGTCGATCGCAGAGCTCAAAGACGCGGAGCTCGACCTAGTCGCCGAAGCCTGGCGTCGCCGCGCACACGCTGAGCCCGGGCACGTCTTCCCTCTCGTCAACGAAGGCCGCGAGGCGGGCGCGAGCCTCCCACACTCCCACTCTCAGCTCGTATGGCTACCTGGTCGGCCCCGCACCCGAGAGCGGCCGCGCGGCGACGCGGTGCTCGAGGAGGACGGGGTCGCCGCGGTCTGCCCGTGGGCAAGCCGGGTCCCCTATGAGACAGTCGTAGCGCCCGTCGATGCCGACGCGGACGCGCTGACCAGCCCGCAGCTCGGGCCGGCGCTGCGGCTTCTGGCCAGAATCGTCCGCCGCCTGCACGAGCTCGAGGGGGCCGCCCCACTCAATGCGTGGCTCGAAGCCGGCCGCGACGACTGGCGGCTCGTGCTGTTCCCGCGCCTCACGGTCCTCGCGGGCCTCGAGCTCGGAGCCGAGATCTTCGTGAACACCGTGCCTCCGGAGGAGGCGGCAACGAGACTGCGCGGAGCCTAGAGGTCCGGCGCGCCGTCAGGTCCGGACTCGGCGTGGACCTCGCGGAAGCGACGTGCAGCGTCGATGGCGGCGCCGAGGTTGAGGCCTTTGTCCTTCGCCTGCTTGATGAGCATGACCGTCTCGAGGGCGTCGATGTCGTAGATCCGCTGCTTCTTGCCCTTCGTCGGGATCTGGGCCTTGTTCGTCCAGTAATCGAGCTGCATCTTCGAGATGCCCGCGATCTGGCAGACCTGCCCGAGATAGAGCTCGACCTTGCCGAGATGCTCTGCAAGGTCGATGGGCTCGAGAAGGTCTACCTGTCGACTGGCTGCCATGTCGTCCTCGTCTTCCGGTCCGGAGGTACCCCTTGTTTCAAAGGTATACCGCTCTTTTTCCTGATCGGGAAGGGGTTTCTTCAAAATCTGCCCGCTTCAAGGACGCGCATTGCGGAGGTTTGTGGGCCCAGTTCAGGCTTCGAGGACAGGTTCCGGCTCAGGTGCTGCACCGTTCTTGTCCTCGGCGGGCTCGACGACCGGAGCGAGAGTCGAGACGTGCTCGCCCTCGCGCAGTCGCATGACGATGACCCCCTGAGTCGAACGGCCCGAGCGCTTGATGCCGACGACGGGCATCCGGATGACCGTCCCACCGTCGGAGATGAGCATCACCTGGTAGCCGTCACGAACAACACGTGAGCCCGCGAGTTGCCCCTTCGCTTCCGTCAGCTGGACCGTCTTGACGCCGAGGCCGCCGCGGCCCTTCACGGGATAGTCGCGCACGGGAGTCCGCTTGCCGTATCCGTTCTCGGTCACCACCAGGACGTCGGCGTCGTCGTGCGCGATGTTCACGGCAATCACCTCGTCCCCGTCGCGCAAGCGCATGCCCTGCACGCCCGAAGCGTCACGGCCCATCGGCCGGACGTCGGTCTCGTGAAAGCGAATCGCCTGCCCCTTGCGGGACACCATCAGGACGTCGTCATTGCCCGACGCGTGGCGAACGCCGATCAGCTCGTCCCCCTCGCGCATCTTGATCGCGATGATTCCGTCCGATCGCAGCGGCGTGTTGTAGGCCGCCAGACGCGTTTTCTTCACGACGCCCTTCTTCGTCGCGAAGACGAGGTACTCGGCTTCCTCGAAGTTCCGCGTCTGGATGACCGCGCGCACCTGCTCGTTCTGCCGGAACGGCAGCAGGTTCTGAATCGCGCGGCCCTTGGACTGCCGCGAGCCGAGCGGCAGCTCGTGCACCTTCAGGCGGTAGACCTTGCCGACGTTGGTGAAAAAGAGGATGTAGTCGTGCGTCGACGCGACGAAGAGGTGCTCGATGTAGTCGTCGTCCTTGAGGTCCATCCCCATCACGCCGATGCCGCCCCGCCGCTGCTCCCGATACGCCGTCACCGGTAGCCGCTTGATGTAGTTGGAGCGGGTGATCGCGATGACCATGTCCTCTTCCGCGATCAGGTCCTCGAGCTCGAGCTCGTCCTCCGCCTGCACGATCTCGGTGCGGCGGTCGTCGCTCTTGCCGTAGATCTGCTTCAGCTCGAGCAGCTCGTCCTTGACCACGCCGTCGATCCGCGCGGGGTCGCCGAGAATGGTCCGAAGCTCGGCGATTCGCTCCTGCAGGTCGTCGTACTCCGTCTGGATCTCGTCGCGCGCGAGCTTCGTCAGGCGCGAAAGCCGCAGATCGAGAATCGCCTGCGCCTGAACCTCGCTGAGGTCAAACGTGCTGATCAGCCCTGCGCGCGCTGCGTCGGTGTCCGCCGCGGCGCGGATCAGCGCGATCACCTCGTCGAGGTGCTCCAGCGCCTCGAGGTACCCCTCGAGGACGTGGGCACGCTTTTCCGCCTGGCGCAGCTCGTACTTCGAGCGGCGCGTGACGACATCACGCTGGTAGTCCAGGTAGTGGCGGATCAGCTCGAGGAGCGACAGCGTCCGCGGGACGCCGTCGACGAGCGCGACCGCGTTGTACCCGAACGTCGTCTGCAGCGGAGTCAGCTTGAAGAGCTTGTTCAGCGCGACCTGCGGCACTGCCTCGCGCTTCAGCTCGACGTAGATGCGCATGCCCTCCTTGTCGGAGTGGTCCTGGAGCGCCTCATCGGACATCGGGACTTCCGTCATCGTTCCCGCCTTGACCAGGTCGGCGATCTTTTCGATCACCCCGCCCTCGCCGGCCTTGCGCACGCCGTAGGGAAGCTCGGTGATGATGATCGCGCTCTTGCCGCCGCGCAGCTGTTCGATATGCGCGCGTCCGCGAACCGCGATGCGCCCGCGGCCGGAGCGATACGCGTCGCGGATACCGCCGCGGCCGATGATCGAGCCTCCGGTCGGAAAGTCGGGTCCCTTCACGTGCTTCGACAGGCGCTCCACGTCGATATCCGGGTCGTCGATCATCGCAACGATCCCGTCGATGACCTCGCCCAGGTTGTGCGGCGGGATGTTCGTCGCCATGCCGACCGCGATACCGGCGGAACCGTTGACGAGCAGGTTCGGAAAGCGCGCAGGAAGAACCGACGGCTCACGACGCGACTCGTCGTAGTTCGGCTGGAAGTCGACGGTGTCGGCGTCGATGTCGCGCAACAGCTCCGTGGCAATGCGCGAAAGCCGCGCTTCGCTGTAGCGCATCGCAGCCGGCGGGTCGCCGTCGATCGAGCCGAAGTACCCCTGGGCGTCCACGAGCGGGTACCGAAGCGAGAACGGCTGCCCCATCCGGACAAGGGCGTCGTAGATGGCGGAGTCGCCGTGCGGGTGGTAGTTGCCCATCACGTCGCCGACGACACGCGCCGACTTGCGTGTGGGACGGTTCGGCTGCAGCCCCGCCTCGTGCATCGCGTAGAGCACACGGCGATGGACCGGCTTGAGCCCGTCGCGAACGTCGGGCAGCGCACGGCTGACGATCACGCTCATCGCGTAGTCGAGGAAGCTGGTGCGGACCTCCTGGTCGAGCTCGCGGGTCTCGACGCGGCCGGCGCCGAGCGGCTCTGGGGTCAGGTCACTCATAGCTCAAACTCCATCGAGCGAAGCGAAGATCTCTCTCGCTCGGCGGAAAATGCGGAGCATTTTCTGCGGGTTACACATCCAGGTTCTTGACGTCCAGCGCGTTTTGCTCGATGAAGAGCCGGCGCGGCTCCACCTCGTCGCCCATGAGGCGCGAGAACCAGAGATCGGCCGCCGCGGCGTCCTCCACGTCGACGCGGACCAGCATGCGGCGGGCCGGGTCCATCGTCGTCGTCCACAGCTCGGGCGGGTTCATCTCGCCGAGGCCCTTGTAGCGCGTGATCTGGATCCCACTCTTCGCGAGCGTCATTGCAGCATTCCGCAACTCCTCGAAGGTGAGCGCCTCCGCCGACTGCTTGCCATACTTGAGCGTGAAGGGCGGCAGCGCACCGACGGTCTCCCCGAGCTTCGCGTAGGTCTTGCGAACGCGGTCGTAGATCGGCGAGGCGAACATCTCGGCGGGAACCACAATGTTCTGCATCGCGCTCGTCTCGACCTCGGTCACGCGCACTCGCAGTGACTCGTCCTGCACCTCGGGCTCCAGCCTGTAGCCGTTCGGGCCGGCGCCGTCGATCGCCTTCACCGCGTCGGCAACGGAAGACGCATCCGACTCGACGAGGCGATGCGCCAGCACGAAGTCCGCCGCTTGCGGACCGAAGTCGGAGCGCAGACGGGCTGCCCACCCAACGTACTCGGTGAGCGTGCGTGCGAACCGCGCGTAGCGAGCAGCGGTGAACTTCACAGCAGCGTTGTCGCGGCCGGTGATCTCGAGGTCGCCGAAGCGTTCGCGCACGAGCAGCTCCTCGAGCTGCGAGTCCTTCTCCAGATAGTTCTGCTGGTTCCCCAGTCGCGCGAGGTAGAGCGGCGGCACCGCGATGTACACGTGCCCACGCTCGAAGAGCTCGGGCATGTGCCGGTAGAGGAACGTCAGGACGAGCGTGCGGATGTGAGCGCCGTCGACGTCGGCGTCCGTCATCACGATGATCCGGTTGTAGCGGAGCTTGGCGATGTCGAACTCGTCACCGATGCCGGTGCCGATGACCTGTACGAGCAGCTGCACCTCGGCGTTCGAGAGCACCTTGTCGATGCGGTTCTTCTCCGAGTTGATGATCTTTCCGCGCAGCGGCAGGATCGCCTGATTCGTCTTGTCGCGCGCGTCTTTCGCCGCGCCACCGGCAGAGTTCCCCTCAACGATGAACAGCTCCGCGAGCTCGGGATCGCGTACCTGGCAGTCCGCGAACTTCTTGGCGATCTCGCCGCCGAACGCCCCCTTGCGTCGCGTCAGGTCCCGCGCCTTTCGAGCAGCCTGGCGCGCGCGGGCCGCGGAGATCGCCTTCGTGATGATCTGTTTCGCGTCGGTCGGGTTCTCCTCGAGGAACTCCGACAGCTTCGAGTTGACGGTCGACTCGACGAAGCCCTTCACCCAGGGGTTGCCGAGCTTCGTCTTGGTCTGACCTTCGAACTGCGGGTCCTGAAGCTTCACAGAGACGACTGCTGCGAGACCTTCGCGTACGTCGTCGCCCTCGAGATTCTCTTCCTTCTCCTTCAGCAGGCCCATGTCACGCGCGAACTTGTTGAGCGTGCGAGTCAGCGCAGCGTTGAAGCCCGAGAGGTGCGAGCCACCCTCGTGTGTGTTGATGTTGTTGGCGAAGGTGTAGACCGACTCCTGGTACGACCCGTTCCACTGCATCGCGACCTCGACCTGGCCCTGCTCGTTCTCGCCCTCGAAAAAGACGATGCGCTTGTGGATCGCGTCCTTCGTCGAGTTGACGTGCGCGACGAAATCGCGGATCCCGCCTTCGTAATGGAACTCGACCGTCTCGCCGCCGGCACGCTCGTCGGTCAGGACGATGCGCAGCCCGCGAGTCAGGAACGCCGTCTCGCGCAAGCGCTGCTGCAGCGTCTCGGCCGAAAATTCGACCTCGTCGAAGATCTCGGGGTCGGGCAGGAACATGATCGTTGTGCCCGTGTCGTCCTTCTCGGTCTTCCCGACCACCTCGACGTCGCCGTTCGGGACGCCGCGAGTGAACTCCTGGCGGTAGACCTTGCCGGCACGCCGGACCTCCGCGACGAGCCACTCGGAGAGTGCGTTCACCACCGAGACGCCGACGCCGTGCAGACCCCCGGACACCTTGTAGGCCGCATCCTCGCCGCCGAACTTCCCGCCGGCGTGGAGCTTCGTCAGCACGACCGTCAACGCAGACATCCCCTGGTCCTCCATCTGGTCGACGGGGATGCCGGAGCCGTAGTCGCGAACGGTCACCGAGTTATCGGGGTGGAGCGTCACCTGGAGACGGTCGTTCCGCCCCGCGAGCGCCTCGTCGACGCTGTTGTCGACCACCTCGTACACGAGGTGGTGGAGCCCCCGCCCACCCGTCGAGCCGATGTACATGCCGGGCCGCAGACGCACCGGTTCGAGGCCCTCGAGGACCGTGATGTCCTTTGCCGTATAGGTCACTTCAGCCATGAAAAAAGCCCTGCAAATTGCCTACTTGCGGGCACCCCGAATTCTAGCAAAACGAGCGGTCGTTACCGTCGTTTGAAAGGCTCAAAGCGATCGTCTTTGCGACCACTTTGCGAAGCTCTTGGTCACGAATCCCTCGTACGAGTGACTCGGCTTTCGCGACGTGCTCCGCGGACGGGTTCCGAGGTCGTAGACGGGTCGACTCCAGCTGCTCGTCCGCGAGCTCTGCTAGAGGTCCCGGCGCGAACGAGAGCCGGGCCGGAGCGAGCCCACCCAGCCGACCGCGGATCTCATCTGCGCGGGCCGTCAGCTCGAACGCCCAGATCGAGTCTCGCGCGTGCACGTGCAAGGTCCCGTCTCGAGCGAGGCGTGCCGGCCAAGCGTTGCGAGCGATCTCCGCGCCGACGGCCGTCGGCCAGATATCCAGCAGCGGCGCCAGGCCGGACGCGGGGCCGAAACGGCCAAGCTCACGCGCAACATCGTTGCCGACGCGATCCATCACGCTGCGCGGACGACTCCCGGCGAGACCTCCAGCAGCTGCGCCGGCCTGACGGGCAACGAGGAGGGCTGCGTCGCAGTGATCAGCGTCTGCCCATGTTCGAGCACACGGCCGGCGAGCACTCGTCTGCGATCTGGATCGAGCTCCGACAGAACGTCATCGAGGAGCAAGAGCGGAGCGAAGCCGCGGTGTGCGGCGATCAGCTCGGCTTCGGCGAGAAGAAGGGCCAGGACGGTCAGCCGCTGCTCTCCCTGGGAGCCGAAGCTGCGAAGGTCCCGCGCGCCGCTCGTCAGGACGACGTCGTCGAGGTGGGGGCCAAGACCTGTTGTGCCACGCTCGAGGTCACGGTCGAGCCGGGCCTCGAGCGCTTCGACGGTGGGCGGCTCTCCCTCGTACCTCATCCGTGCGGCGGGCAGGCCGAGCCCTTCGGCGCAAGCCGCAAAGCCGGGCGCTAGCCAAGCCACGACCTCGACACGCAACTCGACGAGCCGGCGGCCCAACGCCGCCACCTGCTCAGTCCAGGGGACGATCGCGTCGCGGGACGAATACCCGCCGGATGCACGACGAAGCGAAGCGTTGCGTTGTGCAACTGCAGCGGCGTAATCAACCGCGACGGTTGCACGCGCCGGTGTGAGCCTGCCGATGATCCGATCGAAATATGCGCGACGTACAGCAGGTCCGCCTTTCACCACCGCCAGCCGGTCGGGCGTGAACACGAGCGTCGCCACCTCCGCGCGCAGCTGTTCGGCTGCACGTAGCGCAGCGCCGTTGAGCTTCGCCTTCTTGCCTTCACCCAGCTCGAGGGTCACCTCTACCGACACCGGCGTCTCACCGCGTCGGCCCTGAAGCGAGATCCGGCCGGCACGCTCACCGAACCGGACGAGCTGCGCATCTGCGCGCGTTCGCGGGGAGAAGCCTTGCGTCCCGACGTGCAGCGACTCGAGCAGGTTCGTCTTGCCCGCGCCGTTCGGCCCGACAACGAGCACGAGCCCGCTCTCCAACTCGAGCTCGAGCCGGGCGTACGACCTGATGTTGCGTAACGAGACCGTCTCGACGATCAGCCGGGCTGAGGCGCCGACTTGCGGCGCCGACCAGAGAGGGTGCACGGGCTTTGCCCGGGCGCCCGCCTGCCTTCGCTTGGCCCCTCCACCTCGGCGCCTATCAGCACCGCCCTCACCCCGGCAACCGTATGGGCATGATCAAGTACGTCGGGTCGTCCTCGCCCCCCTCGATCACAGCCGGCCGAAGCGGAGAGATCAGCCGGAGCCGGATCTCGTCCTCGCCGATCGACTCGATGCCCTCGCGGAGGAACTCCGCATTGAATCCGATCTCAAGTGGATCACCCGAGAACTGCACCGGCAGCGACTCCTTCGCCTCGCCGACGTCCTGCGTGCGCGCAAAGACGGTCAACTCCCCCTCGGCGAAACGCAACTGGATCGGCGACGTGCGCTGCACCATCACTCCGACTCGACGGACGACATCGAGCACCTCGTTGCGCGGAAGCGTCACCTCGTGCTCGAACGTCTCCGGGAGCAACTGCTTGTAGTTCGGGAACTGGCCGTCGATACGACGCGTCGTCAGCCACACGTCGTCGGCAGCGAACACGACCTGGTTGTCCTGCACTCCGAGCTCCACGGTGTCGCCCCCCTGCGCGATACGTGCCAGCTCGCCGAGCGCGCGCGCGGGGATGATCGCTTCAAGCTCCGGAATGTCACCGCTGAGCTCGGTTTCCTTGACCGACAGCCGGTAGGAGTCCGTCGCCGCCATCACGAGCTTCCCGGCCTCGAAGCGCACCAAGATCCCGGTCAGCACTGGACGCGATTCGTCGCGCGAGGCGGACCGTGCCACACGCGACACGGTGTCGAGCAGCGACTCTCGGTCGACTGTGAACGTCCCCACCGCATCGAGGTCAGGCAAGCGCGGGAAGTCCTCCGCAGCGTACGTGTGGAGTGTCGACGTCGAGGAACCCGAGGTGACGTGCACCACGCTCTCCTCGGCGCGATGCTCGATCGTCACCTCGTTCTCCGGAAGCAGTCGCACCAGATCGACCAGCAACCTCCCCGGGACGACAATCGACCCTTCCCCGTCGGTCTGAGCCTCGACGGACGAGCGCAGCGAGAGCTCCATGTCGGTTGCGGCGAGATGTAGGCGCCCGGCCTCGGCTCGTAGCAGGACGCCGGACAGGATCTGCACGCTGGCGCGGGTCGAGACGGCACGCGCCACGATCCCGAGCTTCTGCGCAAGCTCGTCCCGCTGCGTCACGATCTTCATCCCCGCCCCCACCATGGTGTTGGTTTCAATCATTTAAGAAAACCTCGTTGTAGTCATAGGGGGTGTGGGGACCGTGGAGACCGGGCTCCAGTCCCGCGGTTGACCCATTCTGGCAGGGGATGCAGATGGTGGAGAAAAGGGTGGAGTCAACAGGGCCGGCTCCTCAGCGGACCTGCTTCACACGTGCGGTCAATTCCTGCACAAGGTTGTAGACAGACCTGTCCTCACGGATCAGGCGGGCAATCTTGGAGGTCGCGTGGATGACGGTGGTGTGGTCGCGGCCGCCGAACTCCTTGCCGATCTTCGGGAGCGACGAGTCCGTGAGCTCGCGCGAGAGGTACATCGCCACCTGTCTGGGATAGACGATGTTCTGGGAGCGCTTGTCGCCGCAGAGCTCGTCCATCGAGAGCTGGAAGCGCTCTGACACCAGCTCCTGGATACGCCGGATCGAGACCTCCGCCGCCTCTCCCTGTGGGAAGACGTCCTTGAGCACGTCCTCGGCGAGCTCGACCGAAAGCGAGCGGCCGGTGAGGGAGGAGAACGCAACCACTCGCGTGAGCGCTCCCTCGAGCTCCCGGATGTTGGTGGAGATCCGCGAGGCGATGAACGAGAGCACCTGTGGATCCGGGACGTGGATTCCGTCGGTCTTCACCTTCTTGCGCAGAATCGCGATGCGCGTCTCGAGGTCGGGCGGCTGGACGTCGGTGATGAGGCCCCACTCGAATCTCGAGCGCAGGCGCTCCTCGAGCGTGGCGATGTCGCGAGGCGGCCGGTCCGAGGACATGACGATCTGCGACCCCGCCTCGTAGAGCGAGTTGAAGGTGTGGAAGAACTCCTCCTGAATGCGCTCCTTGTGCTCGAAGAACTGCACGTCGTCCACGAGCAGGAGGTCATAGGTGCGGTAGCGCTGCTTGAACCCCTCGATGCGCTTGTCGCGGAGCGAGTTGATGAAGTCGTTCATGAAGGTCTCGCTCGTCACGTATCGGACCGAGAGGTCGCTCGAGTGCTCGGCGACGTATTGGGCGATCGCCTGCATCAGGTGTGTCTTCCCGAGACCGGTGCCGCCGTAGATGAACAGCGGGTTGTAGGCCTGGGCCGGTGCTTCGGCGACCGCGAGCGCAGCGGCGTGGGCGAAGCGGTTCGAGGAGCCGATGACGAACAGGTCGAAGGTGTACTTGGGGTTCATGCCGGTGTCCGCCGGGGCCGCCACGGCGTGCTTTGGAGCCTCGGCTGGAATTGGCATGTCGGCTGGGATCCGCTCGGTGACGGTCAGAGCAACCCGCCGCTCCTGGCCCGTCACGTCGCGAACCGCAGCCCCGATCAGGCCCAGGAAGTGCCCCTCTATCCACTCGCGCGTGAAGTCGTTCGGGACCGCGAGGACGAAGGTGTCGTCGGAGAGCTCGGCGCCGTCGGCCTCCGCGAACCAGGTCCGGTACGTGGTCTCGTTGAGGGCCCCTTTGAGCCGACCGGCGACCTCGTTCCACAGGTTCTCCGCAGTCAGCTCAATTGGGCGATCCACGCCGCGCTACCACTCCTCTCCGGCTCAAGGGAGCGGCGAGCATAGCAGCGTCCTTCCGCACCTACAACGGTGGAAACTGGGGATGAAATGTAGCCGATTTGCAGGGATTTCTTCGACTCCACATTGCTCTCCACACCTGTGGAGGAAGCGTGACGGTTCGTCATATTTGGAGGCACTTCACCTTCACAACGCTGTGGATAACCCTGTGCACCGACGCTCATCTATACTGGCCCGCCACGCCTCGATTCGGGGCACTTTTCTTCCTCTTCAACCTCGTGAAACGCACCTACCAGCCCAACGTTCGACGGCGGAAGCGCAAGCACGGCTTTCGCGCGCGCATGTCGACGCGCGCGGGCCGTGCGATCCTCAAGCGCCGCCGGGCGCGAGGCCGGAAGCGCCTCTCCGCGTAGCCGTCACAAGAGCCGTGCAACGTCGGAACCGCCTCTCTCGCTCGCGAGACTTCGATGCTGTCTACCGTCAGGGCCGCTCGACCTCGACGCGGTTCCTCGTGCTGTACTGGTTCGAGCGTGAGAGCGATCCGGGGGAGCCGAGGCTTGGGCTGGCGGTGCCGCGAGCCGCAGGCAATGCCGTGGTCCGCAATCGAATCAAGCGGCAGCTCCGGGAGGTGTGGCGCGCCCGTCTTGACCGGCTGCCGGCGGACCGCGACTACGTCTTGATCGTCCGGCCGGGGCTACCCGAGGCGGTCGCCTCGAACGGGTTCGACTGGCTCGAGGAGCGCGTCGACGAGGTTCTGTCCAAGGCGGCTGCGTGAGGCGCCGCTGGCGATGCCGATCTCAGGAGGCGTGGGCTTGCCCCCGGGTGCCTCTGCGCCGCCGACCGTCAGCGCTGAAGTGGGAGCTTCCGACGTGAGGTACATAAGGTACGCCGGAGTTGCCGCCGTCTGGGCGTATCGCTTCGCGCTGGCGCCACTCCTGGGTGCGGGCGAGAACCAGTGCAAGTACCACCCGTCGTGCTCCCAGTATGCGATTGACGCGTTCAAGGAGTTCGGGCTCTTCAAGGGAACCGTGCTGGCGGTGTGGCGCCTGCTCCGCTGCAATCCATGGAGTCGTGGCGGCGTCGATTACGCGCACGACCAGAAGGTGTTCACGTGATCGTCGGCGGCATTCTCACCCCACTCGAGGATCTCCTCAGACACATCCTCAACGGGCTCCACACGCTGGGGCTCCCCTGGGCCTGGGCGATCGTCGGCCTGACCATCATCGTCCGGATGTTGCTGGTCCCCCTGACGGTCAAGCAGATCCACTCGATGCAGAACATGCAGGCGCATGCGCCGCAGATGAAGGAGATCCAGCGCAAGTACAAGGGCGACCGCCAGAAGCTCAACGAAGAGCTGATGAAGTTCTACAAGGAGAACAACATCAATCCGGCAGCGTCATGCCTGCCGCTGCTCGCCCAGCTGCCGATCTTCATCGGCCTCTTCTACACCTTGCGGCACTTCGCGAAGCATCCGCCGCCGGGCGACCTTTCCTGGCTGCACTTCGTGCCCAACATCGCGCAGCATGCCAATGCCCACTGGTCCGGGTGGGTACTGATCACGGTCTACGTGGCCAGCCAGTTCGCGTCCACGTACTTCATGTCGGGGACGATGCAGCAGTCGCAGCGGGTGCTGATGATGATCCTGCCCTTCGCGTTCATCCCGTTCATCATCCGTTTCCCCACCGGACTGGTGCTGTACTGGATGACGACGAACCTCTGGACGGTCGGCCAGGGCCTGATCACGCGACGCCTCATCCCGAAAATGGCTGCGCCGGAGCCGCAGAAACGGACTTCGCGCACGCCGCCGAAGGCCGCTCAGCCCGCCGAGGCGCAGGCAGTCGCTCCGGCCGAGCCGCCGAAGCCGGCGAGCAGCGGCCAGCCGCGGCGGGTGAAGCGCAAGAAGAAGGCCCGCCGCTGATGGAGCTCGAGGTCGAGGCGGCAGGCGAGACGGTGGGCGAAGCCAAGTGGGCGGCGCTCCGGGAGTTGGAGAAGCAGCACCCGGGCGTCGACAAATCAGCGGTGCACTTCCAGGTCGTGACCGAGGGCGAACGGGGCCTGCTCGGCGTCGGCTTCACGCCCGCCCGCGTCATCGCGCGCGTCTCGACTGACGAGGTGGCAAGGGCGGAGCCGGCGAACGAGACCGACCTTGCGTCCGAGGTGCGCGCACTCGTGACGCGGATCGTCGAAGGCATCGGAGTGTCGGCAAGGATCGACCTCGCCGAAGAGGACGACGCGATCATCGCTTCGTGCACCGGGCCGGATCTCGGGATGCTGATCGGCAGGCACGGGCAGACGATCGATTCGGTCCAGTACCTTGCGAACGCGATCATGTGGCGGCGGCACCCCGAGGACCGCAAGGAGGTCGTGGTCGATGCTGCCGGCTACCGGGAGCGCCGGCGCGCCACCCTGGAGTCGCTCGCCGTTCGCTCTGCCGAGCGCGCACTCGCCGACCGTGAGCCGGTCGAGCTGGAGCCTATGACCGCCGTCGAGCGCAAGGTCGTGCACCTGCGCTTGAAGGAGTTCGACGGCGTGGAGACGACCAGCGAAGGCACCGAGCCGAACCGTTTCGTCGTCGTCCGCCCTGCATGAGTGGTTCCTCTCCCCCGGGGCGTTGAGGCGGACGAGTGGCTGAGCCGCTGGCTGGCTGCACTCGTCGCCACGCCGGGTCTCACCGCGATCAGGGACGTTGAGGAGGCGCGTCGAACGCTCCTCGACGACTCCCTCCGTGGCGTGGAGCTCGTGGCGGATTTCCCAGGACCGATCGTCGACGTCGGCTCCGGTGGCGGGGTTCCGGGCATTCCGATCGCGCACGCGCTCCCGAAGCGCGAGGTGACGCTGCTCGAGGCGAACGGTCGAAAGTGTGAGTTCCTGCGTACCTGGGCGCCGCCCAACGCACGGGCGCTGCAGGGGCGGGCAGAGGAGCAGAAGCCTGACGTCTACGGCGTGGCGGTTGCCAAGGCGCTGTCGCCTCCACCTGTCGCGGCCGAGTGGTGTCTGCCGCTCGTCCGGTCGGGCGGCGCCGCTGTTCTATGGGTAGGGCCTAGCGCTGATTCTGCTCGCGTCGCCCGCGTCGCGGAGCGGCTCGGCGGCGAGCTCACCGAAGAGCGCGACGGGCTGTTCGTCCTGCGGAAGCTCCGACCCACTCCGGAGGGCTTTCCGCGCAGGACCGGCGTCGCGCGGAAGCGTCCGTTGGCGTGAGTACGCTGGCGAACGTGGCGATGGTCTATGCGCTCGCGAACCAGAAAGGCGGCGTCGGCAAGACGACGACCGCGATCAACCTGGCCGCCTGTCTCGCGGAAGCGGGCGAGCGCGCGCTGGTGGTCGACCTCGATCCGCAGGCGAACGCAACCTCGGGGCTCGGAGAACGAGCGAACGGCACGTCCACGTACGACCTCCTCGACGGCGCGCCGCTGCGCGACCTCGCCAAGCCGACGCGCTTCCCGAACCTTCACCTTGTGCCGGCCAAGCCGGAGCTCGCAGGCGCCACCGTCGAGCTCACGCAGCACGCCGACGGCGAGACGTACCTTCGCCAGGCGCTTGCGTCGGGAACCGAGCAGTACTCCTACGTCTTCCTGGACTGCCCGCCGTCGTTCGGCCCGCTCACGGTGAACGCACTTGCCGCCGCCGACCGTGTCCTCATTCCGGTACAGGCGGAGTACTACGCACTCGAAGGGCTGTCGCAACTCGTGCATTCCGTCAACCTCGTGAAGGCGAGACTGAATCCACGCCTTGCAGTCGGGGGCGTTCTCCTCACGATGGTCGACGGCCGAACGAGGCTCTCGGCCGACGTCGAGGCGGAGGTACGCCGCCACTTCGGTGAGCTGGTGTTCAGCACAACCGTTCCGCGCTCGGTGCGTCTCGCCGAGGCCCCGAGTCACGGCCTGCCGGCGATCGCCTATGACCGTCGCTCGCGTGGCGCGGACGCCTACTGGAAGGTGGCGATGGAGCTTGTCGACCGCTCCTGAGAGACGAGGCCTAGGGCGCGGGCTCGAGGTCCTGCTCGGGGGCGCGGGCTCGACGGAGCTCGCCGAGCTGCCCGTCGATGCGATCCATCCGAACCCACGGCAGCCGAGGCGCCGCTTCGACTCGGAGGCCGGCGCCGGGCTCGCCGATTCCGTGCGCGCCCAGGGTGTGGTCCAGCCGGTGCTCGTGCGGCCGCGCACGGCCGGCGGCTACGAGCTGATCGCCGGCGAGCGCCGCTGGCGCGCAGCGCGCGAGGCCAAGCTCGAGACGGTTCCTGCAGTCATCCGCGAGACCGACGACCGCGAGACGCTCCTGCTCGGCCTCGTCGAGAACGTCGCGCGGGAGGACCTTTCGCCGGTCGAGGAGGCGCGTGCCTTCGCGGTCGTCCTGGACGAATTCGGTCTCTCCCTCGGCGAGCTCGCGGAGCGTGTCGGCAAGTCGAAGCCGGCGGTGTCGAACCGCGTGCGTCTGCTGGAGCTGCCCGAGGACGTTCTGAAGATGGTCGAGCGCGGCCAGCTCACCGAGGGTCACGCGCGAGCCGTCCTGGCTGTGCCCGACCACGAGGGCCGTCGAGCGCTGGCCCGCAAGATCGTCCAGAAAGGAATGTCCGTTCGAGCCGCCGAGCGCGCTGCGCGCTGGGCCGGCGCCAAGACGAAGCAACGCCGGCAGGCGGCAAGGCTCGATCCCGCCCTCGTCACGCGGGCGAAGACAGCTGCCGATCGCATCACCGGCTTCTCGAGCCGAGTCACGGCGAATCGCCTCGAGATCGCATTCGCCGACGAGACCGAGCTGGCCGAGCTCGTCGAGGCGTTGGAACGAGCCGCGGGCTAGCCGTATCCCGTTCCGCCGCCCAGGCGTTGAACGGGTGAAATGGTCGGGCTGTGGTTGAACGACATCGAGTCTCTCGAGGCGATCTCCCAGGACGACGAGGCCAAGCGCATCTTCCTCCGCATGGCCGCGCTGTCACGCGACGGGCAGATGGGCAGCTTCCTGTCCGAGCTGGCGCGGGACGAAGACCTCGACGACGAGACCAAGGGGACGCTCGAGGAGCTGGCGAGGGACTCGAGCTTCCTGCTGGCGCTCGAGGACTATCTCGCGCGCACGCGCGTTCTCCACTGACCGAAACGTCGGGCGCTTCGCGCCACGAAGATGCTTTTCGGTTGACGCTCCTATGGGCGATCGTGGATTCGAACCACGGACCTCCGCCTTATCAGAGCGGCGCTCTAACCAACTGAGCTAATCGCCCGCGAGAGCGGCCCAGTCTAGCCGCTCTCACCGCCGGCGAGAGGAGCGCCGACAAGTCGCCCCGCGCGGCTGGCCGACGTTGACGAGTCGGGTAACCGACAGGCGATACGCCTGCGCGCCGCCTGTTGCCCGCGAACTTGCTCGCTCATCCTCGCGGAACCCAAGTCCCTCTCTGCGGAAACGAGGTTCCACGCGATGAAGATGAGAACCGCAACGATCATCGGCTCAGCTCTCCTGCTCGTCGTGCTCACGGCTTTGGCCGGGCCCGCCTATGCCGCGGGGAACGGCAAGGGCATGGGACAAGGCAACCCCACCACCGAGGCACCTGTTGCCGCGTCTCCGACGCCGGGGAAGTCTGCTGACGCTCCGGGCCAGGTGAAGAAGGAGCACGAGCCGCCGGTGACGGGTGCTTCGGCCGTCCACTTGGCGGGCTCGAATGGCTCGGGCTCCGAGCACGCGAAGTCGGGATCCGGTGGCTCAGCGGGAGTGAAGCCGTCGAGCTCGACCGACCACAATGTCTCGGCGGCTGCCGGCTCGAACGCGACCAAGCTCTACGGCAACGGGCAGACCGCCGGCCAGATTGCGATCCGGCACGGCGCGTCCACTGAGGCGAGCCTCTACGGGCCTGGAAACAGCCAGCCGCACAAGGTTCTCCCGTGTGGGCATTCGGCTCACGGCAACGGTGGCGGTCCGGATGTGCATGCGCTGAAGAACAAGGGCCAGACCGTCTGCGGTAGCAAGACGCCTCCTGCGAAGTTGCCTGGAGATCCGTCACCGCCGTCGACCACTCCGCAGACGACAGGCAGCAAGGTCTCCGTCGCCGGCGCGGTCAAGGGCGGCGCCAAGGACGTTCGCCGGGGCGGCGTCATGTCGTCGGTCGCAAACGTCGGCAAAGGCACACTGCCGTTCACCGGCTTCCCGCTCTGGTCGGCTGTCTTGATCGCCCTCGCTCTCGCCGGGACCGGCTTGACGCTTCGGCGCCAGGCTCGACAGACCGTATAGCCGGGCCTCTCGGAAGCGACATGAGGAGAGGCGGCCGGCGGGCCGCCTCTCCGTTTCTTCGGCAACGACTGCCCGGCGTGGGACGCTTTCCGTCATGCGCAATCGCCCGCCGGCCTTCTGGCTCGATGTCGCCGTCAAGCTCGCGCTCGTCGTCCTGCTCGCCTTCGGAGCCTTTTCCGGACTGGAGCGGTTCGCCGGCAAGGCCTTCGGCTGGCGGCTCGGCGGGTATTCGGTTGCGGCGTTTCTCGTCCCGGCAATCTGGGTTGCCCGCGGGCGGCGCCCGCCCTACCCGTACCTCACGGACATCCTCTTCGTCCTCCCCTTCCTGATCGACACGATCGGGAACGTGCTCGATCTGTACGACACGATCGACTGGTGGGACGACGCCAACCACTTCGTGAACTGGGCGCTCGTAACCGGAGCGGTTGCCGCGGCACTGGCCCGCACGCATGTCAACCGGGCGGAGCTCTTTGCGATCGCGGTCGGCTTCGGCGGAGTCACTGCCATCCTCTGGGAGATCGGCGAGTACTTCGCCTTCATCCGGAACTCGCCCGAGTTGACGACCGCTTACACGGACACACTTGGCGACCTCGCGCTCGGGCTGAGCGGCTCGACCCTCACCGGGGCGATCGCTGTCTTCACAGTCAGTCGGGCTCACCGGCCGACACGGCAATTTGCCTAGGCCAGGGTCTGGCCCTATGCTCGCGCGCATGACGACGCTGGGCGATGTCATGACAACGGATGTCCTGACCGTGGAGCCGTCGGACACGATCGGCGAGGCGGCGGAGAAGATGACCGCCGCGGAAGTAGGCGCGGTGGTCGTCTCGGACTTCGGCCGGATGATCGGCATCTTCACCGAGCGTGACCTGATGCGCGCGGTGGCGGGCCGTGTGCACTCCAGCGAGGCCCGGGTGCGAGAGTGGATGACACCCGACCCCGTGACGATGTCGGCGGACGCGTCGGTCGAGGAAGCGGGTGAGACGATGATCCAGCGTGGCTTCCGTCACATTCCGGTCGTCTCAGGCGAGCGTGCGATCGGCATCGTCAGCATCCGCGATGTCGCCGAGTGGCGGCTCAAGGAACGCTCCGACTAAGGGATACCGCAGGGTGACCTGAGTGCCGATGCGGAGAGTGGCGCCCGTCCTCCCCTGCGGCAATGAAAATCGGAGATCTCGTTACCTATGAAGGTCGTTCCTACGTGCTACGTGGGCTCGAGCCCATGAGCGTGCCCAACCGGCGTGCCGAGTTGGAGGACTCCGAGACCGGCGAGCAGGTCCTGGTGCCGCTTGCAGGGGTTTCGCCTCGAGACCCCTGAGCTACCATCAGGGCGGGCCCATGCAGGAGATGCAGATCTACGGGGTGAGCTTCGATCTCGTCGGCAAGCAGCCGATCGTGCTCCTCAAGACTGCCGAGGGAAACAAGTTCCTGCCGATCTGGATCGGCCATCCCGAGGCGGCCGCGATCCTGATGAAGCTGCAGAGTGCAACGACACCACGACCGATGACGCACGATCTCGTCACCGACATGCTCGAGCAGCTTGGTGCGCAGGTGACGCGCATCACGGTCACCGAGCTGCGTGAGAACACCTTCTACGCGCAGATCACCGTGCAGCTCGACGGCTCTGAGATCGACGTCGACTCCCGACCTTCCGATGCGATCGCGCTCGCAATTCGAGCGGACGCACCCATCTTCGCCGCAGACGACGTGATCGAGGAGTCCGCGATCGAGTTCGAGGGCGAGGAGGTGACCGAGGAGGAGATCGAGTCCAAGGTCTCCGAGTTCAAGCAGTTCCTCGACCAGGTCACGCCCGACGAGTTCGCCGTGGAGCCCGAGGACGACTAGGCGGGGTCTTCCCCGCGGGCGACCTCGCGTTTCGTGAGGTCGAGCAGCTCGTCGAAGAACTCCTTCAGCCCCTCGCTCGACAACGGGCCGCGATTCGCGCGCTGGAGGTACTGCAGCATCCACTCCTCGCGCTCGGGATCGAGGAAGCCGATTCCCCGCGATTCCTTGTAGCTCTTGAGTCGCGCAACGAGACGAAGGCGCGCGTTGAGCGAGTCCACGATCGCGCGGTCGGTATCCGAGATCTGCTGTCGGAGTTGGCGGATGAGGGGGTCGTCGTTCATGGTCGTCCCGGCCACTTCAGCCTGACCGGCTTGTCGCTTCGGGGGAGCGTAATCAGCCGGTAGGGGTACGTCACGCGGACGCGGACCGGATCGCCGAGCGACGGTGTGCGCTCGTGAACGGTGACGACGATCCGGGATCCGGTGTCCGTCACCCGCAGGATGTCCAGCTCGTAGCCCGTGCTGGACCGCGGGCCGACGGCGACGAGATATGCCTCGCGATGCGTGAAGTCGATCGGCGGAAGCTTGATCGGGAGCCCGGGGTTGTTCCGCTGCAACACCTCGAGCAAGGCGGAGCGGTTGTGCGAGACGTAACTCGTGATGTGGGTGAACTCCAACGGCCCGGTCTGCCTGGTCAGATCGGTGTACGCAACCGGCTTGGCTTGACCAGAGCAGCCGGTGAGTGCGAGCAGGGCGAGTGCGGCGCTAGTACACGTAGACCGTCTCCCCGAACGCGACCGTACGGAAGAGGTAAGGCGCCATCCACATCGGAACACGAACGCAGCCATGGCTCGCAGGGTAAGGCGGCACGGACGGGTTCCCGTGGATCGCATAGCCACCGGTGAAGTACAGCGGGTCGTAGAGCGTCCCGAGTGGACTGGGGTCGAAGCCGACGACCTTGCGATAGACGGCGAAGCGTCCCACAGGGGTATAGGTGCCGGGAACGCCCGCCGTGGAGATCGGGACGACCAGCGCGACGCGTGAGCCACGAACGACGTAGAGCACCTGGAGGCCCTTGTTGACCTCGAGGTGGGAAGCAGGCCGGGCGAACCGGGGACGAGCCAGACGCGGGTTGTCGAGAGCGCGCCAGAAGCGGTCGTCGACGACGCCGGTCCTCGGTAGTCGATTCACCTTCTGGAACGCGTAGACGGCGTCCAGCATCCGGCCGTCGAAGCTCGGCTCAGAGGGGACGGCGTAGCGAAGCCGGCGCAAACGGCTGCCGAGCCTGGCGACCTCGCTGCCTCTGCTGCCGAGAGTGAGCCGCGGCAGGACGACGTTCGCGTGCAGGATCCGCGAGACACCGACGTAGCCTGGGCTCGGAACCGCCGCGACGCGAACCTCGAAGCTCGTCAACTCTCGTGTGTCGAGCTTGACGCGAACGTGGTTCCCGAAGGTGCGGTCGAGCAGGGTCCGGGTGCCCTGGGTGATCGTCACTGCGAGCCCGCCTGCGCCCGCCGGTGTCAATCGCGCCGCGAGGAAGTAGGCGCTGCGGCGGATGCCGCTTCCCACGAGCTTGGTGACGAGCTTCGGTGCGACTCGGACGACCAGGGGCGTCGAAGATCCGCGCACGGTCGTCGCGACGTAAGCGCCCGGCTGTCGCACCCGCGCGACGATGCTGTATGCGCCGTCCGCTCGCGTCCGGCCTGTCGCGAGCTTGCCGCGGGGGCCGTTCAGCGTAACGGCAACATTGCCCTCAGCGGGTACCAAAGCCCCCTGGAAGACAGCGCGCCGGCCGTACCTGGCCGGGTTCGGTACCGCGAGTGTGAGGCCGTACGCGGTGACGATCGTCGTCTGCGTCGCCGTTTCGCCGGTGCTCGAACGGGCGGTCACGGTTGCCGTCCAGCGGCCGGCGGCATACGTGTGGTGGACGGTCGCACCTTCGGCCGAAGCGCCGTCGCCGAAATCCCAGTGGTACGCGCTCGCGTCGCCGGCTGCGACAAAGCTCACTGTGAGTGGTGCCGGTCCAGCCGCGGGGCTCACCTGAATCGTGACCACAGGGGTCGCGCCGCTCGCCGCCGGGACGAGGATCAGAAAGGCGACAGTGCAGAGCAGGCCGTGGCGCACGCGCGGACGATATCCGCGGGCGGTTTGCCCGAAACGGCAACGGTGAGCGCGATTGCGTTGAAGAGCCCGTGGACGATCATGCCCGGGTAGACGCTGTCGACGCGGCTGCGGAGATACGCGAGCCCGGCGCCGAACGCGGCGAGAAACGGGAAGGCCTCGACCAGCCCGTGTGCGAGCCCGAAGGCGATCCCGACCAGGAGGATTGCGGTCCAGCGCCCGTAGCGGACGAGCAGTGAGTAGCCAAGCCCGCGGAAGGTGAGCTCCTCGACGATCGGGGCGACGACTGCGATCACGATGCCGTTTGCGATGTACGCCGCCGCGTGCTTCGGTTCCCAACGGTCCGGCGTGATGCCCTGCTCGCGGCCGGGGTGAAGCAATGGGCCGAGAAGGTAGCTCAACAGCAACATCCCCACCCCGATCCCGACGCCGATCTTCGCGGCCGTGCGCCACGAGGTCGGCCGGCGAAGCGCGAGGAGCTGTCGCCGCTCTCCCAAGCCCGCGATCCCATAGACGATCGCGCCGATGACCGCGAACTGGAAGAGGTTGCCGACGACCGTCGACCACTTGTACAGAACGTCCTTGGGTGGCTTGCCCTCGGTGAAGCGCAGCGTGTAGCTCAGCGCCGCGAACGCTGCGACGAAGCTGCTCCACAGTGCGAGCGCCTTCCTCACGCGAGCCTCGCGACGACGGCGGGTAACGGTGCCCGGCCGAAGTGCGTTCCCGCTGCGTGGGCGGCGCGCTCGTCGGCATCGTCGTCGCCGACGTGGAGTGCGCGCTGCGGCTCGACGTGCAACTCGTCGAGGGCCCGCAGAAGGCCGTCCGGCCCCGGCTTGCCGGCGGCATGGACGACGACCCGAAAGGGGTGGACGAGGCGAACGTCGGCGAGCATGCGCAACAAGCTGAGATCCCAGTTCGCGACGACGGCGAGCTCGAGCCCCAGAGCACGCAGACGAGCGAGCGATTCCTGCACGCCCGGTAGCACGTCGAACTCCATCGCGCCTGCGTAGGCAGGCGCGAACTCATCGGGATCGAGATCCGCCCCGACTGCGTCGAGGAAGACCTTTGCGCAGTCGCGCTGGAGCCGTTTCAGTCCGGCCTCGTCGTAGCCTTCGGCCGAGTGCTCGCGGTAGTAGTCGACCTCTGCGTGAAAGCCGGCGCGGATTTCCCCTTCCGAACGGAGCTGTCCTCGCCCCGCCAGCGCCGTGCTCAACTCCGGGACCGGGTTGCGCAGCTCGACCAGCGTTCCATACGCGTCCAGCGTCACGGCGTCGAGATTGGCAGCGTTCACGCGACCCACTGCCACAGTGCCCATTGCACCACGGCAACGCCGAGGAAGAGCGAGCTGATCGCCACCACCGCCGCATGCAGGCGGGGCCGCCCGGCGGTTAGAGCGGCGAGGGCCAGAAAGAAGGGGAAGATCACGAGGCCGAACCGGGGCAATGAGAGAAGGGGCCAGCGGGAGCTCGGATAGCTGAGCGGGATCGCGAGGCTGACGGCAGCAAAGAGCCCGTAGGCCGCTCCGAACCTCTGCCAGGCCACAACGGTCAGACCGATGAAGAGAACGAGGGCGATGAGGCCCTCGACGTTGACCGCGATCGCGTGCTGTGGCCCGACGTGGGGCGGCGTCCACTTGGTCAGGGCGTCCCAGATTCCGCCGAACGGTCCCGCCCAGGAGAAGTGCCGGTGCCACAGATCCTGAGCTCCCCAGAAGGCCCATGGATCGCCGACCTGCTGCCAGAGCACGAGCGGGTAGACAGCCGCGACGGGAACCGCGAGTGCGAGTCCGGCGAGAGCGTGCAACCGGTCACGCTGTCGCCAGGCGAGGATCGCGAGCGCGGGGAGCAGTGCCACGCCGGTCACGCGGGTGAGAATCGCGAGCCCGGAGAGAGGTCCTGCGATCCAGAAGTTGCCGCGCTCCGCGGCGAGGAACGCCGCGAGGACGAGGAGGAGATAGAGCGATTCGCTGTAGACCGCCTGGAGGAACAGCGTCATCGGAAAGACCGCGAGGTACACGACGGCGCGATGTGCACCCTCGGCACCGAGTCGGTCCACCGCCAGGCGGTTCAAGAGCAGGAATGCGCCGAGAGCGGCGGCGAGGGAGATCACGATGCCGGCAAGGACGTAGTGTCCGCCGAAGACTCTCCCGAGGACGGCGACGAGCCCCGGATAGAGCGGATAGAAGGCTGCCGAGGCATGGTCGTAGCCGTGCTCGGCAATGCGGACGAAGAACACGCTGTCCCAGCGAGCCCAGACGTCGGTGAACGATCCGAGGTCGTGGATCAACGGCGAATCCCAGCGGTCCGCCTGCGGATGGCGATTCGGCTCGAACCAGTACAGCGCAAAGATCGCCGCGCTCCAGATCGCCGCGCGGCTCCAGAGATAGACATCGAGCGCTTGCCTTTGACCCGAGCGCACGGCCGGATGATCATAGTGGCGCGATGGCGCGCACCTTCACGCCCGACGAGGCGAATGCCGCGCTCGTCGAGTTGCGACCCCTCGTCGAGCGGATGGTGCAGCACCGGCGCGACCTCGTTGCCGCGCAACGGTTGCAGGCCGAGCTCGTCACGCGGATTGCCGGCAACGGCGGCGACATGATGCCGAGCGATCTCCGCGAGGCCGCCGAGACGATTCAGCGTGAGGCCAACGCGATCGCCGAGTGCGCCGAGCGTATCAACGCCGCCGGCGCGGAGATCAAGTCGCTCGAGGAGGGCCTGCTCGACTTCCCGGCCAAGCGGGGTGACGAGGTCGTGCTGCTCTGCTGGAAGCTCGGCGAGGACGAGATCGGGTACTGGCACGGCGTGGACGAGGGCTTCGCGGGCAGGAAGCCGCTGCCGCTCTAGAGAGCGGCATGGACGGCGCCTTCTCCGTCGAATAGAGCCGCATGCCGCTCTGGCAGCGACTGATCATCGTCGGCGTCGTCCTGCTCGCCACCATCCTCGTCGCGCGGTTGATCGACCGGCGCATCGCCGCGCGTGACCTGCCGCCGGAAGCGATCACGCGTTACCGGATCCTGCGACGCAGCATCACGGTGACGATCATCTTCGTCGGTCTCCTCTCGGCGCTGCTCGTGATTCCCCAGGTGAGGGCCGTCGCAGGGGGGCTGCTCGCGTCGTCTGCGGTGGTCGGCATCGTCGTCGGCTTTGCCTCCCAGCGCACGCTCGGCAACTTCGTCGCCGGCCTGCTGATCGGCTTTACGCAGCCGCTGCGACTCGGCGACGACGTGGTGGTCGAGAGCACCGAAGGGATCGTCGAGGAGATCGGGCTCATCTACACCTTTGTCCGGACCGAGAACGGCGACCGTCTCGTGATTCCGAACGAAAAGCTGGCCTCGGATACGATTCGCAACTCCACGATCCGCAGTCGAGAGAAAGTCGCCGAGATCAGCCTCCAGGTTCCACTAGGCCGAGACTTGGGAGCGGTGGTGGACCGGCTGCGCAGGCTTGCCGATGATGCGGAGGTGTTCGTGGGTGACCTGTCCGATAGCGCGACCGTTGTCCTTCGGGTGCCTGCGCCGGACGAGGCGGCTGCGGAGCGCCTGGAGCGTGAGCTTCGGCTGCTTGCGTACCAGACGCTGCGGGCCGAAGGCGTCTACGCATGACCCCCTTCTTTGAGGCTCATCGGGCAGAGGTCGCCGCATGAGCCCGCCGCAACGAGGGCGTCGGCAGCCGGCCGATCCGGTCCTCCTGCAACGGCTCCGGAGGCGCCGGCGCGACCGGATCAGGAATCGGCGGAGGCGAGCCGGCCGACTGGCGCTCGGCATCGTCCTTGGCGGTCTCATCTTCCTCGCCGTGGCCAGCTTCACCGGCGCCGCCGTCTTCATGTCGAGCTGCGACCTCGACTCGCTCAAGCCGGTCGAGGTCGGCGAGAACTCATTCGTGTACGCCGCGGACGGATCGTTGCTCGGCTCCATTCCGGCAGAGCGAAACCGCCAACCGGTCGCGCTCTCGCAGATCAGCCCCTGGGTGCCCAAGGCGACGGTCGCAATCGAGGATCGCCGCTTCTTCCGCCACGGCGCGCTCGACTGGCTGGGCATCGTGCGCGCCCTCTACGCGGACGTGAAAGCCGGGAGGGTCGTGCAGGGAGGCTCGACGATCACCCAACAGCTCGTGCGCAACCTCTACATCAAGAAGAAGTCGCAGACGCTCGGCCGCAAGGCCACGGAAGCATGTCTGGCGATCAAGCTCGCCCGGCAGAAGGAATCGCAATACGGAAGCCGCGGCGGTAAGTGGTGGATCCTGACCGCCTACATGAACCAGGTGTACTACGGCAACCATGCCTACGGGATCGAGGCGGCAGCACAGACCTACTTCTCGGAGCCCGCGCGAAAGCTGACGCTGAGTCAGTCGGCCTTGCTTGCCGGGCTCCCGCAGGCCCCGTCGGACTTCGATCCGTTCCATAGTCCCGCAGAGGCGATCGCGCGACGCGACGAGGTCTTACGGGCGATGCTCAACAACCACGACATCACCTCGACCCAGTACGCGAATGCGATCGCGTCCCGCAACCTGCACCTCAAGGCCGGTCGTCTCTACACGCGCATCCGCGAGCCGTACTTCTTCAGCTACGTCCGCGACCAGCTCGTCAACCAGTACGGCGTAAACACGGTTCGTTCGGGCGGGCTGCGCGTCTATACGACAATCGACCCGAGGCTGCAACGTTTCGCCCTCGAGGCGATCAGGCGCACGCTCCCCGATCCCACCGATCCTGCTGCTGCCATCGTCTCGATCAATCCTGCGAACGGCGCGATCCGTGCTATGACCGAGGTGAGCCCGGGCAATCCGAAGAACCAGGTCAACTTCGCCTCCTCGGCCCGGCGCCAGCCTGGCTCGACCTTTAAGACGATCGTCCTGACAACGGCCGTGGCGCAGGGGATCAACCCTGCCACGACGACGTACCTGTCCGCGCCGTTCAAGTACGACCCGAGTGGGACCGGGTCGTGTGACTCCAACCCGCCGACGGCCTGGTGTCCGGAAACGTATGACCACACCTACGTTGGCGCGACGTCGATCGAGAACGGCACGTTGCGCTCCGACAACACGGTGTACGCGCGCCTGTCGCTCGACGTCGGCCCCGAGAACATCGCCGTCATGGCAAAGCGGCTCGGCGTCCAGACCGACCTCCGCACGAGCGACGGCGCCTACGTTCCCTCGATGGGCCTCGGCTCTCGGGTGGTGACTCCGATGGACATGGCCTCCGTGTACGCGACGCTTGCCGCAGGCGGGATCTATTCGAAGCCCATGGCGATCCGAAAAGTGATCCTGCCCGGTGGCAAGGTCGACACCGACGCCGGCTGGGGCGTGCCGCAGCGGAGGCGCGCGGTACCGGACTGGGTCGCCCGCGAGGTCGTGCGCATCCTCGAGGAGAACATGACCTCGGGCACCGGGGTAGGCGCGTACTTCGGCAAGCTCTCGGCGGGCAAGACCGGAACGACCGACAACTACGCAGACGCCTGGTTCTGCGGCTTCGTGCCCGGGCTCGAGGCGACCGTCTGGATCGGCTATCCACGCGCCGAAATCCCGATGCGTTCGGTCCACGGGATTTCGGTCTCCGGTCCCACGTTCCCGGCGACGATCTGGAAGCTGTTCATGCAGCGGGCCTCGTATTACGCCAGGTTCCCGACGGAGTTCCCGACGCCCAAGCATCAGCCGGTCTGGATCTCGCACAACCTCCAGTACGCGATGAGCGGGGGGTACTACTCGTCTTCGTCGTCAGGCTCCGGCTCCTACTCCTACACGCCGCCCTCGCAGACGACGACGAGCTCCGGGAACAGCCCCGACGGTTTCTCCAAGGTCCCTGGTAACGGATCCCAGCCCTAGGCTCGCGCTTCGCGCGGCGGCGTTCGCGACGCCGGTGTACCTCGCCGCGTGTGCTGTCCCGGACGGCGGCCTCTTCCGCGCCGCCCGCTTCCGTGACGTTCACCTGTACCAGGGCTTCGCTCAGGCCGTGTTCGACGGTCGCGTTCCCTACCGCGACTTCTTCATGGAGTATCCGCCGGGAGCGCTGGCGGTCTTTCTCCCCGCAGACGCGTTCGGTGTGTCGCACTACAACGCCGCGTTCAAGACGCTGATGGCGCTCTGCGGCGTCGCGACGCTGTTCGTGATCGCGTCGCTGCTCGTCAGGCTGGGGGCGGCGCCGCCGCGAATCTGGATGGGAACGTTCCTGTTCGCCCTTTCGCCGATCGCGCTCGGGCCGATCTCGCTCAACACCTACGACGCCTGGCCCGCGCTCCTGACCGTCGGCGCCCTGGCACTCCTCCTCTCAGGCGGGGCAGTCGCGGCCCTGGCGCTACTAGGGGTGGCGTTCGCGGCCAAGGTGTATCCAGTCGTCCTGCTCCCGCCGGCCCTCATCTTCGTCTGGCGCACGGCCGGGCGGGAGCGGGCCTTCCGGGCGCTGGGCGCGTTCATCGCGGCGGTAGCGCTCCTCGTCCTCCCCTTCTTTGTGCTTGCGCCGCACGGACTGGCGGAGAGCTTTCGCGCGCAGGCGGGACGCTCGTTACAGGAGGAGAGCGTGGCCGGGTCCGCGCTGGCCGTGGCTGATCGTCTCGGCATCTACAGCGCCACGATCGTCCACCGGGCCGGACATGCGATCTCCTACGATCTGGTCGGCTCGCTGCCGGATGCGCTGGCCGTCCTCAGTTCGGTGGCCCAGGGTCTCGCCGTTCTCGCCGTGGCCTGGCTGTACCTCCGGGGCCGCGACGACCCGCGGCGGCTGACCGCCGCCTTCGCCGCTGCGATCGCCGGCTTCCTCGCATTCACGCGCTTCTTCTCGCCGCAGTACCTGGTCTGGGTGGTGCCCTTCGCCGTCCTGCTCGGGCCAGCGGCCTGGGCCCTCGTCGGGCTGGCTCTCGTGTTGGCTCAGCTCTGGTTCTTCCACTACAACCACGGTGCGCTCGGCGGCTACTTCTGGCTCGTCCTCGTTCGCGACCTTCTGGTCGTCGCGTTCTACGCGGTGGCGCTCGCACGGTTACGCACTCGCGCGGCGGTGAAAGACCAGGATCCCGTCCTCTTCGAAGACAAGTCGCCACTCAGGGTTCCGTCGTAACGCTCCCAGCTGGACCGCCGTGGGGAGCGGTGCGTACCGATCGGCGTAGCCAGGCTGCGTCTCGTCGGCGGCCACCCAGGTCGCATCTTCGAGGAACGGAAAGCTCAGCACCCGCGGGCGCGCCGAGAGATGTCCGCCGAGTGTGTTCGTCGCACTCACGACCGCCCCCCCGGGAATGAGCGACAGCGCACGCTCCGCAATGCGGTCGTGCTCACTGACGTGCTGCGCCGTCGCCTGGAACTGCTGTCCGCCGGGCAGATGTCGCCAGCCCGGAATCGGCCCGAGTCGGTAATTCGCGACGAGCGCGGCGACGACGACGAGCATCGCGACCGGTACGGTCCAGCGGCCGATTCGCTTTGCGCCGAAGACGGCGGCGATGATCAGCGGCGGGATGAGGCCCGCCGTGTAGTGAAAGTGAATCGAGGTTTGCGTCCTCGTCGACGAGAGGAGATTGATCGCAAGCTCCGGGACGGCCGCGACGAGTACGAGCGGCGAGAGCAGGGAGAGCCCGGCCAGCGGAGCGACGAGCTGGAGCAGGTAGTGCAGGTCCCGAGAGCTGAAGGCTGCCTCGGCCACACGAAGTGGATGGGTCAGCGTGGTCTTGAGGATCCCGCCCGCCGAGCCGCCGACCTCGCTGTAGCGGCCGTAGAAGTCGGATTCCGCACCGGCGTTGTAGTGCGGAATGACGACCGCGATCGCGATGGCCGCCCACACTCCTCCCAGAACGGCGATGACAGTCCCGGCCAGCCACCGCCGGCGCGCGAGTGCGTACCAGATTCCGAAACCGGCGACGACGAGGGCGATCTCTTCCTTGCACGCAGCTGCGGCGATTGCGAACAACGCAAACGGAATCAGGCGGTCCTCGTCGAGATACCAGAACGCGAACAGCAGGAACGTGGTGGCGAGCCCAACCGGGTGGAACTCGTTGAGCGTCAGCCAGCCGGTCGCGGGATAC
>JBKPEC010000182.1:0-3360 GCA_046728195.1 Actinomycetota bacterium
CCCGAGCTCGACGCGGTAGCGATACGCCTGCTCGAGGTGGTAGCCGGCGATCTCGTCGTACTCGATCAGATCGTCGGCGCGCTCGGCCAACCAGTCTGCGAACCGCTCGTGGAGCTCGGCGCGTGCTGCCTTCGGCAATCCCTCATACGCCGCGTCTCGGATCAGTAGGTGGCGGAAGCGGAAGGCCTCGTCGCCGGCGAGCTGGGCACGGTCGGGACGCACAAGCTCCTTGCGCACGAGCGCCATCAGCCGTCGCAACACGTCGTGCTCCTCGGGCGCGAGCGCCTCGACGCTCCCGCGGTGGAACACCTTGCCCTCGACGGCCCCGCGCTCGAGCACGCCACGTTCGGACGGGTCGAGCTGATCGAGCCGGGCGGCAAGCAGCGCCTGGATCGTCGGCGGCACCACGACTCCGCCGCCGGGAGAGTCGGCGACCATCGCGAGCATCTCCTCGACGAAGAGCGGATTGCCCTCAGCGGCATCGCGGATGCGAGCGCGGAGGTCGTCGTCGACTACGCCGTCTCCGAGTAGCCGCTCGATTAGCTCGTCCGTCTCAGTCGAATTGAGCGGCTCGAGCAGCACGGTCGTCGCGTTCAGCTTCCCTCCCGCCCAGCCGGGCCGTCGGTCGAGCAACTCGGGCCGGGCCAGGCAGAGCACGAGCATCGGCGCGTCGCGGCTCCAGTCGGCAATGTGGTCGACGAGGTCGAGCAACGTCGGCTCGGCCCAGTGCAGGTCGTCGAAGACGCAGACGAGAGGAGCGGCTTCCTCGATGAGCGTCCGAAACGCCCACGCGATCTGCTCGGCGCCCGCGGGCGAATCCGACTCGCCGAGAAGCGACGCAATCGCTGCAGCCGCGCGGGGATCCGAAGGACGGTGGTCGAGCTGAAGGACGATCTCGACCACTGGCCAGTAGGTGATGCCATCCCCGTAGGAGAGACAGCGACCGCGCACGACACGTGTGCCGTCGAGCGACGCGAGGAACTCCGCCGCCAGCCGTGACTTGCCGACTCCGGCGGTGCCGAGGACGGTGAAGAGGTGGCATGCCCGCTCCGACACGGCACGCTGCCACGCGTCGGCGAGCGCGCGACGCTCTCGTTTCCGTCCGACGATCGGGACGTCGAGCCGTCGTGCAATGGCTCCGTCTCCGAGCACGGCGACGAGCGGATACGCCCGTACGGACTCGGCCTTCCCCTTCAGCTCGAGCAGGCGGTCGCCTCCAACCTCGACCGCGCCGCGTAGGAGCTGACGTGTCTCCGCCCCGATCAGCACCTCTCCTGGCTCCGCCGCCTGCTCCAATCGCGCCGCGACGTTGACGGCGTCGCCGGTTGCCAACCGCTCCTCGGTCCCCGTGACGACCTCCCCTGTACAGACGCCGATTCGGCCACGGATGCCCAGCTCGGGCAGTGCCTCTCGCATCTCGACAGCTGCGCGGCACGCGCGCAGGGCGTCGTCCTCGTGCACCGCCGGCACGCCGAAGACCGCCATCACGGCGTCGCCGATGAACTTCTCGACGCTGCCGCCGTGAGACTCGACGATCCCCTTCATCCGCTCGAAGTAGCGTGCGAGCAGTGCGCGCAGCGCCTCCGGGTCGGTCGACTCGCCGAGCGCGGTCGAGCCGGCGACGTCGCAGAAGAGCACCGTCACGGTCTTGCGCTGCTCCCGCGTGAGCGGCACAGCGAGCGCCGCACCGCATTCGCTGCAGAACTTCGCGTCCGCGGCCACCTCGCGGCCGCAGCTCGGGCAGGTTGTCACGCTCGCAGGCTAAATCGCAGCGACACGTCGGGCAACGCGGAGGAGGTATTCCTCCCGGTTGAGGGGGTTGTGGTCGGAGCGGGGCCGGCTCGGGATCCGGCCGAGAACCGCCTCGTAACGGTCGAAAGCGGACTCGAGCACGCCTTCGCCGCGCGTGAGCGCCGGCAGTTGCTGGCGAAGCTCGTGCACGCGAGCGGCGGGGATGTCGCCTTCGACCAGGGCTGACGAGCCGCGCAACGTCGGCGTCTGCGGAATCGCCCCCAGCCGCACAAGCGCGGGCAAGAGCGGGCCGAGCACGTCCGAGGGAGCCTCCAGATGGAAGCGGTGGATGGGCTCGTACACCTTCGTCCCCGCTCGCCGCAGCGCGCTCATGACAACGAGCGGCGTGACTCTGCGGAAGTCGGCGCCGGTGCTCGACATGCTCTTGTTGAAGCCCTGGTGCGCGTGACTCTGCCGCGGCAGGTAACCCGAGTGCGTCATCGTGACCGTGCAGTCGGTGACCTCCCAGCCGTAGATGCCTTGCTGAAACGTCTCGCGCACCGTGTCTTCGACGGCTCGGAAGAACGCGAGCGGCATCGAGCCCAGCTCGACCTCGAGCCGGAACTCGACGCCGGATCCGAACGCAGCCGGCTCGATGCGCAGCCCGACGGTGGCGAGGAAGGGGTTTGGGGACTCCCTCAGTCGCTCGACGGCAGTCCCGCTGCGGGTCGGCCGCTCGATGCAGATCGTCGTCGTCTCGCGGAAGTCGGCCTCGAGCCCGTACTCGTCCGCCAGCGTCGCCTCGATCACCTCCTTCTGCACCTCCCCGTAGAGCGAGACCCAGATCTCCTGTCGCACGTCGTCCTGCCGGACGTCGATGAGCGGGTCCTGCTCGGACAGCTGGCTCAGCGCAAGGTGAAGCGCACCCTTGTCGCGCGCGTGCCGTGGAACGACCACCGTCTCGAGCGACGGCGGCGCGAAGTAGTGGTCGTCCGCCGACGCTCGGCCGTCGCCGATCGCATCGCCGATGCGGACGTCTCCGATTCCCCACAGCTTGCCGATCTCCGTCGCTCGGACACAGTCTCGCCGGACGGCGTCGCCGCGGTCGAAGACGCGGATCGCAGTCACCTTCTGATCCGTGCCTCCATTGAAGCGCAGGCGGTCGCGCGTCCGCACTATGCCGGAGAACATGCGAACGTAGGCGATCTTCTCGCCGGCCGGCCCGCGCTCGATCTTGAAGACCGTGCCCGAGGTGGGCCCTCGTGGATCACCAGCCTCGGCGGGCAGCAGCTTCGTGATCGCCGGCATCAGAGCATCCACCCCGGCACCCGTCAGAGCCGAGCCGAAGAAGACCGGATAGAGGAGTCCCTGCCTGGACTTTGTCGTGAGCTCCTGGTCGGCCGCCCCGTACGGGGCGAACGACGCCGAACGATCACCGAGTCCGTTCGGCGATCCCATAGCGATGGCCGCAGGCGTCAGACGTTCCTCGATCGCCTGCAGGGTCTTGTCGGCATCCGCGCCGAGTCGGTCGATCTTGTTCACGAACATCAGCGTCGGCACGCGTAGCCGTTGCAGCGCGCGCATCAGGATCCGCGTCTGCGGCTGCACGCCCTCGACGGCAGAGATCAC
>JBKPEC010000183.1:0-25854 GCA_046728195.1 Actinomycetota bacterium
AGCTGGGACCACATCCTCGGGAACATGCTCTTCCTGGCCGTGTTCGGGAAGAACGTCGAAGACGCCTTCGGCCACCTTCGCTATCTCGTCTTCTACTTCGCGGGTGGATTCGTCGCGATGATGACGCAGACCCTCTTTACCTTGCTCTTCGGCAACGCGTCGGAAGCACGCGTGCCGAACCTGGGCGCGAGCGGTGCGATCGCTGCGGTTCTCGGCGCCTACTTCATCCTCTACCCGAAATCCACCGTCTTGGGACTCGTCGTCATCTTCCCGGTGCGGATCTCGGCGATGTTCTTCCTCGGCTTCTGGTTTCTCTACCAGTTGTTCGAGGCGAACTACGGGCTGTTCTCGGCCCACTCGAACGGCGGCGGCGTCGCGTTCTTCGCCCACGTGGGTGGCTTCGTCTTCGGCGTCGTCGTCGCCCTGTTGCTGAAGAGCTTCGGTCGGATCGCTCCACAGGAGAGTACCCCCGTGACGCCGCGCGTGCCCGCGTGGCGCTGACGGCGCAGTTTCCGCAACTACACCGATGCGGCGAAGTCGGGGCCCGGATCATGGATCCGGCCTGTGCAGCGCCGGGTGTGACCAGCGTCAAAGATCACATTGTCGTTGCATACTGAAACCGAAACGAGGAAGACCAACGCTCGAGGCGGAACCACCTCCAGGGTCCGGCTCGAGCTCTACTGCTTGAGCCCGGTGCGGCGCGCCGGGAGCGTCGGGCCGCAGAGCAAGAAAGGAGTGGGCTGACCGTGCAGCAATCCGAGCTTCTCCAACGTCAATCCGAGCTTCTCCGACATGTCTCACACATCTCGCTCGAGCCGAACCCGGCTCTCGTCGAGCAAGCGAAGCAGCGCGCCGAGAGCGTGCAGAACCGCATCGCGGACCGGATCACCGACTTCGCCGGATCAATGCGGTTCGTGTACCTCCACATTCTCTGGTTCGGCAGCTGGATCGGCTTCGGGGTCGAGAGTTACCCCTACGGCCTTCTCACGATGATCGTTTCGCTCGAGGCGATCTTCCTCTCGACCTTCGTCATGATCAGCCAGAACAGAGCCGACGCGAAACGTCAAGTCATTGCCGACCAGCATTGGGTGACGGTGAAGGAAGAGGACAAGCAGAACCAGGAGCTGCTCAGCCTCTCGAACCAGATCCTCGACCTCACGAAGGCAATCCACGCTTTCACGAGTGCACGCGCAGATGGCTCGGGCCCTGTTGGCTAGCGGCGTTCGTGCGCGCGCAGGTTTCGTCTCGATGCTCGGCGACGAATGAGGTCGGCGGTTTGCTTCATCAGGCGTACAAGTGCCCACGGGGTCACGACGATCGGCGCCTCCCGCCCTCGAGCATCGCGGTCAGTGATGCGGCGCATTGCGTGAAGATGATGCCTCGTTCGCTGTTGTCTGCGTATCGGCACCGCCTCGGAGTGACTGCGGGGAAAGCGCAGGACTCGTGAGAGGCTGGATTCGGAGGTTCTTCTCGTTCGCCAGCCCGGAAGAGGAGGCGGCGGAACGCGAGGAGTACGGGCCCTCCGACCGCGTCGAGCGCCGAGAAGAGCGCTCGTTCTTTCCCGGAGAGGAAGAAACCCAAGCGGCGGAGGACGAGCTCGACGAGTTCAAAGCTCCTCCCGATCCGGCCCCCTGAGGAAGTCACCCACCGTGAGTGAGGCCAGGACACTTCGGCTCGTGAGACGCTCGGCGGGTGCATTTGCCGACCGGGCTCGCCCTTTTGTGCATCGTTACGACGGGCATCGGCGTTGCGATGCTGAAGCACGCCGTCCAGTTAGGAAGGCTGGACCTGCGCGGATCCAGGCGTTGCGCCGCGTGTGGCCGGCGGCTGCGGTCTTCAGACCGCTGCGACTGCCTCGAGAGATGACACGAGGCGAGTGGCCAACTGCCCCGTAGCCGCTAGGTCCTGAGCCAGCGCGTAAAAGCCCTCCGTTCCGGGTGACGAGTGCTCACCCCGGCGGATCGCAGGCTTCGGCCGTGGACATCGGAAAGCCGCGCCGGATCTACACGATCGAGCCGGTGGAGGATCCAGTTCCTAGAGAACAACCCGTGCCTCCGCCCAAGGAGCCTTCGCCGGAACAGCCGGTGCGAGAGCCGGAGGAGGTACCGGCAACATAGCCTCGCTGGCGCCTGACTTCATCGAGCCGGTCGTCGGCTGGAGGTCGTGGGCGGTCGTCCAGCAGCGTCGGCGGCTGAGGCTCCGCAGCGTCGTCTTCGAGACCATCTGGCCCCCGCAGGATGAGCTCGTTGCAGCATGCAACGGCTTCCTGACAAAGCTACGTCTCCCATGGCCCTGGCGTAAGGGGACGGTGCACGAGATTCCTGGTCGCTCTTGCGACTGCGGCATTCACGCCAGCAACGAGGTCGGTGCGGCAGCGGACTACCTCTACCTCTACGACGATCTCCACCAGCCGCACCTTCGGTACCGCGCGATCGGACGCGTCTCGCTTTGGGGCTCGGTGGTTGAAGGCGAGAAAGGCTGGCGGGCATCCCGTGCGTATCCAGAGCGACTCTTCCTGCCGAGGACCGACCGCTATGGCCGGCCGACCGACGTCGAGCTGATACTGGAGGGCCTCGCCGACTACGGAGTGCCCATCGAGATCGTGGACGACGACTCGCAGAGCGCCGTGGCCGACGCGCTCCGACGCGTCAAGCCGAGGGGTCGAAGGCGCCGGGCCAAGCGAAGCTCGTAGCGGTGGCCACCCCAAGCGGGTGAGCAGGCGTCACCCGAGCTGATCGGAAACTCGCCCCTCGACCGCGAGCGCGTCGCTCCGCGCCTGCGGAGGCGAAGGGACCCGGCCAGTGAAATTCTCAAAGTTCTGGCAACACGAACGAGACGACGGCGCGATGGTAGTGCCGCCCTCGCCCGACGCGTTCAGCCAAGCCGACACGGATGTCCACACAGTCGTCGAGCTCGACGCCGAGCAGCTGAGAGAGCTGTCGGCGGTCTTCTCGGCCCCGCGCTGGCTGCGCGATCTCGGCGTTGCCTCCTGGCTGCTCGTCGGCGTGGCCGCCCTGCTCGTGGGCGTGACCTGGATTCTCGGCCTCACGTCGACGATCGTCCTGCCGGTGCTGGTCGGGCTCGTGGTCGCGACCGTCGCCAGTCCCGGCGTCAGCTGGCTCCATCGGCGGCGCGTCCCCCGCGCGCTCGGCGCGGCCGTCGTCCTGCTGGCGGTCGTCGCACTCGGCGTCGTCATCGTCCTGCTGGTCGTCGGCGGAGTCCGGGCACAGTCGGACGCCATCGCCGCCGAGGCAAACTCGGCAGCGGACAAGCTCCACGGCTGGTTGGAAGATCTCGGCATGAGTCAATCCGGCGCGTCGACCACGACCGACAACGTCAAGTCATCCGTTCCCGACGTCATCTCCACATTCGTCAAAGGAGTCGCGACGGGGATCAGCGGCCTGGCGTCGCTCGGGTTCTTTCTCTCCTTTGCGGCCTTCAGCATCTTCATGTTGTTGAAGGACGGGCCGTCGCTTCGACGATGGCTCAACGGGCATCTCGGGGTTCCGCACATGGTCGCGCAGACGATCACGGGCTCGGTCATTCGGTCGGTGCGGCGGTACTTCCTCGGCACGACCATCGTCGCCGGGTTCAATGCGGTCGTCGTCGGCCTCGGCGCGCTTCTCCTCGACGTGCCCCTCGCCGGGACGATCGCCGTCGTGACGCTCGTGACCGCCTACATCCCGTTCATCGGGGCGGTCGTCGCAGGCGCGTTCGCCGTGGTTCTCGCGCTCGGCGCCAAGGGGACGACGACTGCGCTGATCATGCTCGTGATCGTCATCCTCGCCAACGGGATGCTCCAGAACATCGTGCAGCCGATCGCGATGGGCGCAACGTTGAGCATGAACCCTCTCCTCATCCTGGTCGTGACGATCTCGGCCGGTGCGTTCTTCGGCGGGGCAGGACTGATCCTGGCCGCACCGTTGACGTCAGCGGCGATTCACATCTCCGGTGATCTTGCGCGAGCGCGTTCGGCGGCAAGACGGGAGCCCGCGGAAAACCAGGCTGTTACGGCTCCGCCCTGACCTCCAGGGTCAGACCTCGGACCGCAGAGACCCTGACACTCGTGCCGGCGTCCGCACCTTCTTCGCAGTGCGCACGCCAGAGCTCGCCGGCAACGAAGACCTGGCCGATTGGGCGACAGGCCTCTCTGACCTCGCCGGTCTGCCCGACCAGCGTCTGGACGCCGACGGCCTTGCGCCGGTGCCGCACCGTGCGGTTCCACCCGTAGAGCTCGCCCAGGCCGAGCAAACCGCACACGGCTGCAGCGATCACGTTCCATGGTTCCGGCAGCACGAAGAGCAGGATCAGTCCGAGAACAAGCAACACCTCAGCCGGACCTCGCCGCCTGAGGATTGGGCCGGTGGTACCGCCACGTCGCTCCGGCGATGACGCCGAGAACGAGCGTCGGCACGATCGTCAGGAACCTGTACACGAGCACAGCGGCAACGACCTCGGCATTGTGTCCTCCGAACCCGACGAGTGCACCGGTCAAGCCGACCTCGACGATCCCGATGCCCCCGGGCGTGATCGGCAGAGAGCCGAGCAGTCGTGCGAGCGACCACGCTGCGAAGGCCTCGATCGCGGAAACCTCGCTCGCCGAGACGTCAAGCACGCGTAGCGAGACGAAGAGAACGAGGAAGACGGTGAATTGTCCCGCCAACGTCGTAAGGGTCAGCAGATGCCAGCGGCGCCTCAGCAGCCCGACCGCGTCGTTGCGGAAGGAAACGAATGAGCGACCGTCCCAGCTCACCGGGCCGCGGTGAACGACACGGAGGATCGCGGTGACGAGGCGCGCCGCAGTGTCTCCGACCCAGTTGGCCATCCGCGCGCTCGCGAGCCCGGCGGCGAAAGCGCCGGCGGCGAGCAGGAACACGACCAGCCCGATGAAGGCGACGGTCTGAAGGAGGGCGTTCTGCTCATGTGAAAGCGTCAAGAGAGCGAGCGCGAGAATCGGAAACCCCAACATGGCGAACTGGTTCCAGACTCCGGTGAGCGTGATCGCAAGCGCGACCGGCTCGCCCGTGAATCCCCAGCCGCGAAGGAGCCCGAACGAGACGCCCATCCCCACCGCCGCACCGCCCGGCAACACGTAAGTCGACGCGGTCGATGCCTGGGTCATCACGAATGCCTGCCTGAACCGCAGCCCGGGCAAGGCTACTTGCCACGGCGGTGCGTACGTCGCAAGGTTGAGGACTGTCGCGCCCAGCAGCAGCCCGATCTTCGCCCACGAGAGCTCTTTGACGACACCCCAGACGTCCCGGTAGTCAGCGATCCGCGGCAGCACGAAGGCGAACGTTCCGACAACGACCGCGAGGCCGAGGCCGGCACCGGCAAGCCGTCGCCACGAGAATCCGCGCAATATGCCTTTGCGGGTCGGCGTCTTTGCGACCGCTGCGGGTTGAGTCATCGCCCGGTGATCGGCTGAGCCTCCGTGAGCGTGACCGTTTTCGTCCACGCGCCCCTGTCCCGTGCAGCCGCTTCGACCCTCGCCGTGAGCGCTGCATCGATCAGCAGCACGGCGGCGGATCTTCCGGGTTCGAGCCTATCGGCAACCACCCGTTCGAACTCGTCCGTCACCCCGAGGTCACGGCGGCGTGCAACGTAGACGCCGATCCCTGCGCTTGCCGCCGCGATCGCGATGGGGAAGCCCAGAATCGCTCCGCCCACCAGTCCCCAGGCACCGCCGTACCAACCCGCCGCGGTCGGCGTGATGTCTTTCGTCTCCTTCATGTGCACCGTTCCGTCCGTCGCCCGGACCACCAGACACGCGTCATGCAGACCCTTCTGACCCTGAGCGGCCAGCTCGCTTGCTGTCACCACGGCGTCCCACGCCGTGCGCTCATCGCCGAACACGGCGACCACGAGCACCTCGGCCATGCCTGAAATGGTCAGCTGGTCGACGGGTGACGGAGTTTCATCCCCGCTGGGTGAACCGCGCCGACAGGCCGGGATTGGCGGTTTCAAGCGAGGGCTCGTCACCCTGACAGAGTGACGCCGGGTCATCCCGGCCGGCGGGACGCTCGTGCCCGCTTAGCTCTAACAGGAGGTGACATCCGTGCTGGTAGCAGCGGATTATCCGTTTCTCGACGTGTTGTGGACCATGCTCATCTTCTTCCTCTGGGTGATCTGGTTCTGGCTGCTGATCGTGATCTTCGGAGACATCTTCCGTCGGAACGACATCAGCGGCTGGTCGAAGGCGGCGTGGTCGCTCTTCGTGATCTTCCTGCCGCTCCTCGGCGTCCTCATCTACCTCGGTGTGAACAGCCAGGGGATGTCGGAGCGCTCGGCGCGGGCAACGCAGGCCGCGCAGACGCAGGCCGATGACTACATCCGAACGGTCGCCGCCGGTGGCGGTGCCGCAGGGGAGATCGAGAAGGCGAAGCAGCTGCTCGACTCCGGGGCGATCGACGCTCAGGAGTACGAGGCACTCAAGCGAAAGGCGCTCGCAGCCGGCCCCGCCTAGGAGCCGACGGGATCAGGTTCCCAATAGCGCGGCCTTCTGAGCCTCGAACTCGCTCTCGGTCAGCGCACCGGACGAACGCAGACGGGCCAAACGCTCGAGTCCATCGAGTTGCCCGTCTGCGGCCGGCGTAGGTGCGCCCGGCGGAAACTCTCGGAGGATCTGGCGCCGCCACACCTCGAGCCCGAACGCCAGTAAGCCGCCGAGGACGACGATCCCGAGCAACTGTCTCGTCGCGCCCGTGGGACCCCAGGCCAGGACGAGGAGGAAGGCAAAGAGCGCGACCGCGTAAACGAGGACCGGACGTTCGCGGAAGGTCGGCGCCAGCCAGCGACGCAGCGCGACGGCCGGGCGACTCGGACCGGCCACGAACCCCGCGACCACGGCGAGCAGGCCGTAGGCGATCAACGCGAGAGCCAGGTCTCTCAGGAGATCGGTCTCGATGTACCAGAGGTTCCGCACCGCCGGCTTCGACGTTTCTGTCTTGACCAACGAATCCACGACCGCTCCGCCGACCACGCGCCGAATGACGATCAGGGTGACGCCGACCAGGAGGAAGCAGAATCCTGCTACCTCGAGCTTCGTGCGTCGCGTCCCACGCGCGAGATAAATGGCCAGCGCATAGAGGGCGAGGACCACGAGAACGAGCCACACGCTCAGCGACTTCAGCGCCGTGACGGCCTTCTGGGCCGCGTCGAGCTGGTTCGACTTCAGGATCACGATCTCGCCGGCAGTCGGAGAAGCTCGGGCCTTCAGTCGATCTTCCACCCCCAGGCGCGCGGCGATTTGTTGCAGGAAGGGCCGTAAGTCGAGGACGACATTGCCGTTTTCGGTTGAGATCGGACCGGCGTCCTTGCCTTCGAGAACGTTCACGAGCGCCGTGTGAGACCGTCGGACAACTCTCTCCCACAAGGCCTGGGCCTGAGAGGTCGCGAGGAACGCGTCGATCACCCGGCCTTCCGAGTTCCGGATTGCGGCAGCAGCAACCGGCGCGGCGCTCTTCGCGCGCGGAGGGAGCCGCTCTTGAAGCTGGCTCGTGAGGTCGACGCGCTGGTTGAGGAGATCGACCAGGCGGCTGGAGAGGGCACCACGGATCTCGTCGTTTCCCAAGAGCTTCACTGCGGAGCTCGTGAACTTGTCGGTGTTCAGAAGCTGCCGCTTCGACCAGACGGTCAGCGACGCCACGAGCGTGAGCAGCGTCGCGACCACGATCAGGGTCCAGACGACCGCCGAGCGGCGCCTCGTCGTCAGCCTCGCCTTTTTCGGCGCCATCGGGCAAGACTCGCCGCGCCCTGGGTGAGCGGCTTTCACTCCGGGTGGGTGAGCGGCCTTCACCCGAGCGCCTCGGATCCTTGATTCCAAGCAAACGCAAAGGAGGCGAACGGCGTGTTGATGCGGAGACGACGCCCGCTCATGCGGGCGGCAATGGTCGGCGGGACGGCCTACGCGGTCGGCAAGCATGCGGAGCGGAGGGCGAACGACGAGGCCGATCAAGAAGCCCGGCTACAACAGCTCGAATACCAGCAGGCGACGGCGTCGGCTCCCGCTCCAGCCGGCGGCCCGACGGATATCGCATCGAAGTTGACCGAGCTCAAGGGCCTGATGGATCAGGGAGTGCTCACCCAGGCTGAGTTCGAGGCCGCGAAGCAGAAGGTGCTGGCGGGCTAGGTGACCAGGAAGGAAGGAGAGACCATGACATTCGGCCCCGTGCAGATCCTGGTCATCGGCTTCGATGACCCGGAGTTCAAGGGCGACATCCGGGCAGAGCTCGAGCGCCTTCGTGAGCACGACGTCGTGCGGCTCATCGATCTGATCGTGGTGCGCAAGAACGACAACGGCACGATCGAGAAGCTGCAACAGAGCGACCTCTCGCAGGATGAACTGGAAGATTTCGGCGCGCTCGTGGGAGCGTTGATCGGCGTCGGCGCAGAAGGCGAGGAGGGCGCCGAAGCTGGTGCAGTCCTGGGCGCCGCGGCGATGGAGGGCGGCCACGTCTTCGACTCCGCCGACACCTGGTACGTCGACGACGCGATCCCGCCGGGAACGGCGGCCGCGATCGCACTGCTCGACCATCGCTGGGCGATTGGTCTTCGTGATGCGATTCGTGACGCGGGCGGGTTCCACCTCGCAGACGCGTGGATCCATCCGGCCGACCTGGTCGCGATCGGCGCCATACGCGCCGAGGAGGGGGCGAGCGTCAAATAGCCCCAGATCGCTGACACCCGTGAGCTGAGGGACCCTCACACGCGCGGGGTGATGCACGCTCACTCAAGGCTCGATGAGCCTCACGGTCAAAGCATGGCTGCGAGCGAACCAACAGAGCGCAAATCGCGCCCCCCGCGCAAAGCGTCGCCGAACGCCGACGAGGCTGCGCTGGGGCTCATCGTGGCCAGCGCTCGAGTCGCCCTGTCGGCGGCACGGCTCCTTTCACGCACACCCGGGATCCACTCGGTTCTCCAACGCTCGGCCGAAACCGGCCGAGCCGCTCGAGTGCAAGGGCGGCAAAAAATCGAGCATGCCGCGCAGTCCGCTCTTTCGGCTCCCGAGGTCGAACGGCTCGTCGACGGTGCACTCGCCAGCCCTCTTCCCGAGACGGTGGCGCGCTCGACGATCGATCATCACCTCGCCGATCGGCTCGCTGTCGAGCTGGAATCGGAGGCGGCGCGGCTGATGGACCAGTTCTTCGACAGTCCGGAATTCGAACGCGCCCTCGAGCGTGCGCTCTCGAGCCCGCGGGTCCGGTCGGCGCTGGCACATACGACGACGAGCCTTGCCGAGGAGATGGCAGACGACGTGCGGTCGCGCGCCGCGGCTCTCGATCAGAGACTCGCATTCGGTCGGGCGCGTGAAGCAGCGCGTTTTGGGGGCGCCGCATCTCGGACGCTGGCGTTCGTAATCGACCTGGTCGCGGCTCACCTCCTCTTCCTCGTCGCAGCGACGTTCGTCGCCCTCGTGGTCTCCCTGGTCGGAGAGCTCCGGCCGGTGTGGCTGTTCGACGCCTTGGCCGGGGCCGGCTGGGCCTTGCTCGTCGGCGCGTACTTCGTGTTCTTCTGGACGCTAAAAGGACAGACGCCGGGAATGCGCATCTTCGACGTGCGTGTCGTCGACCGCCGCGGTAATCCACCGGGGATCGCGCGCGCGATCGTTCGGTTCGGTGCGCTGCTGCTGTCGATCATCCCGTTGTTCGCCGGCCTGATTCCCATCCTGTTCGACCGGCGACGGCGCGGTTTACAGGACCTCATCGCAGGGACGGAGGTCCAGTACGCGGATTAGGCCGGGCGGCGGGGATCGGCCGCCGGCGATCGGGTTGGCGATCAGCCTTCACGTCATCCCGCTCGGGTGAAGGCAATTCGGCTCCCGCTCCGCAAGAATGGTGGACGTCGTGATCAGCTCGTGGGGCGGCCTCCGACGCAGCATCCCAGCCGGTCTGGTGCTCGTATCGACGTGCCTCGGGCTCGTCGCGTGCGGCGGACACAAGGAGTCGCAGCAGGAGGCCGAGCAGCATCTGTGTCAGAGCCTCGACAACTTCTCCGCGTCGATCCTCTCGCTCCAGGGCCTCAGCCTGAGCAGCTCCTCCCAGGAGGACGTCAAGGCTGCCCTCGACAAGGTGACCACGGCCTGGGATCAGGTCGTGACGGATGCAAAGGACGTCAAGAACGTGAGCACCGACTCACTCCAGTCCACGTACAACGATCTCAAGAACGGGATCCAGAATCGTCCGACCGACAAGCCGGTCAGCCAGGTGATCGCAGGGCTCCAGCCGCAGATCGCCGCCTTCACGCAGGCGTGGCAACAGCTCACCAACGGCCTCGACTGCAAGAAATCGTCCTAGGCGCCCAGCCTTCACCCAGCGGGAGTGACGCTCCCTCACCCAGAACGCTCGGAGTGTGCTGTGGAGTGCACGAGGGAAGTCCGTGTTGTGGTCCGTCGGCGCACCGAGGAGGCGTGTCGACGGTAAACGCGCCGGTTCCTTCCGTGACGCAGGACCCGGATCACGAAGGAATGGCGTTGCTCCCCGAAGGGGAGTTTCTGATGGGAAGCGAAGACCGGCTCGCATACCCATCGGACGGGGAGGGTCCGGTAAGGCGCGTGCGGGTCCCCGCGTTCTGGATCGACAAAGAGGCGCTGACGAACGAGGAGTTTGCGCGGTTCGTCGACGACAGCGGGTACGTCACGGAAGCCGAGCGGTTCGGTTGGTCGTTCGTGTTCGCGGGATTGCTACCAGACGACTTTCCGCCGACGCGCGGCGTCGCCCGAGCTCCCTGGTGGCGCCAGGTCGAGGGGGCTCACTGGCGCCATCCGGAAGGTCCGCACTCGGAGCTGGAAGGCCGTGAGGACCATCCTGTCCTCCACGTCACCTGGAACGACGCGCGGGCCTACGCGAGCTCAAGGGGAAAGCGACTGCCGACGGAGGCCGAGTGGGAATATGCGGCGCGCGGCGGGCTCGAAGCTCAGCCGTATCCCTGGGGCACCGAGCTCGAGCCGCGCGGCGAGCACCGAATGAACGTCTGGCAGGGAGCGTTTCCACGGGAGAACACCGAGGAAGACGGCTATTACGGCAGCTGTCCCGTCGACGCGTTTCCGCCGAACGGCTACGGGCTTCACAACATGACGGGCAACGTCTGGGAATGGTGCGCGGACTGGTTCAGCCCTGATTTCCACACGCGCGACCGGCGGACGAATCCGCGGGGACCGCAGACGGGAACGCACAAGACCACTCGCGGCGGTTCGTATCTCTGTCACGCCTCCTACTGCCGGCGCTACCGCGTCTCGGCCCGGAACGCGCTGACGCCGGACTCCTCGACCGGAAACATCGGGTTTCGCTGCGCTCTAACGGCCTGACCCGTCGACCGGCGCAGCTCGCTTCATCCCGTGCGGGTGAGCACCCTTCACTCCGAAACGACGCACGATCGCGGCCGTAACCGACCGAAGGAGCGTTATGACAACGGCACCGATTGACCGAACGTACGCCGAGGAGGCTTCGGGCACGGGCTGGATCGCCTTTGCCGGAACGATGCTCATCCTCGTCGGTTTCTTCAACGTGATCGACGGGATCGCCGCGATCTCGGGCTCGGATTACCTCGTCAACCAGCTTTTGTTCTCGAATCTCGATGCGTGGGGCTGGTTCTTCCTCATCTGGGGCGGCATCCAGGTCATCGCCGGCTTCGCCGTCTATACGGGGGCCGGTTGGGGAGCGATCGTCGGCGTGATCTCCGCCTTCGGCAACGCGATCGCGCAGCTGTCTTGGGCGCGCGCCTACCCGGTCTGGGCAGTGTCCGCCATCGTCCTCGACGTCCTGGTGATCTACGGCCTCATGGTGTACGGAGGGCGCCGCGACACCGTTTCCTAGCTCGGCGACAGATCAGAGAATGTGAAGCTGCCTGGCGCGGCGGACGGCTTCCTGCCTCCGCGTGACCTCGAGCTTGCGGTAAATGCTCTTGACGTGCGTCTTGACCGTATTGACAGAGACGAAGAGCTCGGAGGCGATGTCGGCGTTCGACATCATCGTCGGAAGGAAGCGCAGCACCTCCCGCTCGCGTGCGGACAGCGGCTCGAGGATCTCGGCCGGAAGTATTCGGGAGCCGTTGCCGCCCTCGAGCCTGCGCAGCAGCTCGGATGCGAACCACCTGTGCGACACCGCTTTCCGGAGGTGCTCCGCAAGCAGGTCGCGGATCCCCGGCCCGGCCGTCAGGAACGGCCTGCGAATACCTTCCGGCTCGGCGTGAGCGAGCGCGGTCTCGAGCTGGGCGAGCGCCGTCGCTTCGCTTCCTGACGCGCGCAGCGCAATTGCTCGGAGAACCTGCCGTTCGACGGCGACGATGGGATACGCCGCGTCGGCCGGCGCCTCCAACGCAGAAAGGGCCGCTTCGGCGTCGCCCGACGCGAGCGAGAGCCGAGCGCGAACGGCCTGCAGGCCCGGTGAGGACGGATGCAACGCGACTGCCTCGCCCACCACGGCCTTGGCGCCCTCGACGTCCGCCGCCGCCGCCATCAGCCTGGCCTCGAGCCCGGAGAAGTACCGCTCCAGTCGGGGCGAATCGAGCGCACGAAGCTCGGACTTCATGCCGCGCAGGCGCTCGAGCGCCATCTCCAGGTCGGAGCCCCGGCCGGTGAGGGACAAAGACGCCTGGATTGCCGCCGACCACGCTCGGCCCGTGAGGTCGTCGGCGCGCCGCGCCGTCTCTCCGAGCTCTCGAGCGTGGCCGTCCGCGGCATCGAGGTCGTCCCACTCTTGTTCCACGAGCGCTAGGGCGCTGAGCGAAAGCGTCGCCTGCGCGCTCCCCTCCCAGCCCCGCGCCTGCGCGAGCTCGAGGGCGCCTCGCGCAATGCGCGCCGACCGGCGGAGCCGCCCCCGGATCAGCTCGAGCCAGGCGAGCCCGCCCATGCTCGCCAGCTCCGCATAGGGGACGTCGGCGATCCGCGAGGCCTCCAGAGCTTCTGTCAGGTGACCTTCCGCTTGCGTCAGGTCTTCGGTCGCGACCTCTGCGAGACCTAGATGGCTGAGGGCGATCGCGCGCATGGTCTCGCTCGCCTGCGAGGAGAAGGGACCTGCCTCGGCAAGGGCGAGCAAGTCGCGGGCGAGTCGCGCGCTTCTCTTGAACGAGCCTTTGTGCGTGTGTCGCAACAACTGTGCGAAGGTCAGCACGGCCTGCACCGGCGGCGGTGCCTCGTTCGGCCAAAGCTCCTGAGCTCGGTCGAGCCGTCGCGTCCCGGCCCGCGTTTGACCGCTGATGAAATCGGCGCTGGCCAGGACCGCCGAGAGCTGCGCCGAAGCCTCGATCTCTGCTTCGGGGATCCTGCCGAGCACGTCGCTGCGGAAGGCCGTGTCAGTCCGCGCGATCAACTCGAACCAGCCGTCGACGAGGCACATCGTGAGGAGCTCGAGGTCGCCGGCTGCAAGCGCGTGGTGGACCGCCTCCATCGCCGCGCCGTTCTCGAAGTACCAGCGTGCCGCCCGACCGTGCAGCTCCGGAATGCTCTCCCGTTTGGTGTGCCGGAGCTCGGCACGTAGCAGTTCGGCGAAGAGATGGTGGTACCGGTACCAGGGTGGCTGCGTGTCGAGTCGTTCGACGAAGAGGTTCTCCGCAACCAGGTGCTCGGCGACATGAGCGCTGTCCGTCCGATCGGTCATCGCATCGGCCAGATCAGGCGTGAAGCGCTCGGCGATCGAGGTGGCGAGCAGGAAGTCCCGGGTTTCGTCGTCCTGCCTCTTCAGCACCTCCGCCAAGAGATATTCGGCTGCGGGCCGCTCGTCGAGCTCGACCGAGGCCGCGAGCGTCCCGTTTCGACGCCGGGCGCGGTGGGAGAGCGTGAACAACCGCAGACCTGCCGCCCAACCTTCGGTCGCGGCGAGCAGGCGGGAGAACGTCGACTCGTCCACCTCGACCCCGAGACCGTCGAGAAGCTGTTGCGCCTCGTCGGCCGTCAGGGCGAGGTCCCGCGCGCGCAGCTCGGTCAGCTCCCCGCTCGCCCGCAGCAGGTGGAGGGGCAGCATCGGATCGTGGCGGGTCGAGAGAACAAGTCGAAGCGAGGCGGGAGCAGCGCGCAGGAGCTGGTCGATCGTCAGCGCGATCTCAGAGCTGCGGATGACGTGAAAGTCGTCGACCACCACGATGATCGGCTCCTCGAGCTCGGCGAAGCCGTTGAGGAGCTGCAGCACGAAAGCCGAGGGCGTTCCGGTTCTCGGTGGGTTGAGGCGACCAAGGGAGGTACGCGGAGGCGCCACGCGTTTCACGGCCGCGAGCCATTCCGCCCAGAACGAGGCCTCGCCGAGCTGTGGCCGTGGGCTAAGCCAGGCCACGTTCCGAGGTTCCGCAGCCAGCCACGACGCAAGCAGGGACGTCTTTCCGGCGCCCGCCGGAGCCGAGATCAGCGTCAGCGGCCCCTTGGTTCCTTCGTCGAGCAGCGCGAAGAGGCGCGGGCGCACCACAAGCGGGCGCGGTGGTCTCGGAATCACCAGATCCGCTGCCGCCACGGATCGCGATCCGTGGTGTCGGCTGGTCTGAGCCGCCAGGTCTCCTCCTTTCCGGGTGACCGCAAGCCTAGAACTAGCCCAGTCGGGTTGCAAGACGTCTGGCGACTCGGCGGGCGGAGTCGCCGAATTACCCACACTGTCCGGGTGAGGCTCCGTCACCCACGACGGCTCGACGGTGAGGACGTGAAACCCAGCAGGTACGAGTTCCGCGTTCGAGGGCGGCTAGGAGAGCGCTTGCTTTCGAGCTTCGAGGGGTTCGACGCGGAAATCCAGCCTGTCGAGACGATCCTCCGCGGATCGATTCCCGATCAGTCGGCCCTGCACGGCGTCCTCGAGCAGATCGAAGCGCTCGGTCTGGAGCTCGTCGAGGTCCGCCAGGTCGATGAGCGGCGCGAGCCGCTGGCGCGGGGAACGCAAGGCTAGAGCCCGAGCGTGAAGGGCGCGCGACACGCGATCGTGCGGGTCGTCGTGACCTGGCTGGTTGCGGCGGCGGCACTCCTCCTGCTCAACCCGCTCTTCGACGGCCTGAAGATCATCAGCTGGACCTCTGCTCTGGGCTTCGCGGCGCTCGTCGGCCTCCTGAACGCCCTTGTGTGGCCGCTGTTCGTGCGGTTCGCGCTTCCGATCACTGTGCTCACACTCGGCCTGGCCGCGCTCCTTGTGAACGGCCTGCTGGTCCTGGCGGCAGCCGGGATCAGCAAGGGCGTCACGGTCTCCGGGATTTGGACCGCGATCGGAATCGCCCTGGCCTTGACGCTCATCAACACCTTCGTGACCGCCGTGCTCGCCATCGACGACGACGACTTCTACTACCGCAACGTCATCCGCCGGCAGGCGAAGCGCCGCGGCGCGATCTCGTCGGACGTGCCGGCCGTCTTCTTCCTCGAGATCGATGGCCTGGCGCACGACGTTCTGCAGCGGGCGATCCGTGACGGCAACGCGAACACGATGGGCCGCTGGATCCGGGAGGGCTCGCATCGGCTGCTCGAGTGGGAGACGGACTGGTCCTCGCAGACGGGTGCTTCGCAGACCGGCCTGCTCCATGGCTCGAACGAGGACATCCCTGCGTTCAGGTGGTGGGACAAGGACGCCGGACGGGCGGTCGCCTCCTCGGCGCCGAAGGACGTCGCCGCGATCGAGGCGCGGATCAGCGACGGCAAAGGATTGCTGTTCGCTGACGGCGCGAGCCGCGCGAACATGTACTCAGGGGATGCTCCGCATTCGCTGCTCACCATCAGCACCGTGCTGAAGCGGGGTCGTGGAAAGATCGGGGAGGACTACTTCTCGTACTTCGCCAGTCCGTACAACTTCACGAGAACGATCCTGCTCGTTCTGGCCGATGTTGCGGCTGAGATCAAGCAGCAGTTGCAGCAGAAGCGTCTCGACATTCAGCCGCGCGTCCATCGCGGGCTCTTCCCGTACCCGCTGATGCGCGCCTGGATGACCGTGGTCCAGCGCGACCTCCAGATGCAGGCACTCCTGGGTGACCTCTATGCCGGACGTCCGGTCGTGTACTCGACCTTTTCCGGCTATGACGAGATGGCGCATCACGCCGGCATCGAGCGGGCGGAGACGGTCGGGATTCTGCGCAAGCTCGACCGCCAGTTCCGCCGGCTCGTCGCGGCCGCCGCAGAAGCACCGCGTCCAGTCGAGTTCGTGGTGCTGTCGGATCACGGCCAGACGCAGGGAGCGACCTTTCTCGATCGCTACGGGAAGACGCTGGAACAGGTCGTCAGGGAAGCCTGCGGAACACAGGACGTCCGAGCACTCGATCAGGGCGACGAGGGCTGGATGTACCTCGGCGCCACGATGACCGAGGCTTCCGGAGCGCAGGGAATCGCGGCGAAGGGACTTCGCCAGGCCACGAAAGGGAAGACGGTCGACGAGGCGGTGCTGCTCGGACCGGACCGGGAACGTGCCAAAGGCGAGGGCGATCAGCAGCCGGAGGTGGTCGTGATGGCGTCGGGCAATCTCGGGCTGATCTCCTTCCCAGGCGAACCGGGACGTGTCACGCTCGAGCGGCTCGCGGAGTTGTATCCGGCGGTGGTGCCGACTCTGTGCTCACACCCGGGCATCGGCTTCGTTCTCGTCCGCTCCGAGGCGCGCGGTGCCGTCGTCCTCGGTCCACGCGGGACGCATTTCCTCGACGAGGACCGCGTCGAGGGCGATGATCCGCTGGAGCCGTTCGGGCCGAACGCCGCAGAGCACGTGCGGCGCACTGACCGCTTCGAGCACTGCGCGGACATCATGGTGAACTCCGCCTATTGGGCCGAAACCGGAGAGGTGGCAGCGTTCGAGGAGCTCGTCGGTTCTCACGGCGGCCTCGGCGGAACGCAATCGCACGCGTTCGTGCTCGCACCGCGCGGCTGGGAGGTTCCGTCGGAGCCGATCGTCGGAGCGGTTGAGGTGCACCGGCTGATGCGGCGCTGGCTCGTCGCGCTCGGTCACGAGGAGTACGCCGAGGATGCCGTCCTCGCGTGAGCGGAATTGACCCACTTGCGTCAGGCGGGATGACGTTGCAGCCGCGATCCTGTCTGTCGTGCCAGCGGATGAGCCTCTCAGCGAGACGGTCGTGTTCGAGCTCTTGCACTCCTTAGGAGCCGAGCGGCTGTGTGAGCGATTGCGGCACCGCTGGTTCGTTGAAGTCGACGGGGGAAAAGGGGTCTCCCTCGTCGCCGTGAGGCTGAGGCCCCGGGAGGATGACCTCGCCGTCCTCCTACGGGCAGTCAAGATCTGGGCGGCCGATTCCGCCCTCGCCGCCCTGACGTTTCACGTCGACGGACGCGCCTACGTGCTGTGGTCGGGGACAGCGATCGCTCGCTCGGCAGCGGCCGCCTGATACCAGGAGACGTGCTCCTCCTCTTCGGAGGGTGATTTTCCTCCCAGGGGTTGACCGCACGGATCGGGGGGGCGCACACTCGGGTGAGTGTCCGCTCTCAAGATCATCGGGGGCGACCTGGAAATGGCCCTCGGAGACGTCAGCGTTCCCAGCTACGTCATCGACGTGACCGGCGTCATTCGCTGGGTGAATCCGGCGGCGCAGCGCCTGGTCGGGGATTGCCGGGGACGCCAGTTCACGTCCGTCGTCGCGCCCGAGGATACGAGGCGAGCGCGCGAGTTGTTCGCCCAGAAGGTCGCCGGGACGAAGAAAGTCACGGACGCCTCGGGCGTTCTCATCGACGCCGACGGGGACCGCATTGAGGTTGAGATCAGCTCGGTTCCGCTGCGACGAGACCATCGAGTGATCGGCGTCTTCGGTCAGATCCCACACTGGGAGGAAGAGGCACCACGGGCACCACATCCGCGGCTCACCCCACGCCAGAGCGAGATCCTCCGCTTGCTCGAGCACGGGCGTTCGACCGCGCAGATCGCGGCCGAGCTACACCTCAGCCAGGAGACCGTCCGCAATCACGTCAGGCACGTCCTGCGCGCGCTCGGCGTCACCTCCCGGCTGGAAGCGGTCGCCGTCGCACGGCAGTACGCGTCCTAGGGAACCTGCTGGCCGATTCCCTCGCGAGTCGCCCACAGCGCAGCCTGGGTGCGTGAGCTCAGCCCCAGCTTCGACAGGATGTTCGAGACGTGCGTACGGGTCGTCCGCTCGCTGATGCCGAGCGCCGACGCGATCGACTTGTTCGGCTCGCCCTCACCGAGCAGCCGCAGGACCTCCACTTCTCGCGATGTAAGCCTTCTGAGCGTGTCGTGCGCGGACGGTGTGCGGAGCGACTCGGTCAAGCGGCGTGCGACCGCAGGATCGAGCTGTAGCTCGCCGCGATGAGCGGCACGGACGGCGACCGCGACCTCGTCGGCGTCTGCGTCCTTCAACAGGTAGCCGGACGCGCCCGCCTCGAGCGCGGCCTGCACACGCTCTTGCTCACCGAAGGAGGTCAGGACGACAACCTCCACGTCGTCGTACTCCATACGGATCCGGCGCGTCGCTTCGATTCCGTCTATCGGTTCCATCTGGAGATCCATCACGACCACATGCGGCCGACGTCCTCCCGAGTCCAGTTTCTCCAGCTCGTCCAGAGCCTCGGTCCCGCCGGCGGCCTCCGCAACGACCTCCAGATCGGGCTCTCCGTCGAGAAACGCGAGCAGGCCGCGACGGACAACAGCGTGATCATCGACCACGAGGACACGAATCAGGTCGTCGCGCTCAGGGGCCATCTGAGTGGTTCGTCTCGACCGGCGCCTCCACGCGGACCACCGTTCCGCGCCCGGGCGTGCTCGAGATTCTGAGAACGCCTCCGATTTCCTCAGCGCGGCTCCGCATCGAAGCCAGCCCGTAGTGTCCGCCGTGCGCCAAAGTCGGATCGAAGCCCCGGCCGTCATCCTCGATCTCGAGGATCACGGCGCTCCGTCCGGTCTTGATCCGAATTCGCGCCGTGCTCGCGCCGGCATGCTTGACGACGTTTGCGAGTGCCTCGCGCCCGATGCCGTAGAGCTGTGTCTCCGTCGTGCGCGTCAGCGGAAGCGGCTCTACCGGACCTTGGAGCTCCACTGCAAGGCCGCCGTCGATGGACGAGACATGCCGCTCGAAGGCCGGAACCAGTCCATCCCCCACGCCCTCGGGCCCCCACTCGAACATGAAGCGCCGCATCTCGTTCTGCGCCCGCTTGGTCAGCTCACCGACGGTATCCAGCGCTTCCCCGACACGCTCGGAGAGGTCGCCGCCTTCGTCCGCGAGTGCCTTCTGAGCAGCGCGAGTATGCAAGACGCTCGAGAGGAGGGCCTGAGACACAGAGTCGTGCAGGTGTCGGGCGATGCGCCGGCGCTCCTCGAGTGCGAACTCGTTCTCGCGCCGCTTGGCTTCGGCCAGTTCCACCGCAGAACGCTCGCGCTCGCTGACGACGGCACTGAGAAACAGCCCGGTGAGGGCCGCAACCAGAATGTAGAGCTGCGTGCCGAGCGTCCGGTCGTCGATCGGTTGCTTGAAGAAGACCCCCAGCTGGTCGGCAGTGATTCCGATCGTCAGCCCCCCGGTGATGAGCGTGGCCAGCGTCACCCCGGGCGGACCGAATCGAAACGCCGCCCAGATCAACGATGGAAACACCAGGTAGAGCAGCGGCGGTCCGCTGTTGACTCCGACCACTGTCAGCAACGCGACCGAGCCGACCAGGAGGACCCCCTCGACAGTACGGATCCGGCGCCACGCTCCTGACGGATCGCGGAGCCACGTCAAGGCGAGCGGGAGGACGACGAGCGCGCCCGCCGTATCGCCGAGCAGCCACGTGCGCCAGAACTTTCCCACTTCGGACAGGTCGATGACGCCGCCGGCCAGCATGGACAAGGTCCCGACAGTCGCGCTGATTGCAGTCGCCGTTCCCACCGCGACGACCATGCCGCCGACCTCCGAAGCTCGATCGAGCGCCGCGCGCGGACCGATCAACCGCCGCAGCAACCATGCGCCCACGATGACCTCCGCCATGTTTCCTGCCTGCTGACCGATCAGGCTGCCCAGCGGTATCGCGGTGTGACCGAAGAGCAGCTCGCCGTTCACGATCAGCTCCCCGAGGAAGATGCCGGGCCACCAACGCAGCCCGAAAAGGTAGAGGGCCGCGATGCCGAGCCCGGCCGGCGGCCAGATCGCTGCGACCGACCCCGTGTAGCGGAGCGTCTGCCCCACTTTCGCCGCTCCGTAGTACGCGGCGGCCAGGGTCAGGATTCCGACGACGTCCCTGGTCGAAGGCCACGTGAAAGCCGGCGATCCCACTCGGCGAGAGGACGCTGGGACCGGCGAGACCTGTGCGTCGTTCACTTGTTGCTCCATTCGTCGATCCGGCGGCGGCGTCTCACGTTACCGCGCGCTTGCACCGTTCGGCCAAAGACGGTACGAGATCCCTCGGCCGAATGTCGTACTCCGATCGAGCCGATCGGCCCATGGCAAGGCCCTGTCGGCATCGAGATACTGGGTCCGGCCGCCTACAAACGTGAACAGGGAGGGCTCACGTTGCGCCGCCCGGCCGAAACCGAGCTCGAGCAAGTCGAACAACTGAGCGTCGTTGCCCCTGCGGTTGAGTTCCGGGAGCTGCGCTACTTCGTCGTTCTCTGCGAAGAGCTCCATTTCGGCCGGGCGGCTGAGCGGCTCCACATCTCGCAGTCCCCTTTGTCTCAGGCGATCGCGCAAATCGAGCGCAAGGTCGGCACGAGGCTCCTGGATCGTTCTAGCAGACATGTCCAGTTGACCCCAGCAGGAGAAGTCCTCCAGGAACATGCGCGACGGCTTCTGCGCGAAGCCGACGACGCTATCGGTGCAACGAGAAGGGTGGCCGCGGGAGAAACAGGACTACTGCGAATGGCCGTAGGACCGGTTTCCCGCGAGGCGATCCTGCCGGCGCTCCGGCACGCAGTTGACGATCGCCTACCGACCTTGGACGTCGAGATCACACAAGCCGTCGGCGATGCCATGGTCGACGAGGTACTGCAGGGCGCCTCAGACGTCGCCTTGATGGTGTGCCCGCCTGTTCACGGTGACATCGAAACGAAGCTTCTCCGCCGCGACCGTCCTCGTGCGGTCTTCCGTCCCGACCATCCACTGGCCGGCAAGACCAGCGTGTCGCTCGATCAACTCGCCCAGCACATGCTCGTGCTCTGGCCGCGAGAAGTCGCAAAGGGATCGCACGACGTCGTCCTCGCGATGTTTCATGCACGCCCCCCGGCCTCCACGCGCATTGCCGACCTCTACAGCGGCTCGTTCTGGGACGCGATGCGCGCGGGAGGGTTCTCCGTCGTCGCAGCTTCTGCGCCTGTCGGTGGCGACTTCGTGAGCCTGCCCATCGACGATGCAGAAGCCGAGTTCACAGTGTCGATGGTCTGGAGCCGACAGACGCCGCCGGCGATGCTCCCCGCCCTCGTCGAGGCTGCCGACGCCGCGATTGCGGCGAACGGCTGGCTCTGAGCGCGGCGGGCCGCAGCGCGACCGTCAGCCACACGGGTTGAAACGATCACCTCTGCCGGGTGACGGCGCATTACACGACCGCAGGTGAGCATGACCCGATGAGCGAGGGTGCCAGGACACAGGCATCCGCGCCGTCACGGGTGTCCAGCCGGCCGGCCGTGATTGCGAAGAAGTTCGTCCAGGTCGTAGCGAACGCCGTACAGCAATTCTTCGCAGACCGGTGCCCGCAGCTCGCGGCGGGAATCGCGTACCGGGTGCTTTTCTCGATCGCCCCGCTGGCGATCGTGCTCGTTTCGATCTTCGGGCTCGTTCTTCAAGACGACGCCGTTCGTCACGACGTCGTGGACGCGATCGTCGATGCGCTGCCCGTGTCAGCGGCGGGCAAGCGGGACGTCGAGAGGGCGATCACGGGACTTGCCACGCCGGCGAGCGCCGCCGGGTTCGTCAGCCTGATCGTGTTCGCCTGGGCCGCGACCGGAATGTTGACGGCGTTGCGGCAGGGCCTCGAGTCTGCGATGCATGTCACCCAGTCTCGGCCGTTGGCGCGCGGCAAGCTCGTCGACCTCGCCCTGATCGTGGGCGCTGCGCTGCTCGTGCTCGTCACGGTCGGGATCACGCTGCTCGGGAATTTCGTCCAGAGGGCGTCCGACCGCTTCGGCGACGTCATCGGTGTCGGCACGGGGACGCTGGCGAGCATTCTGCTTCGTCTCGCCTCGTTCGCGCTCATGATCGTCGTGGTGTTGCTCCAGTACCGCTTCGTCCCCGCCCGTGGATTGCGCATCCGTGACGGGGTCGTGGGCGCGATCGTCACAGCTGTGTTGTTGCAGCTCATTTCGCTTGCATCGGGCTGGATCTACGAGAAGACGACCAGCCTGAGCGTCGTCTACGGCTCGCTCACAGCGGCGCTCGTCTTTCTCTACTCCACGTACCTCTATTCGTCTGCTCTTCTCCTTGGCGCCGAGGTAGCCAGAGCCTGGTCGCGGCCTTCGGTCGCGGACGGGGAGGCCGAGCCGATCCTCACCCAACTGCAGCGGGCCGTGCTAGGACTTTTCGTCTCTGACAGGAGGTAGCCGATGAGAGTGCGCCAAGCCACGATGAGGCTCATAAGCCTTGCGGTTCTTTGTGCCGCCGGAGCACTCCTGGCGGCAGGAATCGGTGCGGGGCAACGAGTTGCACAGACGACGACGGAGACGACGACCACCACGACGACGGAGCCCGCGACCACTGTGGTCTCGACTTCGACGGTCGAGCACACGACGACGAGGCGGGTGGTCGTGCCGACCTCGACGACTTCGTCGACCTCGAGCGACAACACACCCGGCTGGGTCTGGGTTCTCATCGGGATCCTCGCAGGCGGGTTGGTCCTGCTGGTCGTGCTGCTCGCGCGACGAGGCGGCTCACCGCCGGCCGCGGGACAGCAGCGTCGGCTCGACGGGGCGATCGCAACCTGGGCAGCGCAGGGATGGGGGTTGGAGAGTCAGACCACGGACTCGGCGATCCTCCGACGGGGCAACGAGCGGATGCTCGTCAGCGTGGACGACGCCGGGCACGTGAGCACCCGCGATCTGCCTGCGTACTAAGTAGAGCGCGCAACAGAATCGCCGGGCTCATGGCCGGCCGCACCCGAACTTTGCATCCGCGGCGACCGTGAGCCCGGCAACTCTTCTAGACGCTTACCTCTCGAACGTCGCTCCAGCGCACGGTCAGTACGTAGAGCACGACGATGTTCAGCGCCATCGCTGTCAGCGCCCACAACGGATACTGGTGTCCGCCGACGAACCCGAGCTGGACGAAGAAGTTCAGGCTGGCGATCACGATCGTGAGCCAGCGTGCCCAGCCCGCACCCGAGACAAGCGCGGCCCCCGTGAGGGCCAGGACAATTCCCCAGATCAGCGTGATCCAGCCCCACGTCGTGAGATCGAAGACGATGATCTGCGACGGCGTCAGGACGTAGTACTTGTCGCGGATGATCGCAATCAGGCCCTGGAAGAAGTCCAGACCGCCGATCACCACCATCAGCAGGCCGGCAAAACCAACCCAGCCCGCCCAGAAGCCTTTCGATGCCATTGGGCCCCCTTCTCCCGTTTTTCGAGTCGTACTCGTTTAGCAAGAAGCGCGGACATCATCCTCGGGAGACGTATGGGAACCGATCACCCACGCGGGGTGATGCCCTCCGACCGCCGGGCCAAGCCAAGATGGCCCGTGGGGCTGAGAGTGGGTCAGATCATGGTGGACGTCAAGTGAGTCGTGCCGCAGTCAAAGCTCGACGGATCACCGTCGGTGACCTCGCGGTCCAGACGTCGGTCGGCGGCGAAGGCAACCATGTCGTGCTCGTGCACGGTTTCGGCGTCTCGGGCAGCTACATGCTTCCGCTCGCGCGGGTGCTCGCCCGGCGGTTCTCGGTATTCGTACCCGACCTACCCGGCTACGGGCGCAGCCAGAAGCCACCGACGGCGCTCGGTATCACCGGTCTCGCAGACGCACTCGCAGACATTCTGGATGTGCTCGGATTGGAGCAACCCGCGCTCGTCGCAAACTCGATGGGCTGCCAGGTCGTTACGGAGCTTGCCGTCCGTGTCCCGGACCGCGTCGGCCCGTTGACGCTGATCGGGCCGACTGTCGATCCGGCGCAGCGGCGGGCGCGTCGTCAGCTGCTCCGGGCAGTACGCGACTCTGCACGTGAGCCACTGCCGCTGCTCGTGCAAGCGGCACGCGACGGGTCCGGGATGGGCGCCCGCGCGATTTTGGCGACAGGACGCTCGGTGCTTGCGGACTGCATCGAGCAGCGGTTACCGCTGATCGCACAACCGACACTCGTCCTGCGCGGCGAAGCGGACCAGTTCGTCAGCACGGCCTGGGCCGAAGAAGTTGTGGCCCTGCTACCGCGCGGGCGGCTCGTGATCGTTCCCCACGAGCCGCACGCCGTTCATTACACGCGTCCGACTCTCGTCGCCAGACTCGTTGCCGAGCTCCTCGAGGAAAGCGAGGAGACAGGCGGCGAGCTCGTCAGGGACTTCCCACATCGGCACGTGGCCGCACTGAAGTAGTACGAGTCGAGCCCCCGGCAAGGCGCGCTGCCATTCCTCCGCGACCGGTAACGGCACCAGCCGGTCGTGCTCGCCCCAGACGAGGAGCGACGGAGCTCGTACGGATGCGAGCTCTGCCCGCAGATCTCGTACCGACACGTACACGGCTCCATGCACGAGCCCCAGTGGGCCCGCCCGGACGGCGTCGCCGACGATCGTCGGCAACCGCCTTCGCACGTCGTACAGCGTCTCGACCAGCCGGACAGCGCGGTTCGGGAGCCCTCTTCCGCAGGGAATGCCGGCCGGGGCGACAAGCGCGAGGCGTCGAACACGTTCCGGCTCGGTGGCTGCGAGCTCCGCCGCGACGAGCCCGCCCAGGGAATGACCGACGACGTCGACGCTGTCGAGGCCTACCGCGCGCACCCAGCGGCCAAGCCAGGCGGCCAGCTCTCGCGCACTTTGCTGCCGCCAGACGCGCGGAAGGTCGACGAGATACACCCGGCGACGCTCCATCAGGCGCTCGGAAACTGAGGCCCACCAACGCCAGGAGCCCGACAGCCCGTGCACGAGCACGACGGCCGACCCGTCGCCGGCGGCCCGATATCGGACCGGCTTCCCGTCCATCTCGACCTGCTGGAACTCACCTACAGACTTGGCCATGCTCCGGGCCACGATCGCCTGCAGCATAGGGGTCCCGCCTGCCGCCTCGGCCTCGCGCCAAGCTTCACCCCGATCGGATGACGGTCATTCGCCTCCGGTCATGGGAGGCTCGGCGGTGCCGCCATGACCGATGCGACTGCGGATTTCTTCGAGGACCTAGGCCACCGCGGGCACGAGCCGCTCCTCGAGAAGACGACCGGAACCTTCGGGTTCGAGCTCGAAAACGGGAGCAAGAGCGACCACTGGGTGGTCGCGGTGGACAAGGGCGACGTGGCCGTCTCCCACAAGAGGGGCAAAGCGGATTGCACGCTTCGAGCCCGCAAGCGGGTGTTCGACAGCCTCGCGCGGGGTGAGTCGAACGCAATGGCCGCGGTGCTGCGCGGCACGGTGGTGGTGGAAGGAGATCCGAGGCTCCTGGTGCGTTTCCAGCGCCTCTTCCCCAGCCCACCACCGGCCCGATGAGCGAGGCACTCGTCAAGATCCTCGACGGCAACACGTTCGTCGTCAGCGACGACCGCGGCGACATCGAGGCGTCGCTCACCGACCCGACCGGCCTCTTCTCCTTTGACACCCGTTTTCTGTCGAAGTGGATCCTGACCGTCAACGGGCAGAGGCTGAACCCGCTCTCGACGGACGATCTCAACTACTTCGAAACCCGCTTCTTTCTCGTGCCTGGGACGGGAACCGTCTACGTGGATTCGAAGCTGTCCGTGATGCGCCGGCGCGCCGTCGGCGACGGCTTCCACGAAAGCGTGACGATCCTGAACCACGACGAGCAGCCGGTCGACCTGACGATTCGCATTGAGGCCGGCAGCGACTTCGCCGACCTGTTCGA
>JBKPEC010000184.1:0-11203 GCA_046728195.1 Actinomycetota bacterium
ATCTTGCCCTTTTCCATGACCACGAGCCGGTTGCAGAGCTGTTCTGCCTCGTCCATGTAGTGCGTGGTGAGGATGAGCGTCACGCCGCGCTGCTTGAGACGGAACAGCCGGTCCCAGACCGTATGCCGCGCCTGTGGGTCGAGACCCGTCGTCGGCTCGTCGAGCAGGAGGACGTCGGGTTCGTTCACGAGCGACCGCGCAATCGTCAGCCGGCGGCGCAGCCCGCCGGACAGCGGTTCGACTCTCGAGTCGGCACGTTCAGTGAGCTGCACGAATTCGAGCAGCTCGTCCGCGCGCCTGCGGAGCTCGGAACGGCGCAGGCCGAAGTAGCGCCCGTAGATGATCACGTTCTCGCGAACGGTCAGCTCGAAGTCGAGCGTGTCTTGCTGCGGGACGACGCCCAGCCGCGAGCGGATCTCCGGCCCGTCCGTCACCGGATCGAGCCCGAGGATCTGCAACGTCCCGCTCGACGGCGGCGACACGCAGCCGATCATGCGCATCGTTGACGTCTTCCCGGCGCCGTTCGGCCCGAGAAACCCGAACGCCTCGCCTTTTTGCACGTCGAAGTCCACACCGTCGACGGCGATGAGCTCGTCGAAGCGCTTCACCAGACCGCGTGCGTGTACGAGCGCCGGCTGTGCGGCTGCATCCACGATCCCTCAACCTAACGGCTGTCGGCGCTAGCTTCTGGTCGATGCAGGCGGCCGTAGCGGCGGGACATCCCGCCACCGTGGAGGCGGGGATCGAGATCCTCGAGGAGGGCGGCACTGCTGCGGACGCGGCCGTCGCCGCAGTACTTGCGTCGTGCGTGGCCGAGACCGTGATGACGGGCCTGCTCGGTGGCGGACACGCGATCCACTACGAGGCGGCCACCGGTCGCGTCCGCAACCTCGACTGCTTCGTCGCGGTGCCCGGCCTCGGCGCCGAGCGACGGGAACCGGAGCTCCTGCATATCGACGTCCCCTTCGGTGCGGAGCTCGTCCACTACGCGGTTGGTCCAGCCTCGTGCGCCGTGCCGGGCCTTCCCGCGGGGCTCGAGGCCCTTTGGCGCGAGCACGGCAGCGTGCCTTGGTCTCGCCTCGTCGGGCCAGCCATCAGGCTGGCGAGCGAAGGCGTCGCGTTCCCGCCTGCACATGCCGCCTGCCTGGCGATGCTCGCGCCCGTCATGACCATGAACGAGGGCGCCCGTATCTATGCGCCGCAGGGTGAGTTGCTGCAGGCCGGGGACACGCTCGACCAGCCCGGTCTAGTCGCCGCATTTCAGGCGGTCGCCGCGGATCCGGCGTCCGTCTATGGCGGCGAGATCGGCGAGAGCCTGCTCGCGCTGTCCGACGAGCGCGGCGGGTTGCTCACCCGTGCCGACCTCGCCGGCTACGAAGCCCGCTGGAGCGCGCCCGTCGAGCTCGATTACGCAAGTGCACGACTGCTGACGAGAGCGGGTCTCTCCGGACTACCCGAGACAGTGCCCCGCATGCCGCAACTCCGGGGACTCGACGAGACCGAGCGAGTGCTCGCGCTCGTGGACGTCCTCGCAACGCATCGGGACTTCGGCGGTGACACGACGAATGTCGCCGTCGTCGACCGAGACGGCGATGCCTGCGTCGTCACTTCGAGTCTCGGTCTGGGCTCAGGAGATTTCCTGCCGGGGCTCGACCTCCATCTGAACAGCATGCTCGGTGAGGCGGATCTGCTCCGTGGGAGCCTGGAGCCCGGCGCGCGGATGCTGAGCATGATGGCCCCGACGATCGCGCTCGACGCGGACGGGTTGTCGCTGGCAGCGGGCGCCGCCGGTGGCACGCGCCTGCGTACCGCGTTGCTCGGAGCCCTCGCCGGCATCCTCGACGAACGGCTCTCGGCCGATGCTGCGGTCGCCCGGCCGCGCTTCCATCCCGCGCCGCACGTCGTCAACGCGGAGCCCGGTGTCGACGAGACGGCTCTGGTCCTGCTCGAGGAACGTGGCCGCACCGTCAGGCGGTGGCCTGCTCCGCACCACTATTTCGGAGGCGTGAGCGTCGTCAGCCGTTCCGGTGCCGCTGGCGATCCGCGACGGAATGGTGCGGCATCGACGATTCGTCAAACGCCATGAGCCCCGCCGCGACCCAGCCGACGTAGCCGCAGTCCGGGCATCCTGGGTTCTCGAGCACGGTCCCGCCCGCCGCCGGCTTGGCGTAGGCGGCGCCGCACTCGAGGCAGCGAACGCTCTCCAATACCGTCAGGTTGGGGCCGTCATCTCCCGGATCCGTTGGCACGTGGAGAAGATTCCGCAGTTTGCGCAAACTTGCGTGCCGCTCTTTGCGGGAAACCTATGTTCGCCCCGGCCCGCCGGAATCCTCCCCAGGGACCCTGAGCCCAAGCCAGGCGAGGGTTTCGCGATCCAGCCCTTGCGCCGCGGTTAGACCGGGCGCGAGGTCTCGCGCGTCTCTTCGACATCGCGAGCGATCTGCGCGACCAGCTCCGCCTCGCTGTCAAAGGCACGTTCCTCGCGCAGCCGGCGCCACAGCTCGACGACGAGCCGCTTGCCGTACAGGTCGCCCTCGAAGTCGAGCAGATGAGGTTCGATGCGGCGCTCGCCGCCGCCGTAATGCGGGTTCACGCCGATCGAGATTGCTGCGCGATGGTCGAGGGCGGCGCCGGCGTAGATCCCGTACGCGGGGACGAGGAGGTCGGGATCGACCGCCAGGTTTGCGGTCGGGTAGCCGAGCGTCCCGCCCCGCTGGGAACCGAGCACCACCGTCCCGTCCAGTTCCGGAGGCCGGCCGAGTAGCTGTGCTGCCGCCGCCACCTCCCCTGCGCGAAGCAGCCTGCGCACCTCCGTCGACGAGACCCCCTCGACCAGGGGCACGACCCGCACCCCGAAGCCAAACCGCTCGAGCGAGCTCGGATCTCCCGTAGCCCCGCGACCGAAGCGGAAGTTGTCGCCGACGACGACCGTCCTGGTCCCGATCCGCCTCAGCATCGACTCCGCGAACACCGCAGGCTCCTGCTGTGCAAGCGCGGGGGTGAATTCGACCACGAGTGTTTCGGAGACGCCGGCCGCCGCCAGCAGCTCGAGCCGCCTCTCGAGGGTCGACAACAGCTCGACGCGATTGCCGAGCACGAGGCGCGGATGGGGCCAGAACGTCACCACCGTGACGTCGGTCCCCCCGGCCTGCGCCTCCTCCAGCACCCGGCGGTGGCCCCGGTGCACCCCGTCGAAGCTGCCGATGGCCACTACCCGCTCCGCTGCCGCCAGCTCGCCGGGCCCGTACGCGACCTTCATAGCCGCGCCAGCGCCTCGTCGGCGGGCAGGAAGCGCTCCGGATCGGCCTCGTCGATGGTGAAGGGCCCGATCTCCGTGCGTCTCAACGTGCGGCAGTGTCCGCCGAGCGCGTCGGCAATTGCCCGGATGTACGTTCCGGAACTGACGAGGAGGTCGAGCCGAACCTCGGTTCCCGTATACGCGATGACGTCGAGCGCTTCGATCCGCGAGCGCCGGGTCGGCATCTGCACCTCGACGCCCCGCCGCGCCAGCTTGTACGCGCGCTCCCCGCCGATCTTCACGGCCGAGGCCGCGGGGATCGGCAGCTCCACCTCACCACGGAGGACCGCGAGCTCTCGCTCGAGCCCCTCGCGCGCGGGCGGGTCGTGAGCTTCGAGCGCCTCGCCTTCGGGATCGCCGGTCGTCGTCCGACGCGTGAGATCGATGTCCGTCAGGTAGCGCTTGTCGAGGCCGACGAAGCATGCCGCGAGCTTAGTTGCCGATCCTGACAACAGCAGTAACAAGCCTGTGGCGAAAGGGTCAAGAGTTCCGGCATGGCCGGTCCGGGCTCCCGTCCTACGTCGTAGGTCGGCGACCATGGCAAACGACGACGGGCCCGCCGGCTTGTCCACCAGGACGATTCCCGCCGGACTAAGCCCGCGCGGAGGCAAGGAATTCCCGGCGGACGAAGTCGGTGATCTCCTCGATCGACGCCTCGCTCGAGAATCCGGCCGCTTGCCGATGACCACCTCCGCCCGACTTCCGCGCGATCGCCGAGACGTCGAGCTCGTCGATGCTGGCCCGCAGGCTCACACGCCGCGCCGGACCATCCTCGCGCGGCGGCTCGCGGATCAGCACTGCCATGTCGGCGCCTTCAACGGCCCGTAAGAAGTCGATGATTCCCTCGGAGTACGGCTCCGCCGCACCGACCTCGGCGAAATCCGTGCGCAGAAGGTACGAGACGACGACGCGTCCGCCCTCCAGCACCTGCGCCCGCTCGAGCGCGCGGGCGAGGAGCTTGAGCTTCGCGAACTGCACAGACTCATAGACGCCCTGGAAGATCCGGTGGACGTCGGCCCCGGCCTCGACGAGCTCGGCGGCGAGACGCAGGGCCTTCGGCGTCGTGTTCGTGTACTGAAAGCGGCCGGTGTCTGTGACCAGCGCGATGTATAGAGCTTCCGCGATCTCGGGGGTGAGTCTCACGTCGAGCTCGCGAAAGAGATCCCGCAAGACCTCGCCCGTCGACGAGGCATCGGGAACGATCAGGTTTATCCGTCCGAAGCGCGTGTTGTCATGGTGATGGTCGACATTGATCGAAAGCGGAACGCGGCCAAGCACCTCTGGGTCGGCGATTCGGCTCTCGTTCGCGCAGTCGACCGCCAGCAGAACGCGCTCCGAGACGTCGTCCGGCCAGCGACGCTGCAGGGCATCCAGCGGCATGAACGCATACTCCCCGGGGAGCGGTGCGTCGCCGTACAACACCATGACGGTGTCCTTAGCGAGCTGGTCGAGACCGAGCTTCGCCGCGAGAAGCGAACCGAGAGCATCCCCGTCGGGATTCTCGTGCGTCGTGATCGTGAACCGGTCGTGTTTGCGTATCGCGTCGGCGACCGCCGCCAGCTCACTCGCTGTCGTCTGGGGCGAGCTCATCGATCAGCTTTGACATGCGGACCCCACGTTCGACCGACGGATCGTACTCGAAGGCCAATTGAGGGGTCCGCTTGAGGCGCAACTCGCGCGCAAGCTGCGCCTGCAACACCGAGTGAGCAGCCTGAAGCGCGGCCAATGTTTGCGTGCGCTTCCGTTCCGCGCCGAGCACGGATACGAAAACGCGTGCGTGCCGGAGGTCGGGCGAGGTTTCGACTCCGGTGACGGTGACGAAGCCGATCCGAGGGTCCTTCAACTGGCCGACCGCCTCCGAGAGGACCTGCCGGACGGACTCGTTGACGCGACGCATGCGATCCGCCATCGGAGATATTCAAGCGACTGCACGCCGTCGCCCTGATAGCGGTCGCGCTCTGGTGCTTCGTCACTGCACTCGCCGGAGGACTCGTCGGCCTGGTGCTCGGGAACATCCGGCTGCCGGTGATCGTCCTCGCGGCCTCGAGCCCGGCGGCGGGTGCGGGAGCGAACATCGGCGTCTCCGCCGTCGCTGCGCTCGCCGCCGCGGTACAGCACATTCGGGCGGGACGCATCGATTGGCGCCTCTTCGCCTGGATGGCGCCCCCGTCCATGGTGGGAGCGGCAATCGGCGGTCTCGTCTCCGGCCGCATCCCGGGCAACGCGCTCCTGGTGGCGATCGGCGTCACGCTATTCGTATTCGGCGTCGATCTGCTGCGGCCTCGACCTTCCACGCCGTCGACGGGTGAACAGCGGGTCAACGTGCGAGCGGCGGTGGTCACGGGGACCGCGATCGGCCTGCTCGGTGGATTCGTCGGGCTCATTCTCGGGTCGTTGCGGATCGGCGCCCTGCTCCGTTTCGTCGGCGCGGATCCATTCAGGGCCGTCGGTACGAATGTGGCCGTCGGTTTTTGTCTGGGCGTCGCAGGAGTGTTCGGGCATCTCTCCGGCGGCGTCGACTGGACACTGCTCGTCGTCGGGGCTGCGGCCTCCGTGCCGGGGGCGGTCCTGGGAGCGCGACTTACGGGACGTCTCGACGAGCGCCAGCTCCTGCGTGCCGTCGGGCTCGTGTTGATCGTCGCCGCTGCGGCAATGATCGTGCAAGCGGTCGTCTAGCGGCTGGCTCTAGTCGAGCGTCACGACGTCTCGAGCCGTTCGCAGAAACTCGAAGTCTTGCCCGGACAAGTACCGCTCCGCCTCGTCCAGGAGCCGCTCCGCTTCCCTGTACTCACGCGCGACACAGGAAAGCGTCAGACGTGTGCGCTGCCACAGCTCGTGGTGGTCGACCTCAGCGACCGATGCGCCAAATCGGTTCTGAAGCTGGGCCTTCGCCGACTTGACGTACTTGCGCTTGCCCTTCAGCGACGTGACGTCAGGAAAATGGAGCTCGACGCTCAGGATGCCGACGTAGCCCGCACCCACGCCGGGTGCCTGCGCTAGGAGGTTGTTGCGGGCGCCGGCTCGTCGAGCGTCGTGCGCTCGACCGCACGCGTCTCGTAGGCCTCGATGACGTCGCCTTCCTTCACGTCGTTGAAGCCGTCGAGCAGGATGCCGCACTCGAAGCCCTCGGTTACCTCGCGCGCGTCGTCCTTGAATCGCTTCAGCTGGGCGATTGTGGTCTCGTTGATCACGGTGCCATCTCGGATGACACGCGCCTGGGCTCCGCGGCGGACGAGCCCGCTCGTGACCATGCAGCCGGCGATCGTCCCGAGCCGGGAGACCTTGAAGAGCGCGCGCACTTCGGCCTCGCCAAGGGTCTCCTCCTTCTCGACCGGCCTGAGCATGCCGACGAGCGCCTGCTCGATGTCCTCCGTGAGCTGGTAGATGACGCGGTACGTCCGGATCTCCACGCCCTCGCGCTCGGCCAGCGCACGGGCCTCGGCGTTCGGGCGAACGTTGAAGCCGACGACCGTCGCACCCGAAGCAGAGGCGAGCATGATGTCACCCTCGGTGATGCCGCCCACGCCCTGGTGGATGACGTTCACTCTCACCTCCGGGTGCTGAATCTTGCTGAGCTCCGAGACGGCGGCCTCGACGGAGCCGACGACGTCCCCCTTGAGCACGAGGTTCAGGTCCTGGACCGCGCCCGCCTCCATCTGCTCGAAGAGCCGCTCGATCGACACGCCTCGAGAAGCTTGCGCGAGCTGCTCGCGGCGGAGCCGCTCCCCGCGTGTATTGGCGAGGTCGCGGGCGCGCCGCTCGTTCTCGACGACTCGGCACAGCTCGCCGGCGGGCGGCGGCTTGTCGAAGCCGAGGATCTCGACGGGCTCCCCGGGCTTGGCCTCCTTGACCTTGTCGCCGCGGAAGTTGTAGAGGGCGCGGACCTTTCCCCACGCATCGCCGGCGACGACCGCGTCCCCGACGCGAAGCGTCCCGCGATGGACCAGCATCGTCGCGACGGGTCCGCGGCCGACGTCGAGCTGGGACTCGATGATCGGCCCGGAAGCCTCCGCCTTCGGATTGGCCGTCAGCTCGAGCTCGGCATCCGCCACGAGCAGGACCTTCTCGAGCAGGTCGTCGAGATTCTGACCCTGCTTCGCGGACACGTCGGAGAACTGGGTCGTTCCGCCCCACTCCTCCGGCTGGAGGCCCTCGGCGGACAGCTCGCTGCGGACGCGATTCGGGTCGGCATCGGGGACATCGATCTTGTTGACGGCCACGACGATCGGCACCCCGGCGGCCCGCGCGTGCGAGATGGACTCCTTGGTCTGCGGCATCACGCCGTCGTCGGCGGCCACGACGAGAACGGCGATGTCGGTCACCTTGGCGCCGCGAGCGCGCATGGCGGTGAAGGCCTCATGTCCGGGTGTGTCGAGGAACGTGATCTTCCGCCCGTCGTGCTCGACCTGGTACGCGCCGATGTGCTGCGTGATCCCGCCCGCTTCGGTCTCGACCACGGACGTCTTCCTGATTGCATCGAGCAGCGTGGTCTTGCCGTGGTCGACATGACCCATGATCGTGACGACCGGTGGACGGGGCACGAGATCGGCCTCGGCGTCCTCGAACACCTCCGGCTCCTCGTCCTCGTCCGCCGCGTGCTTGATCGTCAGCTCCCGCTCGGGGGCGAGCTCGGCGCCGATCAGCTCAACCTCGTCGTCGGCCAGGGTCTGGGTGATCGTCACGACCTTCCCCAGTCCCATCATGAACATGATGATCTTGGGCGCCGGAACGCCGAGGGCCTGCGAAAGATCGCGAACGGTGACGCCCGACTGGACGGTCACTGGTCCGGTGGGCGCGACAACCTCGCGGGGGGTCTTCGGCCGGGCCGCCTCGCGGTCGCGCTGCTGCTGGCGGGCATCGCGCGGGCGAGCGGCGGCGTTGTCGATGACGACGCGCCGCTTGCGCCGCTGACCGGGACCACCCTGACGGGGTCGCATCGGGCGGTTTGGTCTGTTGGAGCCGGATTCGTTTGCCATCAGGACGTCAAGTGTAGAGGGATGTCAGTCCCTGCTCGACGCCGACGGTCTGCCGGAGCGTGCGGTTGAACGCGCGGCGCGAGACCGCGCGCTCGAAGCACGAGAGCCGGCGGCAGGTGTAGGCCCCGCGGCCGGGCTCGTTCGCCCCGGGGACGAGGCGTCCCTCCTTGGCCGCGAACCGCAGAAGCTCGCTCTGTCTGGCCTTGCGTCCGCAGCCGACGCAGCTCCTGATCGCCTCCGTCACCGGGTCGGCGGGGCCCCCTCGACCTCGTTCGCGGCAGACGCCTGCTCGCGGGGGACGCCGGCCGGAACCTGCTCCGGTTCGTCCTCCCCAGCCAGGTCGCCGTCCTCGGAGCCCGCCGCAACGCTCTCGGGGCCGATGCTTTCGGCCTCGGGCGGGGCGGCGTCGGCACGTGCCTCGAGCTCGGGCTCCGCCTCGTCGACGATCGGCTCCACGTCTTCGGCGTCCTGCAGCGCGAGCGCCTGATGCGCCGGCAGGCCGCAGTAACGCGAGCCGGGTAGCGCCTCGTTCGGGCAGCGCTTCCCGTTCGAGAGGACGGCTGCGCAGCGGCCGCTGAACTCCTCGCCTTCACCGCCCCCGCCGTAGGCTGCAGCCGCCTCGGCCTGCGCGAACTCGCTGTCGGACTGGATGTCGACCTTCCAGCCGCTCAACCGCGCCGCGAGTCGGGCGTTGAGCCCCTCCTTGCCGATCGCCAGCGCGAGCTGGTCGTCGGGGACGATGACGGTCGCTTCCTTCGTGTCGTCGTCGACGAAGACCTCGCGCACGCGCGCAGGCGAAAGTGCCTTGGCGACGAACCGCGCCGGCTCGGGATTCCAGGGGATGATGTCGATCTTCTCGCCGCGGAGCTCGGACACGACCATCCGCACGCGTGAGCCGCGCGGGCCGACACAGGCGCCGACGGGATCGACACCCTGCGCGTGCGACTCGACCGCGATCTTGGAGCGGTAGCCGGGCTCGCGGGCCACGCCGCGGATCTCGACGAGCCCGTCCGCGATCTCCGGGACCTCGAGCTCGAACAGCGTCTTGATCAGCTCGGGGTCGCGCCGCGAGAGAATCACCTGCGGTCCCTTCGTACCGGACCGCACCTCGGTGATGACTGCCTTGATGCGGGAGCCCTGCTCGTAGCGTTCGCCGTCCACCTGCTCGGAGCGCGGCAGGAGGGCTTCGACCTTGCCGAGGTCGACGAGGACGTTGTTTCGATCGCCGGCCTGCTGGACGATCCCGGTCACGACCTCGCTGACGCGGTCGACGTACTCGTCGTACATCATCGCGCGCTCCGCCTCGCGGATTCGCTGCAGGATCACCTGCTTCGCCGTCTGCGCGGCAATCCGGCCGAAGTTCTCAGGTGTGACGTCCTCACGCTTGATCAGGTGCTCGGGGACGTCGGACCAGTCGACGTCGAGGTCGTCGTCGGAGATGAGAGTGTGGGACCGCTCGCCGGTCTCCACCTCGAGGGCCTCCAGTTCTTCGAGCTTGCGCTCGCGGGCCTCCTCGATCAGTCGTTCCTCGATGTCCGGCGGGAGCTCGACTGCGTACACGCGGAAGTCGCCCTGCTCGTTGATCTCGACGATCGCGTGTCGCGCGGCTCCCGGCATCTTCTTGTAGGCGGCGAGGAGCGCATCCTCGAGTGCCGCGACGAGCGTGCCGCTCTCGATTCCCTTCTCGCGCTCGATGTCTCGAACGGCCTCGACGATTTCCTGGGTCATCTCGTCCCCGCTTCCTCGATGAGATTGCCCCGCACGATCGCGTCGTACGGGATGTCCACCGACTCACCGTCGGCTTGAAGTGTCACTCTCGAATCCCCGGCGGCGACGACTTCGCCGCGCAGGCGATGGCGGTCGTTCGTCCGCACGGCGACTCGCCGGCCGACGACGTTTCGAAAGTGGCCAGGCTTGCGGAGCGGGCGCTCGAGGCCCGGCGAAGACACATCGATCGAGTACTCGCGGAGGTAGTCGCGGAGAATCGCCGTCACGCGCTCGCAGAGAGCGTGGTCGACTCCCTGAACGTGGTCGACGTAGACCGTGAACCGCTCAGGGCCCGACAGCTCGACCGCCAGCACCTCCGTGCCGGGGACAGCGCGCTCGACCTTCGACGCGATCTCGCGCGTGAGCTGCCTCTCTTTCTCGTGTGTCGCTGCCAAACTTCACTCCTGTCACAAAAAATGGGCCCGCAGGCCCACTTCGAAAACCGCCTCGAAATGTGGTCTTTGCAGGATAGCAAGCGGTCGCGGGTCGCTCGGTCCAGGATGATCGTCACAGAAGTGCGATGAGATACAACCGCGGGCTCGAGCTAGCGGATTACACTCGGGTTTGCGACTTCGCCCAGGGCCCTCGACTGGCGCCCTAACTCTCCCCGGGGCAACGGCCGAGCTGCGGCGTTGAGAACCTGCCTGTTTCGCGCCCGGCCCTGGGCGGCCTCGCCAAGGCGCAAGCAAGCCCGCGGTGCCGCATCTAATGCACAAGGGGCCCGAGTTGCTTCGTCCAAGGCTGACTGCGCACCTGAAGGCCGGTGGGCCTTTGGAGAGAGGCGGACTTCTCGGGCTTCCTTCTCAAGGCGGGTGAATAGGTCGCGCCGCAAACCAGGCGCTGCGATTGGCGTCCACTACGTGTTGAGCCCGGGCTTGGGGCTGTCAGCCCCTGGGGAGGGAGGGCGGTCGGCTCGGGCTCTTCTCGTTTCGTCGGCACGTTCGGTCCGTCGAGATCGCACGTCCGAATTTCCGATAGCGCGCTTACCCTGGGCCCCGGCAACCGACGAGGCCCGGTTAGGCCCGCGAATTAGCGCGTCGACTGGCTAGCCTCGCGCGTATTCCTCAGCGGATCGCGGCTCGAACTCAAATCCTACGAACCGCTCGTCGCCGATCACCCAGGCATCGTGTCCGGGTTCGATCAGATACGCATCTCCCGGCCC
>JBKPEC010000185.1:0-9604 GCA_046728195.1 Actinomycetota bacterium
TCTCGGGGTTTAAGAAATCGTCAAGCCCGGCAACGATTCCTTTACTAACTCGACAACAGATCAAGCGTCTGACCCTCTGACAACCAGTCGTCCTCGACTGCGGCACAGTCACGAGGCGGCGTTGATCCGGAGAGATCACTCAACTGCGGCACAAGCTGACACTCATATCGACATGCGCGTGCGCCCTCGTTGCAGCACTGATCTGCGCAGCCCAGCTGCGCGCCGCCTCGGGCACGCCGCCCGATCAACCGACGACCGACGGTGCCACGACGTCATCGTTCGAGATCGTGGAGCGTCAGCTTCGGAAGCGCATCGACGCGTATCGTCACAAGACCTGGAGATGGCAACGCGTCATGGGTCGTCCGCTGATGCGTCGCCTTCGGCATGTACCCTCGGACCCGGCGGACAAGATCGCGCTGTGGAGGCGCGTCGCCCTCCGCACGCAACGTCGCGCGCAGAATCCGCCGCACAAGCAGCAATGGCTCTGCATCCATCGCTTCGAGGGGTCCTGGACGGATCCGAATCCCCCCTACTACGGCGGCTTGCAGATGGATCTGGGTTTCCAACGTCGGTATGGCCGACTTCTGCTCGCCCGTAAGGGGACCGCGAACAACTGGACGCCGCTCGAGCAGATGTGGGTGGCGGAGACAGCGCACCGTGCCGGCCGAGGGTTCTATGCCTGGCCGAACACGGCGCGCTACTGCGGCTTGATCTAGGTCAGCGCGACCGCTCTACCTGGTCGCGCGAAAACGTCGGCTCGGTTTCTCCGCTGCGGCCCGACACGTCGTCGACGTTCTCCACGCCGGCGTCGCCCGCTCCGAGAAGCACCACGAAGAGAGCGCGGTAGTGGCGCACCGAGTGCCGTAAATCTTCGGTTGACGCCTCACCCCGTGCGTTCGACCGGGCGATGCCGTGCGCCGTCCTGTACTTGTCGACGAGGTCTGGATGCTCGACGGAGATGTCGGCCGCACGTTGCTCGAAGTCTTCGACCGGATAGCCGCGGTCGCGCATGACTCGCTGGACGAGCTCGTCGGCCTCCGACACCGCACCGGACGGGTCGTCGACGAACCGACTCTGCGTGGCCTCCCACTGATCCAGATAGCGGTCCCGCACCCGGGGCGCGAGCGGCCGGAGATTCAACTCTTGATGACGCTTTTCGCGCTCGCTGAGCTCCCGTTCTCCCTGACGACGGCCGCCGGCCTGCTCGACCGTGCGGTCGTACTCACGCCCAAAACGGTCCTGCATCGACCGCGACCGGCGCTTAGACGTCGCGGCCCAGACGATCCCGAGGAGGAGACCTACAGCAGCGACAGCGATGACGATCCAAACCCAGGTTGCCATTTCCTCTCCTTTCGGTTGCTCGACTGAGGTACCCCCGGCACCCCCCTCGAAACGGTCGTGGTCTAGCCTTCGCCAGTGGCCGCGCTCCCGGACAGTGCGCGCGAGCTGGTCGAGTCAGGCGCGCTCGCGCATCTCGTCACGCTCAATGCGGACGGCAGCCCGCAAGTTTCGTGCGTGTGGGTCGGGCTCGACGGCGACGAGCTCGTGGCCGGCCACCTCCCACGACACCAGAAAGTGCGCAACATCCAGCGCGATCCGCGCGTCGCCGTCTCGTTGGAAGGGACGCGAATGCATCCACCGGGACTGAAGGAGTACCTCGTCGTGCACGGCCGAGCGCGAATCACCGAGGGCGGAGCGGCGGAGCTGCTGCAACGGCTCGCCCACGTGTATCTCGGGCCGGACGTGACGTTTCCACCGATGCCCGATCCGCCGCCGGGCTACGTGACGCACATCACCGTGGAGCGGATCGGCGGCGTCGGGCCCTGGACGCAGTCCGGCCGAGGGACTTAGTGGCTCAGAGCCACTAAGTCCCGGCGTTCAGCTTTTCGCGAAGCAGCTCGTTGACGATCTTCGGGTCGGCCTTCCCCTGCGTCTCTTTCATCACCTGGCCGACGAAGAAGCCGAGTAGCCCTTGCTTGCCGCCGCGGTAGGCCTCGACCTGTCCGGGGTTGGCGACGAGGATGCGGTCGACAAGTGGCTCGAGCTCCGACCGCTCCCCGACCAGGGTTTCGCCGAGATACGTCTCGGACTTGAATTCGGGATCTCCGCTCTCGGCGAGCGCGCGCATGAACGCCTCACGTGGGATGTTCGCGCGCGCGGCGATCACCTTCCCGAGCTCTGTGCCGTCGACCCTGGCCGGATCGACACCGGTCGCCAGGAACTCGTTCATCAGGACATTCGATGCGGCCTTGACGTCCACTCCGTCGAGCGCGACCTGCTCGTACAGCGCCGCGAGCGCTGCCGAGCCGTTGAGCACTTCGGCGTCGTAGAAAGAAAGCCCGTACTCCTTCTCGAAACGACGGATGCGTGCGCCAGGTAGCTCAGGCAGCCCCCCGCGGAGACGGTCGACGAGCTCCGGCGCCGGTGCCAGCGGCACGAGATCGGGCTCCGGGAAGTAGCGGTAGTCGTCGGCCTCCTCCTTGCGGCGACGCGGCGTAACGGTGTCGGACTTCACCTCGTAGTCGAGGGTTTCCTGGACGACGTCGCCGCCCGACTCCCAGGTCGCGATCTGCCGCCGAAGCTCGGCGTCGACACCCCGGGCGATGTGGTTGAAGGAGTTCATGTTCTTGAGCTCGGTGCGCGTCCGGTAGCCCGTCTCCCCCACCTGCCGAACCGAGACGTTGGCGTCTGCCCGGAGGGTTCCCTTCTCCATCTCCGCGTCGGAGATGCCGAGCTCGACGATCGTCTGCCGGAGCAGCTGCAAGAAGCGCTTTGCCTCGTCGGCCGACCGGATGTCAGGGCGCGTCACGATCTCGACGAGCGGGGCGCCCCCTCGGTTGAAGTCCACGTTCGAGTGGGCGGCGCCGACGATGCGGCCGGTGGCGCCGCCGACGTGGATCGTCTTCGCGGCATCCTCCTCGAGGTGCGCGCGGACGATGCCGACGACACTGTCGCCTTCCGCCCCAGGGACGACGAACGTCCCGTCCACGCAGAGCGGCTCGTCGTACTGCGAGATCTGGTAGCCCTTGGGATTGTCGGGATAGAAGTAGTTCTTGCGGTGGAAGACGGCGTGCTCGGCGATGCGGCAGTTGAGCGCGTGTCCGAGCTTGATCGTCCACTCGACTGCGGTCGCATTTGGTACAGGCAGTGCGCCTGGAAACGCCAGGCATACAGGGCAGGTTCGCGTGTTCGGCTCCCCGCCAAAGCCGGCCTCGCAGCCGCAGAACATTTTCGTGCGCGTCTTGAGCTGCACGTGGATCTCCAGCCCGATGACCGGTTCCCATTCAGGCATTTGCCAGGAACTCCTTCGCCTGCAGCAGCGGCACCTCGATGTCTCCGCGCACCTCGAAGATCGCCATGTACTCCGCCAGCGCGCCGTGCATGCGGATGAGGCAGAGCTCGCGCTCCCCGGCTTCGAGCGAGAGGCGAACGTCTCCGATCTGCACCGCACGCGAGCCGTCGAGCACGCGTGGACGCTCGCCGAAAACGCGCTCCACCGCGAGGACGAAGTCCGCGGCTCGATCGACGATGGTCCTCATGTTGGTCGCTCCGCTAGGACGCGCCGGGTCAGCGGCGCCGACGGACGCACGCGTAGAGCGCGTACGTCCTGATCACGGCATCGCAAGCGCTGCCTCGTCATCTGAGGCGCTCGGGGACGGTGTCGAAGCCGATCGCACGCTCGAGGGCGTGGCCGACCTGGAAGAGCGTGTTCTCCGAGAATTGCGGCCCGATCAGCTGCAGGCCGACCGGAAGGCCCTGGGAGAGCCCACAGGGGATCGACAGGCCCGGCAGCCCGGCCATGTTCGGCGGGATCGTGAGCACATCGGCCAGGTACATGGCGAGCGGGTTGCCGGACTTCTCGCCGATCTTGAACGCAACCGTCGGCGAGGTCGGGCTCACGAGGACGTCGAAGCGCTCGAAGGCCGACTCGAACTCGCGCGCGATCACCGTTCGCACCTTCTGCGCCTGGCCGTAGTACGCGTCGTAGTAGCCGGCAGAGAGCGCGTACGTGCCGAGCATGATCCGTCGCTTCGGCTCGTCCCCAAAGCCGGCATCGCGTGTGCGCGCGACCATCTCGTAGTAGTTGTCCGCTCCTTCGCGAAGCCCGTAGCGCACGCCGTCGTAGCGCGCCAGGTTCGAGGACGCCTCGGCCGGAGCGATCAGGTAGTAGCAAGGCATGCCGTACTCGACCGAGCGCGGCAGCTCGCACTCCCCAACCTCCGCTCCGAGCTCGGCGCAGAGGTCGATGGAGCGTCGCACCGCCTCCGTCACTCCCGGCTCGATTCCGTCCGCCTCGTTCAGTTCCCTCGGAACGCCCACGCGGAGACCCTTGAGGTCCTCCGCCTCGGGCAGCTCGACGTGTGGAACCTCCACGGTGGTGGAGTCGGAGTCGTCGCGGCCGCTGATGATCCCGTACAGCAGAGCGTTGTCCCGCACGGTTTTCGTCACCGGACCCACCTGGTCGAGACTCGAGGCGAAGGCGACGATGCCGTACCGGGAGACGGTGCCGTACGTGGGCCGTAGCCCGACGGTCCCGCAGAGGGCCGCGGGCTGCTTGATCGAGCCGCCCGTGTCGGAGCCGAGCGCCCACGGCGCGAGGCCCGCGGCGACGGCGGCCGCCGACCCGCCGCCAGAGCCGCCCGGCACGCGCGACGGATCCCACGGATTCCGAGACGGTCCGTAGGCGGAGTTCTCCGTCGACGAGCCCATCGCGAACTCGTCCGTGTTCGTCTTGCCGAGCAGCTGCAGCCCGGCGGCCTTGCAGCGCGCGGCCACCGTCGAGTCGAAGACCGGGACGTAGTCCTCGAGGATCTTCGAGCCCGCCGTCGTGCGCACGCCCATCGTCGAGATCACGTCCTTCAGGGCGATCGGCACGCCGTCGTTGTCGTCCTCGTCGACCAGTGTGAGGAAGCAGTTCAGCTCTTCGTTGTGCTTGTCGATCGCCTCGCGGTAGGCCAAGCGCAACTCGGCGGAAGAGACCTCGCCGCGCTCGAGGAGACCATGCGCTTCTTCAGCCGTCAGGCGAAGGGTGTCGATCGTCATGCCGATGACTCCTCGGCGACACCCGTGGGCGGAACGCGGAAGTAGTCGCCGTCCCGCTCGGGCGCGTTCGCGAAGACGTCCTCGAGTCGCAAGGACGGCCGCGGCTCGTCCGGCCGGAAGACGTTGACGACGGAGAGAGGATGCGACGTCGGCGGCACGTCGGAGAGATCGAGCTCCGAGACCTTCCCGACCGCTCCGAGGATGTCGCCGAGCTGCTCCGTCAAACGAGCGATCTCCTCGTCACTCAGCTCGAGCTGCGCCAGCGCCGCGACATGCAGTACGTCGTCTCTCGTTATCGCCATCCGGGTCTCCATCCAATAACAAAAGAGGGCCCCTTTCGGGGCCCTCTACTTTTAGGTTCCGAAAGGAAAGCTAGACAGGCTGGACGTTCGCGGCCTGCGCGCCCTTGGGGCCCTGCACGACTTCGAACTCAACCCGCTGACCCTCGGTCAGCGACTTGTACCCCTCCTGGGAAATCGCAGAGAAGTGGACGAAGACATCCTCGCCACCCTCACGCTCGATGAACCCATAGCCCTTCTCGTTCGAGAACCACTTCACGGTGCCCTGAGCCAACTACTTCCTCCTTCAAAAACACGCGACGGCCCGGGCACCGAGCCGCCACTACCGATACAGCGGCCGGAGTCTAGCTCAGATGCGCGGGAACGCAAGCTTCCCGCCCCGATACCGAGCGGCCCGCACCGCGTTTTCCAGCAGCGCAGCGATGGTCATCGGGCCGACACCGCCCGGAACGGGCGTGAGATATGCAGCGATTTCAGCCACGTCCGGCTCCACATCGCCCACGATTCCCTCCTCCGTGCGCGTGATGCCGACGTCCACGACGGTCGCGCCCTGCTTGACCATGTCGGCCGTGATCACCTCCGGGAGGCCGACGGCCGCAACGAGCAGATCCGCGTCGAGCGTATGACGAGCGAGATCCTCCGTTCTCGAATGGGCAATGGTCACGGTGGCGTTGGCCTGGAGCAGCAGCAGGGCCATCGGCTTGCCCACCAGCGGGCTGCGACCAACGACCACAGCGCGCGTCCCTGCAATGGGAATCCGGTACTCGTTCAGCAGGTGCATCACACCCAGCGGCGTCGCCGGCACCAACGTCTGGCGGCCGAGGTAGAGCTGCCCCGCGCTGAACGGGTGCAGCCCGTCGACGTCTTTCATCGGATCGATAGCGCGCATGACCCTGTCCTCGTCGATGTGGTCGGGTAGTGGGGTCTGGACGAGGATTCCATCGATCGAGTCGTTCTCGTTCAGCTCCTTCACGAGCTCGACCAGCTCGTCCTCGCCCGTGGTATCGGGCAGGCGATGGTCGATCGCCTCGATTCCGGCAGCGTCGGCGGCCTTGTGCTTGAGCCGGATGTAGACGTCGGAGGCGGGGTCCTCGCCGACGAGGACGGTCGCCAGCCCGACATGGCCGAGCTCGTCGACGTCCTCCCTGATCTGCTCGCGCAGGCGGGCCGCCAGCGCGGCCCCGTCCATCAGCGTGGCCGCGGCCAACGCCTAGGGAAGCGCCGCGAGGTCGACGTCACTGACGTCGAGCCCGAGCGACTCGGCCAGCCGAACGCCGAGCTGGAGGTCCTCGCGTAGCCGGTCGACGTCGCGAGACTCCATGGCGCGGCCGATCCAGGCGCGCTCACGCGGGCGCCAGAGCACGTGCGCTGCGAACTCCGGGAGCAGCCGGTTCGCGGCGTCGACGAGCCTCGCGTTCATCGTCTTGGAGACGTTCTGCAGGAGGACCTTCTCGTACGCCATTCCCGCGCCGTGATGGATGCCGTCGTCAGTGGCGAGGCGGTTGCAGAGATCCTCGAGCACCGTGCCGCGCGACGATCTCGCGATCAGCCGGAAGCGCGAGATGATCAGCCGCTCGTAGAAGACCTGCATCAGGAAGACCTTTTCCTCGAGCGTGTCGGCCTCGAGCGTCATGTGGGCGAGGTTGTCGAGGTGAGGGTCGCGCTCAGCGGTCCCTCCCGCTTCGGCGACCAGCCGGAGCCACGCCTCCGTGTGGCGTGACTCGTCCTGCACCATCGTCGAGTAATAGAGCTTCGCCTCGTGATCCGGCGCGATGTTCAGGAGCTGTGAGGCCATGTCGCAGGCGAGCATGTCCGCCTGCAGCTGCTGGGTGAGAACGGAACGCCACATGTCCTGGCGTCGCGCCTGGCGTTCCGGCGTTCCCTTTCCTTCAGGGATCGGCGGTAGCTCGCCCCAGGGCAGATCACGCACCTGCCACTCCTGTCGTTTCGCGAGCTCGTAGAAGCGGAGGACGCCGGCGAAGGCGTCCCGGCCCTCCCCGGTCATCTCGATGAGCTGTCCCGTGGCCATGGGCAGGGAGATTAACCGGCCTCGAGACGTAAGCTCCGCCCATGGAGCTGAAGCGGTGGCCCCGGAAGAATGATGCAGCGTCGATCGAGGCGCGCCAGAAGGCGCTCGGTCTCAACGGCGGGGTGACGGGAGTCGACCTGTCCCCCTATGTCAACGCGCAGGAGATGCTGACGGGCGCGGCCGTCATCCCCGTGTCGGTCGTCGGCCCGCTCGAGGTCGAGCTCGGGCAGTACGAGCTCGAGGAGCCGTTCGGACGTGTCAGCGAGACGGGGCGCGCCCGTGAGCAGGTCTTCGTCCCGCTCGCCCACACCGAGGGGGGTCTGTCGGCGTCGCTCTACCGCGGCGCGCGGGCTGCTGCAGAGTCCGGAGGCTTCCGCACGTACGTCCTCAAGGATCGGATCACGCGCGCGTCCTGCTTCGTCTGCCGTTCCACCGAAGAAGCGGTCTCGCTGGCCCGCTTCCTCGATGCGCACGTCGCGGAGATGCGCCGGTGGCTCGCGGAGCGGAAAGAGGAGTGGATCTCGTCGTTTGCGCGGCTGCGCGAGGTCGAGACGCACGTCGTCGGCCCGATGTGCCATGTCATGTGGGCGTTCACGACGGGTGATGCGTGCGGACCGAACATGATGACCCGCAACGCATACGCGCTGAACACGGGCTACGTGATGGAGCTCGCACCGGTGAAGCCGGAGCGCGCGATCCTCGAGGCGAACATGGGCGGCGACAAGAAACCGTCGCACCGCTACTTCGAACGCGGCGGTCACGGTAAGACGGTGCTCGTCGAGGCGACGCTGACGGAGGACACCGTCCGGCGGGTGCTGCGCACAACGGTGGACGACCTGCTCGAGCTGTCGTTTGCGGGGACGCACGGCGCGGTCGCGTCCGGCATGCAATCCGTCGCGTTCACGCCGGCGTCCGCGATCGCGGCGATCTTCGCGGCAACCGGTCAGGACCTCGGGATGGTCGGCACGAGCTCGATGGCCCACGGCACCGGTTTTCGCGTCGAGGGCGGGATCCACTGCGCGTTGCGGTTGCCGGGCCTCGAGGTCGGAACGGTCGGCGGCGGGACGATCTATCCCTACGCTCGCGCCTGGCTCGAGCTGATGGACTGCGCCGGGAGCGGCCAGGTCTACCGCTTCGCCCAGATCGTCGCCGCTGCGACGCTCGCGCTGGAGATCTCTGCCAGCGCAGCCATGGCGACCGCGGGTTCGGAGAACTTCTTCCAGGCCCACCACGAGCTCGGCGGCAAGCGAACTTCCGGGGTCTGACCCGAAAGGGGTCAGACCCCAGCGGCGGCGGCCACCGCCGGCAAAGCCGGCCGTGGCGGCGAAGCTCAGCGCGTCCCGATCTGCATTTTCAGCAGGCGCGGTAGCGCCGCCACGGCTCGCGCCGGGAGGCTCGGGCGGCGGCCCTCCTCGTCGGCTGCCTCGCACGCCATGATCGCCGTCCGGACGAGCCCGCCGCCGAGTCGCTTTAGCGGCTCGGGCGGCAGCGACGGCACCTTTCGCGCTGCCAGCGGAAGCGACGTCCACTCGTCGTCCACGCGGAGGACGAGGGAGGCCAGGATCTGGCCGCCGAGCCAGGTCGGGCCCACCCCGTGGCCCGAGTAGCCGAGCCCGTAGTGGATCCGCTTACCCGGGACGGTCCCGAAGAAGGGCAGGTGGTCTGACGAGACGTCGATCGGACCTCCCCACGCCCGTTCGATTCGCGCGCCTGCGAGGCCGGGCAGCAGCCGGCGCAGGCCCTGCTCGGCCCGGGCGGCCGTGGGCAGGTCGCCGCTGAACCTCCTGTCGACGCGCCCGCGAAAGCCGATCGGCCCGGAACCGCTGCCCATCAGCACCCGCCCGTCGTTCGTCGTGCGGAAGTAGTGGAGGAACATGCGGCCGTCGAGCACGGCTTCACACCTGGTCCAGCCGATCTCCTCGAGCAACTGGGGGACCGGCTCCGTCAGGACGACGTACGAGCCGAAGTTCGTGACGTGACGTGCCACGGGATTCCAACCGGTAGCGGCGGCATTGACGGCGACGACGACTTCGGGTGCGCGCACGGTGCCACGTCGCGTCGTCACCGCCCCCTCGCGGATCCGGGTGGCCGCACTGTGCTCGTAGAGGTCGACGCCGGCGTCAAGCACGGCCCGCCGCAACGCGCCCACCAGCCGGGCCGGTTGCACGGTCGCACCGTCGCGGAAGAAGACGCCGCGCCGAAAGACGGGGGAGCGAATGTGCTTCGCGACGCC
>JBKPEC010000186.1:0-20636 GCA_046728195.1 Actinomycetota bacterium
TTGCTGAAGCCGATCTTCGTGATCCTGACGAGCCTCTCGATCATCTGGGACTTCCAGGTCTTCAACCAGATCTGGATCATGCTGGACCAGCGGCCGTCGTCCGACTACTACCTGATGAGCGTCTACTCATTCGTCCAGTCGTTCCGCATCAGTGAGTACGGCCTAGGGTCTGCGATCGCGGTCGTCATGGTGCTGATCATGTTCGCCGTCACCTTCGTGTACATCCGGCAGATGGTGAAGGCAGGTGAGGTTCGGTGAGCTCCGCCGCGCCGATCGCACCCACACCCGTCGCACCTGTCGTGCGGCAAGGCCGGAGCGCTCGCCGTCGCTTTGGTCGGCTGGGCTGGAACGCCATAGGCATCGGCGTCTTTCTCGTGATGATCTTTCCCGTCTACTGGATGGTCTCGACGGCCTTCAAGACCGGGCCGAACATCTTCAGCTACACGCCGAAATGGCTCCCCATTCCCGCGACCCTGGCGAACTTCGGCGATGCGATCCACCGGCAGTACTTCTGGCAGAACGTCAAAAACAGCCTGATCGTCGTCAGCGTCGTCGTCGTACTCTCCCTGGCTCTCGCCTTTCTCGCCGCTCTCGCCCTGGCGAAGTTCCACTTCTACGGGCGGAAGGCCTTCATCGTCCTGATCATTGCGGTGCAGATGGTCCCGCTCAACGCGCTGATCATTCCCCTCTACATCACACTTAGCCGGGCGCACCAGGTGAACAAGCTGAGCGGTGTAATCGTCACCTACCTGACGTTCGTCCTTCCGTTCACGATCTGGACGCTGCGCGGTTTCATCCACGGCGTGCCGCGTGATCTCGAGGAGGCTGCGATGGTCGACGGAACGACGCGCTTCGGTGCCTTCGTGCGTGTCCTGCTTCCGCTCGTCGTTCCCGGCCTCGTCGCGACGTCCATCTTCGCCTTCATCCAGGCGTGGAACGAGTACATCATGGCCTACGTCCTGCTCAGCAGCCCCGAGAAACAGACCCTCACCGTCTGGCTGGCCTCGTTCACCACGAACCGTGGCACGGCCTGGGGCCCGCTGATGGCGGGTGCGACCCTGACGGCGCTTCCGGTCGTCGTGTTCTTCCTGCTCGTCCAGCGCAAGATCGCCTTCGGACTCACCGCGGGGGCCGTTCGTGGCTGACGTCGAGCTCGTCCACCTGACGAAGGTCTACGGACACGACGTCGTCGCCGTTCGCGATCTCAACCTTCAGATCGGCGAGGGCGAGTTCGTCGTCCTCGTCGGCCCGTCAGGCTGCGGGAAGACGACCGCGCTTCGGATGATCGCCGGACTGGAAGAGATCAGCGCGGGCGAAATCCGAATCGGCGGCAAGGTCGTCAACGATCTCCCGCCCCGTGCCCGGGACATCGCAATGGTCTTCCAGACCTACGCGCTCTATCCGCACAAGTCGATCTACGACAACCTCGCCTTCGGCCTGCGCATGCGCAAGGTCCCGAAGGAGGAGCAGAAGCGGCGCGTGGAGGAGATCGCCCGTGTGCTCGGCCTCGCCGACATGCTGCAGCGCCGACCGGCACAGTTGTCAGGCGGCCAGCGCCAGCGGGTGGCGATGGGTCGCGCGATCGTCCGGGAGCCGAAGGCGTTCCTGATGGACGAGCCGCTCTCGAACCTCGACGCGAAGCTGCGGGTGCAGATGCGCGCCGAGATCGCACGCATCCAGAAGGCGCTGAAGGTCACGACCGTCTACGTCACGCACGACCAGGTCGAGGCGATGACGATGGGTGATCGCGTTGCCGTGATGCGGGACGGGGAGCTGCAGCAGGTCGACACGCCGCAGCGCCTGTACGACGTTCCCGCGAACCTCTTCGTTGCCAGCTTCGTCGGCTCGCCGGCGATGAACATCTTCGAGGCGGCCGTCCGGCGCGACAACGAACGGCTCCTCTGCAAGGTGGGCGACAGCGAGTTCGAGCTCCCCGCCGACCTGACGGCTGCGCGGCCGGCGCTCGCCGACTACGGGGACCGCCGTCTCGCGGTCGGTATTCGGCCGGAAGACGTGCGCGAGGCAGCGGGTTGGGACGGCGCGCGCCTGCGCGGGCGCATCATCCTCGTCGAGTCATTGGGCTCCGAACAGCTTGTCCACATCGAGATCGCCGCCGCACCGCTCGAGCGCCCCGACCTCGTCGACACGGCGGCCCAGGCCCCGGGCCCCGCCTTTGGTGTCGACGAGCTCGAGCAGGCGGTGACGCTGCTCGGCCGCTTCGACCGGCATCTCCTCCTCACGCCGGGCGAAGCGGTCGAGGTGGCGATCGACCCCCATCTCCTCCACTTCTTCGATCTCGAGACCGGCATCGCGATTCCCAAATCGGTCGATGCGCCCGTCGCGGCCGGCGTGGGATAGCGATGGCGCATTCGGGGCGACTTGGGGTCGAGGCCGCGCTCGTCGACGGCAGTCTTGTCTCCGGCGATGTCGCGATCGCGGACGGCCGCGTCGCCGAGGTCGGGCTCGCGTCCGCAAACGGGAGCGGGATCGCCGCGCCGGGGTTCGTCGATCTCCAGGTGAACGGCTTCGCCGGCGTGGACTTCTTCTCGGCGGATGCCGACGGCTATCGACGCGCCGGCGACGGGTTGCTCGCGTCCGGCGTGACGGCCTACCAGCCGACGTTCATCACGTCGCACGAGGAGGAGCTGACCGCGGCGCTGCGTGAGGTGCCGCGCAACGGCATCGCCCCACGCATCATCGGCGCACACCTCGAGGGCCCGTTCATCGCACCGGAGCGGCTGGGCACGCATCCTGCCGATGCGCGCCGGGATCCGGACCGCTCCTTGCTGCAGCGGCTACTGGACGCGGGGCCGGTGAGTCACGTGACGCTCGCTCCCGAGCTTCCGGGTGCGTACGAGCTGATCGACCTGCTCCGGGCGCGAGGCGTGACGGTCTCCTTCGGGCACTCGGACGCGACCGCGTCCGAAGCGCGAGATGCGTTCGCGCACGGTGTCAAGACCGTGACGCACATCTTCAACGCGATGAGGCCGTTCGCAGCGCGCGAGCCGGGCCTCGCAGGGGCTGCGCTCGTCTCGAACGACGTGGTCGTCCAGGTGATTCTCGACGGCGTGCACCTCGCCGACGACACGGCACGGCTCGTCTGGCAGGCGGCGTCCGGTCGAGTCGCGATCGTCACGGATGCCATCGCCGCGGCCGGTGTCGGCGACGGAAGCTACACGCTCGCGGGTGTCGACTTCGAGGTCGAGGACGGGGTCGCGCGGCGGTCGGACCGGGTGCTCGCCGGAAGTACCGTGCCGATGATCGGCGCCGTCCGGAACCTCGTCGCGCTCGGTGCGCCGCTCGAAGCCGCGCTCGCCGCCGCGAGCGAGATCCCGGCGGGCATCGCAGGCCGGCCTGAGCTCGGGAGACTGGCGCCCGGCTCGGTCGCCGACGTCGTCGTCATCGACGACCGGCTCGAGATTGTGCGCGTGCTGGTCGACGGCACCGACGCGCTGGCTTAGCTCAGGCCGGCTGGAAGAGCTCGACCGGGTTCCCGTCCGGGTCTTCGAGCAGGATCTGCCTGCCGCCGGGCCCGCTGACGACCTCGTTCCTGAAGCTGACGCCCGCGTTCCGCAGCGACTTGACCTGCGACTCGAGGTCGTCCACCTCGATGACGAGCCGGTTCCACCCGCCGGGCTCGGGCCGCCGCCCGTCCGGCATGGCCCTTGCCGCCGAGCTCTTCGGGCCGGCAAGCCAGAGAGAGAGGTCGCCGTGCGTCACGATCGCGAAGGCAGGGCCCATCCGCTGCTCCAGCGCGAAGCCCAGGCGCCCGGTGTAAAACGAGATCGCCTGGTCGACGTCGTTCACCAGGTAGCGAATCGCGGCCACCATCAGTTCTTATCATCGCGATGTGGAGTCGATCCTCGAGGCGATCGGGAACACACCGCTCGTGCGGGTGCACCGCTGCGCTCCGGACAACGGCGCTGAGCTCTGGGTGAAGCTCGAGTACCGGAACCCCACGGGCTCGATGAAGGATCGAATGGCTCTCGCGATGATCGAGGGGGCAGAGCGGGACGGACTGATCGCGCCGGGCGACACGATCGTCGAGTACACGGGCGGGAGCACCGGTCCGGCGCTGGCGCTCGTGTGTCGCGCCAAGGGCTACCGAGCCCTGATCGTCATCGCCGACTGCTTCACCGAGGAACGCTTCCAGCTGATGCGCGCTCTCGGCGCCGAGCTCGACGTCATTCCGTCGGTCGAAGGCCGCCCCAAGGTGACGTCGAAAGACATCGACAACATGGTCGCGCGCGCCGCCGAGCTGGCGGCGCTTCCCGGTCACTACGCGACCGACCAGTTCAACAACCCGTACATCATTCCGGATCACCGCGACAAGCTCGGCCGCGAAATATGGGTGCAGACGTCGGGAAGAGTCACGGGCTTCTGTCAGGGGATGGGAACGGCGAGCTCCCTGATGGGCGTGGCGGAGGCACTGAAGCCCCGTGGCGTGATCATCCAGGCGCATGAGCCGGCCAGCTCGGCGGCGATCAGCGGCGGTGAGCGCGGGCCGTTCCTGATCCAGGGTTGGACCGGCGGCGTCATGCCACACTGGGATCCCGAGAAGGTGGACCACCTGGAACCGATCGGTGACGACGAAGCGGTGGCGATGACGCTACGCCTGGCGAGCGAGGACGGGATCTTCGCCGGGATCTCCACCGGCGCCAACGTCGTCGGCGGGCACCGGCTGGCCAAGCGTCTGGGCTCCGATGCGGTGATCGTCACCCTCGCCGTCGACACGGGCTTCAAGTACATGAGCGTCGCCCCGTACAGCGAGACGACCTAGACGTTACGGTTCGAGGCGGAACGGCGGGTACTCGTCGGTGACGAGGACGAACGCGTAGCCGACCACGCGATTCGTCCAGCGCCCGACTCCCACCAGGAAGTCGAAGAGCCCGCGCGGATAGCGGCCCGTGAAGAGGATCGCGAACCAGGCGATGATCACCGAGACCAGGGCCGCGATCCAGAGGAAGACGAGCAGGATGTAGTGCGGGATCGCGAGCAGCCATTTGACCAGCGGCAGCCAGCGGTTGAGCCCCTGCTTCGCGTCCGGATAGGGAAAGTCGAGCGTGACCGACTGCTGCTCGTCTGTCGAGGGATACCGGTCGTCCATCAGAGCGAGATAGACGCCGACCCGGTTCGAGAACCTCATCAGCTCAAGATTCCAGTCGTACCACCAGCGCGGGTACTTCTGGCGGAACAGGATCATGAGCAGTGGTGGGATGAACAACAAGCCGCTCGTCGCGCCCGCGATCTGCCAGCTGTGGCCGCCCGCCGCGTAGGTGCCGCCGTCGCCTCCGATGGCGCCTGCGACGATCAGGATCGGGATCGCGACGAACAGCCTGAAGGCCGTCGTCAACCGGTTTAGGTCGCGATCCGGGTAGTCGACCGAGTATTGCACCGGATACGCCGGCGGATATGCCGGCCCGCCCGTCTGCTGGCCGCCTGTGTCCATGGTTCTTCCACCTCCCGTTGGTTGCAGCCTCTGAACCTAAACCACAACGCTCAAGGGCACGAGGACCGGGGATCATGTGCTCGTGCCACTGCTTGCGCATTTGAGCGGGCCGGACATCGCGCGGTACGTCGCCGGATATCCGAGCACGGAGACGGACCGGCATGTGAGGGTCTGCCTGTCCTGCGCGCAACGACTGGCGGACGCATCGCAACGGGCTTGCCGGTGGGAGCGGCGCGGCGTCCTAGGGCGGCTCGTCCGGATTGACCCGGCACAGATGATCGACGAGCTGCTCTCCGAGCTCGACGACGATCAGACGACCAATGCCGCGTGAATTAGGCGTCGACCTCTACGGCGCGGCCTGACCAACCGCCGCGGGCCGACCTCGCCGCCTCGCCTCGAGCGCGCGGGCAAGGTCTCTGGTCGAGATGATCCCGGCAAGCCCGCCGTTCGAGACGACCAGGCCGTGGCTGCCGGTCGACTGTGTCAGCTCTGCGAGCGCGTCGACTGCCTCCTCGTCCTCCCGGAGCACGGGCACCTTGTCGAGCGTGATCAAGCAGTCGCGAACGCGCCGCACATCCCATTCACCTCGCGGGACATTCGCGACGCAACGGAACGGCAACAGCCCGACCGGTCGCCCGTCGTCGACTACCGGATAGGTCGTGTGGCGCTGCGAGAACATGATGTGGTCCATGAACTCCCCGAGAGTGGTGTCCGGCTCGACCACAACGGGATTCGGTGTCATGACGTCTCTCACGCGCAGCCCGCTCAGAGCCTGCTGAGTCAGCAGGTACCGCGCCTCGGAGGTCGCCGCATTCAGCAGGAACCAGCCGAGGAAGGCGAGCCAGGCGCCGCTGAACGAGCTCTGGAAGATGAACATCGCGACTCCGCCAGCGATGAGGAGATAGCCGAAAGCGCGTCCGACATTTGCGGCGACCCGGGTCGCCCAGACGAAGTCGCCCCGGAGGCGCCAGAGCAACGCGTGGAGGACGCGGCCGCCGTCCAGCGGCTGCGCAGGAATCAAGTTGAAGACGAGGAGCGTGAAGTTGATGTAGCCGAGCCAGGAGACGACGCCGTGGACGGCGGACGGGATTCCCCCGATCAGCGCAATGCCGACGAACAGCAGGCCGAGCACGAGCGAGACGAGCGGGCCCGCGATCGCGACGCGGAACTCAGAGCCCGCGCTCCGGAAGGATCCCTTGAACCTGGCGACGCCGCCGAAGAGCCAAAGCGTGATTCCGTCGATCTCGATCCCTTCGCGCCGAGCCTGAAGGGCATGTCCAAACTCGTGCAGAAGGATCGAGACGAAGAAGAGGAACGCCGCCACGATCGCCATTGCGATGTGCGCCGCTTTCGAGAGGCCAGGATTCGTCGAAGGAAAGATCGCAGACGCGAGGGTCCAGACGATGAGGGCGAAGACGACGAGCCAGCTCCAGTTGACGCCGAACTCGATCCCCGCGATCCGGCCGAGGCGGACGCTGCTCCCCATTTGGCGAAGTGTCGCAGACGTCGCGTCATTGCAACCGTCGTTTGAGGAGGAGAGCCACGGCCAGCGCAGACCCGCCGCTCAACAGGAGCCAGTCACAGTTGACGAGGACCTCGCCGCCGACCGTCACCTGTCCGGCTTCATGGATCACCGTCGTGAAGATGATCCAGTCGAGCGCGAGTAGGGCCACGGCGGCCCAGCAAGCCCAGGGTCGTCCGGCGGCCGCGAGCCCGATGAGCAAGCCTCCGATCGCGGGTCCAAGCAGCCACAGGTCAAACGCGATTCGGCCGGGAACGAACAGCAACCCGAGCGGAGAGGTCAGCACCCAGGTCGCGACGCCGATCGCCGCAACCACGGGACGAATCACTTCCCTCGGAGGGTCGGTGGGGGCGCGTCGCCTGCGCAACTGCACTCTTGGGAGAAATCCAAAGCAGCGAGCCGCCGCCCGTCAATCACCGCTTTGCATCAATTTTTCGACGGGCAAGCGACCGGGTTTCGACCGGTACCGGTTTGATTCGCCGGCTACTGAACGATGAGGGTGTCGCGGCGCGCGATCGCTACGGCCTCGAGCCGGCTCTTCGCGTTGAGCTTGCGGAGTAGCGCGCCGACATGATTGCGCACGGTCTCGGTGCTCAAATGCAAGACGTTTGCCATCTCCTCCGTCGTGGCCCCCGTCGCGAGTAGCTGCAAGACCTCGAATTGCCGCGGCGAGAGGCGTTCGGGTCTCACTGGAGGGGGAAGAGGCGTCGGCGGAGTGCGCGTGACGACGCTGAGCACGCCGACCACTTGCCCGTTCCGACGCAGAGCCGTTGAGCTGACCGTGCAGGGGGCGAGCCCTCCTCGACCAGTGACGAAGATGACGTCGAGAGTCGAAGGCTCGGCTCCTGCCAGCCAGTGAGCAAACGCCTTCCGCAGCTTGGCCAGGTCATGCGGGGCGACGGCCGATATGAACCGCCGGCCCCGCACGTCGCCGACCAGCTCGATTGCCGCCGCGTTGAGCCACCTGACGACCCCGCGCGGATCGGTCGCGAGGCTCGGTGCAGCCACGCGTTCGAGCACTGGCCCAAGTTGCTGGTCTCTGATCGGAATGGTGTTCTCCTCCGCAGTTCGGCTCGCGCATCGTCTGCGCGCCTCCAAAGCATGCGGTCCGGCGTGAGCCCGCGAGATGACCCAAACGGACCATTTTCAGGCGAAGCCCCTTCCGGATTAGCGCCCGGTTAGGGCTTCCGAGCATTGTCGTCGGCGATGAGACGTTGCGCCTTGCCTTTCGCCCTCACAGCCGCGGCGCTGATCCTCGCCGGCGTCGCGGGAGCTTCCGGCCCCTCCCGGAACGGAACGATCGCGTTCATGGCGATCGCGGACGGGCGCGCCGAAATCGCCCTCGCCGGGCCGGACGGGAGCAGCCCGAAGACCGTGACCGCGTCCGGGCTCAATGCCGAGCCTTCGTGGTCGCCCGACGGAAGCCGGCTGGCGTACGTCTGCGGAAACTTCTCGCTCTGCCTGATGAACGCCGACGGCTCGGGACAGACCGCGCTCACCAACACCGGCACGTGGTCGGGAACCTACGTCTACGACGAGTACCCGACCTGGTCTCCTGACGGCAAGCACCTGGCGTTCCAGAGCAACAGGGGCAATCTCGGTTACGGCATCTGGGTCGTCGGCACCGACGGAACCGGCTTGCACAGACTGATAGGCAGCGCGGACGGCGACGGCGACTACACTCCCGCCTGGTCGCCGGACGGCACGAGGATCGCCTTCGTCGGCGACAACCGCGACGCCTTCGACGACGACATCTACGTGATGTCCTCGAACGGTGAACTGTCGGCGAGACTGACGACCACCGACGATGACGAAAGCAGTCCGGCGTGGTCGCCCGACGGTTCGAAGATCGTGTACGCCCGCTGGCAGAGAGGCTTCAGCAAGATCTGGATCATGAATGCCGACGGCAGAGCTCAGCATGCATTGACGAAGGGCGCCACAGACGACTTCAGTCCGGTGTGGTCTCCTGACGGAACCAAGATCCTGTTCTCCAGCGACCGCGGCGGGAACACCGACCTGTACGTGATCAACGCCGACGGGAGCGGGCAACCAACCCGCCTGACGAACGGGGCCACAGTCGAGGAGCTCTCGACCTGGCAGCCGGTTCCGGCAACTCCGAGCACCGAGCCACTGCTTCCTCCGGCCACCCCTCCCGTCCCGCAGGGAGATGCGCGGCTGATCGGGGAGATCTTCAGCCGCCACTCGGAGCTCGGCGCCGTCAGGCAAGCGATCTTCGACGCGCAGAGCCGCCGCGACCTATCGTCTGCGCGGAGTGCCTACAGGCGCCTCGCCGACAGCTCGAAGCGAGCGGCAAGCACCCTCAACGCCGAGCGTCCAACGAGTGCGAAGGGCAGGCACATCAAACAACTGGTTGTCAAGGCATTCATGCGGCTCGCGCTCGAGGGGCGTGAGCGGAACCTTGCTGCCGCCGCGCAGCAGCGACACAACCGCAAGGCCCAGCGACGACACCAGCGAGCGGCCGCCAAGGCACTGCGGCAGGCGGACGCCCTTTTCGACGTAGCCGGCGACCTCATCGGTTAGCTCTCGCTTGACAGGGCCGACCCGGTGTCGAAAGATCCCGCGGTCTCGGTTCCGATCGATGGAGGTGCGCCATGGGGAGAGGCATCCTTCGAACGGCGGTCCTGGTCTCGGCCTTAATGGTTCTCATTCCGCTGACCACAGCGTCTGCGGGACCGTATGCGACCACCGTCGTACACCAAGCCTCGGGCCTTCCCAGCCCACCGGCTAACGGGAACAGCCCGTTCGCCGGCTGCGACATCTCGGGGTTCTTGATCCCCGGGGAGACCAACTACGTCAATTCAGAGCTGGAGCCGTGGGTCGCCGTCAACCCGACGAACCCCATGAACATCATCGGCGTCTACCAGCAGGACCGGTACACGTTCGGTGGAGCGCGTGGGCTCGCAGCCGCGGTGAGCCACGACGGCGGAGCGACTTGGAGCTCCACCTATCCGCCCTTCACTACCTGCTCCGGCGGAACCAAAGCGAACGGCGGAGACTTCCAGCGAGCCTCCGATCCGTGGGTCACCTTCGCGCCAAATGGCGACGCCTACTTCATCAGCCTGTCTCTCACCTTCATCGGCCCCGAGTCGGAGACTGGGACTGCCGTGCAGGTGAGCAAGTCCACCGACGGCGGGGATCACTGGAGCGATCCCGTGACGCTGGTGCGCGACACCGGTGACGCGGACGTCGCGCCCTTCTTCTTCAACGACAAGGAGTCCATCACCGCAGATCCGTTCGACTCGCACTACGTCTACGCGGTCTGGGACCGGCTGCGGAAACCGGGGAACGCGCAGAGCGTCAACGCGGAGCACTCGTTCGCCTTCCGCGGCGACACGCTGTTCTCACGCACGACCGACGGCGGCCAGACCTGGGAACAGCCGCGGATCATCTACGCGCGGACGAGCCTTACGGGCACGATCGGGAATCAGATTGCGGTGCTGCCCGATGGGACGCTGATCGACATCTTCGACCTTGCCCAGGGCTCTGGTAAGAACGCTCCGGGATTCGACATCCAGGTGCAGCGCTCGACGGACCACGGGGCGACGTGGTCGACCCCGATTGAGGTAGCGCCTGAGCGGGCGGTGCGAGTTTTCGACCCGGAGACTGGTGCGTCCGTGCGGGCCGGCGGCGGCTTGCCGGACCTCGCGGTCGACCTGAACCCGACGAGCCCGGGCTACGGAAACATCTACGCGGTGTGGGGGGACAGCGTCGGCAGCGGAGAGAAGAGCGCCAAGCCCCACAGCACCATCGCCTTCACGCAGTCAACCGACGGCGGGCACACGTGGTCGCCTCTAGCGCGGATCGACCAGTCGCCCGACGAGGTGCAGGCGTTCACGCCGTCGGTGCACGTCGCGAGCGACGGCACCGTGGGAGTCACGTACTACGACTTTCGCAACAACACCGCAGCTCCGGGGCTTCCGACCGATCAGTGGTTCATCCACTGCCATCCGAGCTCTGACTGCACCGATGCGAGCAACTGGGCAGAGAACCACGTGTCCGGACCGTTCGACATCGAGAAGGCGGCCCAGGCCGGTGGTTATTTCCTCGGCGACTACGACGGGCTGGACGCGATCGGCACGACATTCCTGTCGTTCTTCTCGCAGACAACGGCAACCGACCCGGACAACACCTATCTGGCGAGGATCTCGCCCTGACAGGCCATGAGGGTGGCGGTCCCGGCAACGGGGCCGCCACCCGAGCTTCACCCGATTAGGCCGCCAGGCGGACGGCCGGGTCGCCGTCCAGGGCGCGCAGCCGGCGAATGCGCTCGGCGAGCGGCGGATGGGTCATGAACAGGGTCGCGACGCCGGTGCGGGGCAGCGGATTGACGGCGTAGAGCGAGGCCGTCGCCGGATTTACATTCAGCGGCAGCGCCTGCGCGCCACGCTCGAGCGTCTCGAGCGCGTTCGCGAGGGGCTCGGCGCGACCGAGCAAGTGTGCGCCCGTCGCGTCGGCCAGGTACTCGCGCTGGCGCGACACCGCGAGCTGGATCAACGTCGCCGCCAGCGGGGCGAAGATGATCGTGGCGAACACACCGATCAGTCCGAGCGGGCCGGAGTCTTCGTCGTCGCCGCCGAACAGCAGCGAGAACTGCAGGATGTTTGCGATGGCCGCGATCGCGCCGGCAATCATCGCGGCGATCGAGGACACGAGGATGTCGCGGTTCTTGATGTGCCCGAACTCGTGTGCAAGGACACCCCTGATCTGATCCGATGGGAGGTGTTGCAGCAGCCCTTGCGTGACCGCGACCGCGGCGTGCTGCGGATTCCGGCCCGTCGCGAAGGCGTTCGGCTGCTCGGAGGGGATCAGAAACAGCCGCGGGACGGGCACCTGTGCGCGCTGCGCGAGGTCCTGGACGATGCCTTCGAGCTCGGGAAGCGTGCCGGGCTCCACCGGCTGCGCCCGGCTCGCCCTGAGCGCGAGCTTGTCCGAGAACCAGTACCCGCCGACGTTCATCAGCACTGCGAGTCCGACGAAGAGGTACAGCGCTCCGCCGCCGATCAGGGCGCCGATCGCGATCAGCAGGCCCGTGAGTCCCGCGATCAGAAGCCACGTGCGGGTCTTGGTCGCGAAGCGCGTCGCTGTGATGTTCATTGCTCAGAGTCTCCTTTCGACTGAGCGCCGTGGTTGACGATCAGCCGAAGGTTTCTCCCGCCACGCGCTGCGGGCCGGCGCGCCCGGGCTCATGCCTGCCGAGCCGTACTGACGAGCGACACCCGTTCGGGGATACTGCCCCCCGGCGCCCGACAGTGTACCGGCCGCTGCCTGCCGAGCTCGGTGACGTAGCCTCAGGCCGTGCACAAGCTGACCAAGGCCCAGGCCCGTCGCATCGCCGTGCGCGCGCAGATGCTCGACTCACCGCGGCCGGCTGAGCTCCTGAGAGTTGTGCACCAGCTGACGCTGGTGCAGATCGATCCGACCGCTGCGATCGCGCCCAGTGCCGACCTCGTCGCCTGGAGCCGCCTTGGCTCTTCCTACCAGCCCGAGCACCTCAAGCGGGCCCTGGAGCAGGATCGGACGCTGTTCGAGCTCGACGCAGTGGTACGCCCCATGCGCGACCTGGGCCTGTATCTCGCCGGCGCGTCGGACTGGCCGCCCTACGAGCGCACACGGGCCTGGCTCCGCGAGAACGACCGCTTCCGGCGCGACCTCCTGAAGCTGCTGCGGAGCTCAGGACCGCTCACCTCGCGGGACATCCCCGATACCTGCGTGGTGCCGTGGGCGTCGAGCGGGTGGACGAACAACCGCAACGTCACGCAGATGCTCGAGCTCCTGATGACCCGCGGCGAAGTTGCGATCGCGGGACGCGTGGGACGGGAGCGGCTGTGGGACCTGGCCGAGCGTGTGTACCCGGCCGATGTCGCCATCCCCTCTCTCGACGAAGCGCAGCGTGCGAAGAACGAGCGCCGTCTCTCCGCGCTCGGCATCGCCCGGCAGAAGGCGACAGCTATGCCGGTGGAGCCGATTGACGTGGGCGAGGCAGGCGAGCCTGCAGTCGTCGAAGGCACGAGGGGCGAATGGCGGGTCGACCCCACGGCGCTCGGCCAGGACTTCGATGGTCGGACGGCGCTGCTCTCGCCCTTCGACCGGCTCGTCCACGACCGCGTCCGCACTCAGGAGCTGTTCGACTTCGAGTACGTCCTCGAGATGTACAAGCCCGCAGCCAAGCGACGTTGGGGCTACTTCGCGCTTCCGGTCCTCCACCATGATCGGTTGGTCGGCAAAGTGGACGCCAAGGCGGACCGCAAGGCCTCCGTGTTACGCGTGCAGGCGATCCACGAGGACGTGAAGTTCACTCGCACGATGACCAAGGCAGTGCAGGCCGAGCTGGAAGACCTCGCCTCATGGCTCGGACTGCGAGCGGTGGCTCACGACCCGGGTAGCACAGCTCCCAGCGGCGCCCTGAAACGCTAGACGGGAACCTTCGTCGGCACAGCAGGGGCCTCGTCGTGCTTCGCGATGCGAGTGTGCCGGGTGGTCCAGTTCGTCTCCCAGGTTGCGCCCTCGTCGAAGGAGAACGACTGCTCCCACGTGGCCGAGTCGGCCTTGATGTCCTTCCAGGTGAAGCGGACCTTCAAGGCAACTCCGTCGAGGACGTCGTCGCACTCGAAGACGCCGATGCCGTCGTCGAACCTGCCGACCACGGGCGGGTCGAGCTGGCCGTTGCCGATCGTCGAGGCCCACCAGATGCGCCAGAGGCCGGTCTCGGGCTCGAACAACCGGAGCGAGAACCCTTCGAACCCGGGGCGGCCGGGAAAGTGCGGAGCCTTGAACGTGTCGATGTTCCCGAGGCCGCCGAGGATCGGACCTGCCTCGGTCACGGACTCGAACTCCACCCATTCGGTGTCGCCTTGGACAAGCGGCTTGACCCGCTTGCGGTTTGCCTGCCGCCAGCTGCCGAAGAAGAAGTCGAAATCGTGCTGACTCATGGTCGTTCTCCTCTGAGGTGAGTGACGGATCGACGGTATGTGCATTTGCGGTCAGTTTTTGTCCGCAGCCGTGCTTGAATCGGTGTCATCTCGCGTCCCGCGTCCCGACTGCTTGCATTTCTCGAGCTGCTGCAGAGCCGGCGGCTCGTCGACGGACCCGCAGCCGCGGGTGAGCTCGGCGTGAGTGAGCGGACCGTTCGCCGCTACGCCGTCGCCCTCAACGAGCTCGGGATCCCGGTCGACGGGCAGGCGGGCCTCGGGGGTGGCTACCGGCTCCGTCCTGGCACACGTCTTCCCCCGCTGATGCTCTCGGATGAGGAGGCAGCCGCAGCCGTGTTCGGCCTCTTGATCGCGGAGCAACGAGGGCTCGAGGGCACCGAGGGCGCACTGACCAAGATCCTTCGCGTGTTTCCCGAACGTCTAACGCGGAGGGTGGAGCGGTTGCGCGGCGAGCTCACTCTCTCCGGCGAGCCCGCTGCGTCGCCGGTGTCGAGCGAGACGCTGCTTCTCGTCGCCGAGGCCGTTCGCCGGCAACGAAGGCTCCGCATCAGATACGTGCGCCGCGACGGCGCCGGCAGCACGCGTGAGATCGAGCCGCTCGGTCTCGTCGCCCGCCGCGGACGCTGGTACGTCCCGGCGCGCGATCTTGCAAGCGACGAGCTCCGCACGTTTCGCGCCGACCGCATCACCCAGGCGACGGTCGGTGGGCGTGCGGCCCCGCCCGAGCCCGGCTTCGACCCGTCCGCCCACGTCGTCCAGATGCTTGCCCGCTTGCCGTGGGAGTGGGAGGTTCAGGTTCACGTGGACGGCTCGGTCGACGAGATTGCTGCGCAACTGCCACCCGCGCTCGCAGAGCTCAGCTCGGAAGGAAACGGCACACGACTCGAGATGCGTGCCGACTCACTCGCCTGGGTTGCCGGCGTCCTCGCCGGCCTACGAGCCGACTTCTACGTCGTCCGTCCGGTCGAGCTCAGAGAGCAGGTGGCCGACCTGGCAGCGAGGCTCGCGCGCAGCGCTCAGCGGAGCGGCTCGACGTCGTAGCTGTCGCCTTCGGCGATGACCAGGACGCCGGCGCCCTTGGCGAGCGGCGCAACAATCTCGCCGGTGAGCCCGAGCACCGCGGCCTCGTTGGTCGGGCTGTGGCCCACGACGAGCGCGCGGTCGCCGTCGGGCAGGCGGTCCAGGACGCCGCGGAGCGCGGCACCGAGGCGCTCCGAGTCCTCCGCGACCAACTCGGGATCGGCTTCGCGCAGGGCGTCGAGGGTACCGCTTCTTGCCGTCTGATAAGCCGCTCGCCAGCGGTCCTCGACCTGCGACCGCAGTCCGGGCTCGACGATGACGCCGCCGGGCATCCGTTGGCCCAGCGCGGCGATGAAGCACGCGAGCGTCTGGGTTGCACGCTGCGCGCCGGTCGAGAATCCGATGGCGTAGTTGCCCTGCAAGCCGGCGCCGATCTCGAGGGCGGCCGCGACGCCCTTGGCGGTGAGGATGTCGCCGACGGCGTCCGTGTGACGTCGGAGCTCGATCTCTCTGCCCACCTGAGCGACGCTAACAGCGAACAGCCTCGCCGGAGGTACGCTTCGGAGGCAAACACGAGAGAGGTCGCGTCGGATGTTCGGGGGTCAGCGCAGTCGCCGAACCGCAGGTTCAGCGGCGACGCGCGGTCGCGGCCAGATCCTCCAGTGGGCTTCGTCTCGCAGTCGCCGGCATTGGAGCTCGACTGCGCCGATACGCGTTCGACGGCGACCGAGCGTCGAACCCATCTCCATCGCCGAGGGGGAGTTCGTTCGACGCGGCGCCTTCTACGTGCGCGTCAGCGTGTTCGGCCTCGTAGTGGCGACCCTCTTCGCGATTCTCCTTCTGCGGCTGTGGTCCCTCGAAGTGATCCAGGGCCCGGGGTTCGCCCATGCGGTGCAGGCGCAGTCGTTCCGGACGGTGTATTTCCCGCTGGCGCGCGGACCGGTTCTCGACCGCTCCGGCCGCCTGCTCGTCGGCACGACGGGGCGTGTCGTGATCACGGCCGACCCTGCGACGCTCGGCACCGTCGACGCGCGTAGCCGTTGGCGGCCGTCGGCGCTCGGACGGCGACGGCTGAGGCAGCTCGGGCACCTCGCGGGTGTGCCGACCTGGAAGCTCATCGCCGCTGTGCGACGAAGTATCCGGCGAACGCCCTTTACGCCGGCGGTCGTCATCCCTCGGCCGTCCCGCGAGTTGGCCTCCTATCTCGCGGAACGCGTGTCGTCATGGCGCGGAGTGGAAACCGCGGCCGTCCCGCAGCGCTGGTATCCACTCGGCGGATTTGGCAGCGAGTTCCTTGGAACCCTCGGCGAGGTGAGCTCGTCTCAGCTGCACACTCGCCGCTACCTCGCGGCCCGGCCCGGCCAGATAGTCGGGCAGTCGGGAGTGGAGTCGACGTACGACCACGTCCTCGACCGCGGGCTCCGCAGCGCGCACGTTCCCGTCGACGCAGTCGGAAAGATTGTCGGTGCGCTCCGGTATCAGCCCGTTCGACGGGGCGCCCGTGGGTTGCAGCTGACAATCGATGCTCGCATTCAGCGCGCGGCCGTGCGCGCGGTCCGTGATGGAATCGCCTTCGCCCACCGGGCGGGTCATCCCGACGCGAATGCGGGAGCCGCCGTGGTCATGAACCCGTGGAACGGCTCGATCTACGCGCTCGCGAGCGTTCCGAATTTCGACCAGAGTCGGGCAGCACGCGATCCGCGCTACGCACTGGGACTGCTCCACGCCACGGCGACGCCGCTCTTGAACCGGGCAACGCAGGGGCTCTATCCCACTGGTTCGACGTTCAAGCCGGTGGTCGCGGAGGCCGCGCTCGCCAGTGGGCTGATCACACCAGGATCGATCATCCCGTGCACCGGCTCGCTCACCGTCGGAAACATCGTCTTCCACAACGTCGAGCCGGCGATCAACGCGAGCTTGAACCTCGATCAAGCGCTGGAGATCTCGTGCGACACGTGGTTCTACCGCCTCGGGACGATGTTCTACGCGCGACAGGCGGCGACGGGTGCGCTCGACATGCAACGGTGGGCGCAGGCGCTCGGACTCGGGCATCCGACGGGCATCGACCTACCGGGCGAGTACGGCGGCGTCGTGCCGACGCCGGCGTGGTTACGGAGGACGTTCCGGGAGCCTCTTCAGCGGATCTGGTACGAGGGTTACTCCGTCAACCTGGCGATTGGTCAGGGCTATCTGGCGGTGACACCGCTGCAGCTCGCGGTGGCCTACTCGGCGCTTGCCAACGGCGGTACGGTCGTCCGACCGCACGTCGCGCGCGCCGTCCTGCTGCCCGACGGGAAGAACGTGCCGCTGCGCTTCCGACCGCGACGGCGTCTTCACCTCGTCGACGTCGACGCGATCCGGCAGGGCCTGTTCGACGCCGCGCATTCCTCGGGTGGGACGTCGGCCGCGATCTTCGGCTCGTTCCGCGTCCCGGTCAGCGGCAAGACCGGCACGGCGCAGACGCCGTTCGGTAGCGATCACTCGTGGTATGCATCATGGGCGCCTTCAAATCATCCGAGGGTTGTCGTCGTGGTGCTGATCGAGCACGGAGGCTTCGGCGTCGAGGCGGCCGCGCCAGCGGCGCGGGAGATCTATTCGTCGTTCTTCCGCGGTCGCTGACTGATGCGGCTACTGTCGAGGGGGTGAATGTTGTCCAGTCTGCACCTGCTCCGGTCGAGAGCACATCGGGGGTCGAGGCCCGTGGCCTCGTCAAGTCCTTTCATTCCGCGGGCCGCGTCGTCCATGCGGTCCGGGGCGTCGACATCTCGATCGCCCGCAGCGAGACAGTCGCGTTGCTCGGCCCAAACGGCGCCGGCAAGTCCACGACGATCGACATGCTGCTTGGACTGCTCGATCCCGACGACGGCACTGTCTCGCTGTTCGGGCGGCCGCCCGCTGAGGCGATCAAGGCCGGCTCGATCGGGGCGATGCTCCAGACGGGCTCGCTCATCCACGACCTCAAGGTCCACGAGATCGTCGCGATGACGGCGTCGCTCTACCCTGCCCCGCTCGACGTCGACGACGTGCTCGAGCTGACGGGAACCGCTGCGTTCGCCGATCAGCGCACCCAGACTCTCTCGGGCGGCCAGAGCCAGCGTGTTCGCTTCGCGCTTGCGCTGGTGACAAATCCTGCGCTGCTCGTCCTCGACGAGCCCACCGTGGGGATGGACGTCGAGGGTCGGCGAGCGTTCTGGCGGACGATGCGCGGGTTCGCCGCCGAGGGCAAGACCGTTCTCTTCGCGACGCACTACCTCGAGGAGGCCGATGCGTATGCCGACCGAGCGATCCTGATCGCACGCGGCAGGATCGTCGCCTCGGGACCGACGACGGAGATCAAGGCAATGGTCGGTACGCGCGCCATTCGAGCCACCCTCCCCGAAGCCGAGCTCGACGGCCTAGGTCGGCTGCCCGGCGTCACTCATGCCGAGCGCCGGGGCGACGCGATCGTGCTCAACTGCTCCGATTCCGATCGAGCGATCCGAGCGCTGCTCGAACAGCATCCCGACGTGCGGGACATCGAGATCAGTGGAGCTGGCCTCGAGCAGGCATTCCTCCAGCTCACCGGCGACCCGGACGAGGAACTTCGATGAACCTCTCCTACGTTCGCTACGAGCTCCTGCGGACGTTCCGCAACCGTCGCTACTTCATCCTCGCGATCGGGTTCCCACTGGTCATCTACTACATCGTCGCCGGTACGAACACCAGGCAACACAACTTCCAGGACACCGGGATCTCTGCGCCGCTCTACTTCATGGTTGGGCTCGCCGCCTTCGGCGCGATGAGCGCCGTGATTGCGGCCGGCGGTCGCATCGCCGCCGAGCGCTCGGTCGGGTGGACGCGGCAGCTTCGGCTGACTCCGCTCTCGACACGCGAATACTTCCGCGCCAAAGTCGCTACGGCGTACGCGGCTGCCCTCGTAACCATCGTCTTGCTTTTCATCGCCGGCACGACTCTAGGTGTCCGTCTCTCCGCCGCGGACTGGCTCAAGATGACGGCCCTCATGCTCGTCGGGCTGATCCCATTCGCTGCGCTCGGGATCTTGATCGGGCACATCCTCACGCCCGATTCGGTTCCGACCGCGGTCGGCGGCCTGACGGCCCTGTTCGCTTTCCTCGGCGGCGTGTGGTTCTCGATCAGCGGCGGGTTCATGGGCGACCTTGCCGAATCGCTCCCCTCCTATTGGCTCGTCCAGGCGAGCCGTGTTTCGCTGAGCGGCCACGGCTGGCGTGCACTTGGCTGGCTCGTAGTCGCTGCCTGGACAGTTGCACTGGTCGCCCTTGCCGTCTGGGCCTACAGGCGCGACAAAACCCGCGCTTAAAATCGTACGTGGTCGTACGATTTCGGGCAGCAGGCATGGTTGCTCAGGCGACAACGGTCGGTCGCGAAGAGGAACTCACCGACATCGAGGAGTTCCTCGGATCCGTTGCCGACGGTCCGGCAACGCTCGTTCTGGAGGGAGAGGCCGGGGTCGGGAAGACCACGCTTTGGCGAGTGGGCGTCGACCGGGCACGCCAGCTCGAGATCCGCGTCCTGACAGCAAGCCCTGTCGAAGCCGAAACCAAACTCTCGCTGTCGACCCTCGGCGACCTCCTCGGCGATGTCCTCGGCGACGTCCTGCCAGCCTTGCCCGCGCCACAGCGGCGTGCACTCGAGATCGCGCTCCTCCTCGAAGAGGGTGACGCGCAGCCCACCGACCCGCGCACTCTCGGCGTGTCGCTCGTGAACAGCCTCACAAGACTCGCCGACTCCACATCAGTGCTTCTCGCGATCGACGACGTTCAATGGGTCGACCCAGCCTCGACAGCGGTCCTGGCGTTCGCCTTGCGACGTCTCGGGTCCAACCGCGTCTCCGTGCTGGCCACCAAGCGCCTGCGCGAAGCGACCGCAACTGCGCAGAGTTTGTCGCTGTCACTAGGACCGCCGGGCTCAGTGCGCAGACTTCGGGTCGGTCCGCTGAGTCTCGGCGCGCTTCATCACTTGCTCAACGAACGGCTGGGGCTCGTGTTGTCTCGCCCCAAGCTGCGCCGCCTCCACGAACTCTGTGCCGGAAATCCGTTCTACGGGCTCGAGCTTGGACGTGCGATCAAGCGAGGCATGATCGATCTAACGCCCGGTGAGTCGCTGCCCGACACGCTCGCAGCGCTCGTCGACGCTCGCGTGGCACTCTTGCCCACAGAGACACGCTCGGCCTTGTTGGTCGCAGCGGCGGCTTCGCAGCCTACGTGCGAGCTCGTGGCTCAGGTCATCGAAGCCGATGCGATGGTGGAACTTCAGCCCGCCCTGACGACCGACGTGATCGAGATCGAGGACGGGCGGATCCGCTTCTCCCACCCGCTGGTCGCATCCGGCATCTACGGGGCGGCCAGTCGCGCCGAGCGCAAAGCGCTCCATCACCGGCTTGCGGCGCTTTCAGCCGATCCCGAAGAGCGGGCGCGGCACCTTGCTCTTGCCGAGGACGATCCAAACTGGGAGGTGGCGGAAGCACTCGACGATGCTGCGATCCGTGCTCATCGCCGCGGCGCGGTCGGAGCTGCGGCGGAGCTGTCCGAGCTGGCCCGGCAGTTCACGCCGGAGGGTCGGACGGACGAGTGGCACGAGCGTACGGTTCGAGCGGGCCTATACGCCTTCGAGGTTGGCGAGAGCGGCCAGGCGCAGGAGTTGTTCGAGGCAGCCCTCGTTAAGGCCAGGCCTGGCC
>JBKPEC010000187.1:0-7687 GCA_046728195.1 Actinomycetota bacterium
GTCGGCGCTCGGACTCGCCCGCAACTCCGGCGGCCTCGCGCTCCCACAGCTCGTGCTCCTCGGCGACCAGCTGCTCGATCGTCGTGTGAATCCTGGTGTCTTCCATGTCCCGAAGCCTACGGGACGGGCAACAAGCTATGAGGCGGTGTGAACCGTCGCCCTCGTCAGGGCCTCGGTCGCCAGCGCCGCTGTCTTCGGCCGGCCGAAGTGGAAGCCCTGCGCACCGTGGCAGCCGAGCTCCTGGACGATCCCCTGCTGCGCACCACGCTCGATTCCCTCCGCGACGAGCTCGAGACCCAGCGCCTTGCCGAGGCCGACGATGCCCTCCAGCAGCGCGAGGTCGTCCTCGCCGCAGTCGATCCCGGCTGTGAAGCTCCGATCGATCTTGACGACGTCGACCGGCAGTCGTTGCAGATACGCGAGGGAGGCGTAACCGGTGCCGAAGTCGTCCAGCGCGAGACGCACGCCGCGCGCCTTGAGGACACCGAGCTGCTGCTCGGCGCGCTCGCCGCTCGCGACCAGCACGCTCTCCGTCAGCTCCAGTGTGAGCAGATGCGCGGGCAGATCCGCTCGCTCCAATGCCCTGTCGACGTGCTCCACGAACTCCGGATGCTGCAGCTGACGCGCCGAGACGTTCACCGAAATCTCCAGGTCGCGACGGAGGAGACCGCGGAGCCGCGCTGCGTAGAAACAGGCCTCCTGCAACACCCAGCGGCCGATCGGGACGATCAGTCCTGACTCTTCGGCCAGCGGGATGAAGTCCAGCGGGGCCATCTCGCCGAGCTCGGGGTGCTGCCAGCGCAGCAGCGCCTCACAGCCGACCACCTCCAAGGGCTCCAGACTGACCACCGGCTGGTACGCGAGCGTGAACTCCTTCCGTTCGATCGCTTCGCGAAGCTCGGCAAGTCGCTTGAACCGGTTGAGCGCTGCCTGATCGAGCTCGTCGTCGTAGAAGGCATAGTCGGCGTCGCCGTTGCCTTTCGCCCGGTACATCGCGGCGTCGGCCTGTTTCAGCAGCTCCGCGGCGTTGCCCCCGACCGCGATGCCGACGCTCGCCGTGAGGGAAAGCTGACGGCCCGCCACGTCGATCGGCTTCGTGATCTGCTCGAGCAAGCGCTCGGCGACGATTGCCGCTTCTGCCGGCTCGGCGACTGCGGTGACGAGGACGACGAACTCGTCCCCACCAAGCCGCGCTACCGAGTCGCCGGCGCGAATGACGTGCTTGAGTCGCTCACCGAGCACCGCGAGCACCTCGTCGCCGACGCTGTGCCCGTACTGGTCGTTGATCTGTTTGAACTCGTTCAGGTCGATGAAGACGAGCGCGGTCTGATGGTTGCCGTCCTTTCGAAGCGAGACCGCGCTCTCCAGTTGCTCGTGGAAGAAGGCGCGGTTGGCGAGCCCCGTCAGCGGATCGAAGAGCGCCTGCCTCCGCAACTGCTCCTGCAGCTCCCGCTCTGAGGTGATGTCGAGGAGGTAGCCCTGCAAGTACAGGGGTTGGCCGTCGTCGCCGAGCACGATCACGCCCTCGTCACGCACATGGACGACCCGGCCGTCGCGCGCGACCAGCCGGTACTCGATGCTCAGCGGCTCGTGGGTCTTGTGCGTCCGCGCGTGAGCCGCGAGGACGCGCTCGCGATCTTCGGGATGCAACGTCCGGACGAAGAGATCGGAGTCGTTCTGCCATTCATCGACCGGGTAACCGAGCAGCGGTTCGATCTGCTCGCTGGTGAAGATGTTCGAGCTCGTCTCGTCGAGCGCGTCGATGTACACGACGAGCGGCAGTTGCTCGACCAGCGCCCGATAGCGGCGCTCGATCTCACGAGCGTCGCCGACCCCCGCCGAATCGGCGGTCTCCACGTGTGGGCCGCAGTCCACCAGTTTTCCATCGGGACTGGCGTGTCGGCGGCCGTCACTCCTACGGGTGATTCATGCCGCTAGCGCACGAACGAGGACGAAGCGAGCCTGGCGAAGGCGGGATCGCTGTCCGCCTCGGGTCCGCCTTCCGATCCGCCCTCGATGTCGCGCATGCCCGGCAGGAAGAGGGCGCCGAAGGTGACGACCCCGCCGACGATTGCAGCGGAGACCAATGTCGTGCGGGCGCCGATCGCGCCGGCCACTGGGCCCGTGAGCGCAAAGGAGATCGGCAGCAGGCCGATCGAGATCAGCCAGTCGAGGCTCGAGACGCGGCCGAGCATCGAGGCCGGCACATGACGCTGCTTGATCGTCGCCCACACGATCGTTCCTGCGGCCTCGAGCGCGTTGAAGACGAGACACGCCGTCATCAGCTGCCAGGCGGCGGTGGCCAGCCCGTAGCCCGCGATTGCGAAGGTGGCGACCGTCCAGGTCAGGTACATGACGGTCACGTCGCGACGCGGATGTCCCCGGTGTCCCATGAAGGCAGCGCCGCCGACTGCGCCGACGCCGCCTGCCGCCAGCACGAGCCCCAGCGTCCCGGCCGAGCCGTGCAGGTCGTTCTTCACTACGAAGGGCAACAGCACTTCCGCAGGGCCGAGGAACACGAGGTAGGTGATCGCGGCCGAAAGCAAAGTTCCCCAGAGCCAGACGCGTCGCCGCACGAAGTGCAGCCCCTCCTTGAGCGCCGAAACCGTGGAGACGTTTACCGCGGGCCGCGTGCGCGGCAGGCGCCGGAGCGCAAGGACTGCGACGAGCGACGCGGCGAAGGAGGTGGCGTCGACCGCGAAGGCGATCCCGGTCCCGAGAGCGATGAGTGCGCCGCCGAGCACCGGCCCGAGCAGGCGCATCGCGATCGGTCGGATCAGCTGGTCGAGCGAGTTCGCGGCGGGCAGGTCCGCACTCGGAACGAGCTCCGGGACGATCGCCTCGAAGGCCGGCGTGAAGAAGGCAGTTCCGACTCCGTACACAGCGACGAGTGCGACGAGCTCCCAGAAGCGCAGCTCGCCCATGAGCACGAGGGCCGCGAGAGCGGCGACCGCAGCCGCGCGCAGGCTGTCCGCCCACACCATCACGAGCCGGCGGTCGAAGCGGTCGCTGACCACTCCGCCGACGAGGAGAAAGGCGACGGTGGGAACCGTCATCCCGATCCCGACGATCGACAGCGCAACCGGCGCGTTCCAAAGCGAATAGCTCTCCCAGGCCACGGCGACGAAGAAGATGCCGTCTCCGATCAACGACACGGCCATACCGAGCCACAGCACCCGAAAGTCGCGATGTCTCAGCGGGGCAAGAAGATTCCCCTTCGAAAAACCGCCGGGGCGGTCGAGCGCCTCGTGACTATGCTGCATTGGACGCGGGCGGAACGCCGACGTCCGCGTCTTCGAGGTGCGAGGCGAGGAAGCCGACGAGCGCCTCGACACCCATCGGTCGTGCGAACAGGAAGCCCTGTCCGATCTCGCACCCGAGATCCTGGAGCGACTGCTCCTGCTCCGGCAGCTCGATGCCCTCGGCGATGACGTCGAGCGAGAGGCTTGCCCCGAGGGCGATGATCGCGGACTGCAGCGCCACGTTTTCGCCGGCCCCGACGAACGAGCGGTCCATCTTCAGGATGTCCACGGGGAAGCGGCTGAGGTAGCTCAGTGAGGAATAACCGGTCCCGAAGTCGTCCATCGCGAGGCGAACTCCGAGCGACTTGAGGTCGTCGAGCCTCCGCACGGCGAACTCGGTGTCGGCCATCATCACCGACTCGGTGATCTCGAGCACGAGCGACGTGGGCGCCAGCCCGGTCTTCTCCAGCGCGGCGCGGACGTCCGCAACGATGGAGTCGGACTGCAGCTGCCGCACCGAGAGGTTGACGCTCATCGTCAAGGGCTCTTCGCGCGGGAACGAGCTCTGGATGCGGACGGCTTCCGCGCAGGCGGTCTCGAGCACCCACCTGCCGATCGGGATGATCAGACCGGTGTCCTCGGAGAGCGGGATGAACTGCGCGGGCGAAACCGTCCCGCGCATCGGGTGCTGCCACCTGAGGAGTGCCTCGACGCCGAGAATCTTGTGGCCTTCGAGCCGAACGACCGGCTGGTAGTGCAGCTCGAGCTGGTCGAACTCGATCGCGTGCTGCAGGTCGGACTGCAGCTCGAGCCGCTCGACCACTCGTTCGTGCATCGTGGGCTCGAAGACGCGATAGCTGCCCTTGCTGTCGCGCTTCGCCATGTACATCGCGACGTCGGCGTTGCGAAGCAGCTCGGCAGCCTCGGGCGCCTCGCTCTGACGGTCCACGAGGTAGATGCCCATGCTCGCCCTGGGAGATACCTGCTTACCGTCGATCTCGAGCGGCGACTCGAGAGCTCGCAGGATGCGAGACGCGGCGTCCGCGGACTCTGACGAGTCGGCAACACCATCGAGCAGCACGGCGAACTCGTCACCGCCGAATCTCGCCACCGTGTCCGTCGGACGAACCGCGAGCTTGAGTCTTCGCCCCACCTCCTGCAAGACGAGGTCGCCGGCAGCATGTCCCAGGCTGTCGTTGACAGTCTTGAAGTCGTCGAGATCGATGAACAGGACCGCGATGTCGGCGAACCCGCGCTGCGCTCGGACGAGCGCATGCTCGACGCGGTCGGAGAAGAGCGCCCGGTTCGCGAGGTTCGTGACCGGATCGTGGAAGGCCTGGTGCTGGAGCTGATCTTCGAAGGCCTTGCGCTCGCTCACGTCGCGGCTGTTGAGTACGACGCCGTGCACGTGTTCGTCGTGCAACAGGTCGGTGTGCTGGATCTCGAACCGGAGCGACGTTCCGTCACGGTGGGTCAGAGAGCACTCGATGGTGTGTGCCTCCGTAGCGCCTGAGCCCTCCGTGGCCGTCAGCTGCTCGAGGCGCGAACGATCTTGCTCACTGATCAACCAGTCGAACCGCCGGCCCTCGACCTCATCGACGCGATAGCCGAGCACGCGTTCGATCGACGGGCTCTGGTACGTAACGATCCCGTCGGCGTTGAGAACTGTGATGAGGTCGCTGGAGTGTGCGACCAGCGACCGGAACCGTGCCTCGCTCTGGCGCCGGTGCAAGTCCTCGGCGAGGGACGCTCCTTCGAGCGCCAGGGAAACTTGGGTGCCGAGCGCGTCGAGCGAGTCGGCGGCCTCGGGAGAGATCCTGAGGCTCGTGGAGACGATCAGGAGGCCGCGCACCTCGGACCGCACGGTCAACGGCAGGACGGCGACTGCCTCGCCGTGCGTCAGCCGAAGGTCAGTGCCGACGAGCGTCGGCAGCTCGGCGTAAGCCATGCGCAGCACGCCTGAACGCGCTCGGCCGAGCCAGTCGGCAGTGGCAGGAACCAGGTTCCAGCTCGCGCCGTCGGAGGACGCGACGACAGATGCTCCCTCGGAGTTCACGAGCGCGAGCCGCACACACGCCTCGCCTTCGATCAGCCGGCCGACGCCGGAGATCGCGGCCATGTAGACCTGTTCGCGGCCGGCAGCGGCCACGAGGTCGATGCCGGCCCGCCTGAGGGCCCGCTCGCGCGAGACGACCCGACCCTCCTGGCGGACGAGTCCCGCCATCCGTGCAACAACGAGCAGGAAGAGAACGGCGGAGCCGACGATCAGGACGAGCCGGTCGAGGTTGCCCCAGGACTGCCAGAAGCGGATGCCGGGTGCAATGAGGCACGCGGCGGCGAGCAGGCAGAGCCGCAGCGGCGTCAGCCGCGTGCGCGGATCGGCGGCGGGCTCCTCCAGTTCACGCATCGACGGGTGCAGCGCCGCGGCACCCCAGAGCAAGTAGTAGAAGATCCAACCCGCGTCGTAGATGAGCTGCCGGTCGTACGTGCCCTTCAGCAGGGCGTAGTTGTAGGCGGAATCCGTGATCAGCAGGCAGGCGATGCTGCCGACGAAGAGCCAGAAGGCCGGAGTTCGGCGCCCGGAGTCGACGGCGAGACGGATGACGCCGGCAAGCAACAGGACGTCACCGAGCGGATACGCGACCGAAATCTCTTTCGCCAGCCACGTCAGCTCGGGCATGTGAACGTTCGGAGCGATGAGGAAGACCCATGAGAGCAAGCCGACGCCGATCGTCAGGATGAGCGAATCGATCAGTGCAGACCGGTCGTGGCGCGGGTTGCGCCGCCGGACGAGCACGAGCAGACCCGCCATGAGCACCGGATAGACGGCGAGATAGAGACCGTCGCCGGCCGACGGAAAGCCGACGTCCGCGCCGAACACCAGCCGGTAGCTGTAGGTGTAGATGTCGCCGCTCCAGAAGAGGAACTGCCCGGCCGCGAACAGCCACCAGGCCGCGCGTGCTCCCGGCTTGTTCACACGGATCCCGACGACGATTGCGACGACGCCTGACAGGCCGAGCAGGTTGATCAGAGGCCCGTTGCCCTTGAACGGCGGGACGAACATGTACAGCGCCGTCAGGAGCGACCCGACGGCGAGGTACCAGACCCACGCAGGGCGCCGGAGGGCTGAGCCGATCACGCCGCGCGCCTTCTGTTTCGCGCCGGCTGCAGGTCGAAGCTCGACGTCAGGCGCGAGAGGACGTCCAGCAGGTTCTCGATCTCGGCATCGGTGTTCGCTGCCGTGACCTGGATGCGGAACCCGACCTCGTCCCTCGGCACGAGCGGATAGGCCGCCAGCGTTACGTAGATGCCGTTCTCGAACAGGAACCGCCCGACGGCGTCGATGTCTTGGTGACGCGCGAGCGGAACTTCGATGATCGGAAAGCCGGAGTGGTTGGGCGTGTGAACACCGAGACCTTCGAGGTGGTCGAGCACCAGATTCGTCTTCCGCCACAGGTCTGCGCGGATGGCGTCGCCGCGCTTGTCGTTGACCTCGAGTCCGGTGAGAACGGTCGCGAGCGACGCGATCGGCGATGGGCCCGAGTAGAGATACGGCGGCGCGGCCGTCTTCAGCAGCCGCTTCAGCTCGGGCGGGCAGGTGAGGAAGGCCGCGAGCGAGGAGTAGGCCTTAGAGAGCCCGGCCACGAGCATCACGTGGTCGTAGGTCTCGCCCGAGTAGCGCACGATGCTGTTGCCGCGATTGCCGTACGGGCTCAGCTCGTCGGGCGTCCGCTCGCCGATGATCCCGAAGCCGTGAGCGTCGTCCACGTACAGGAGCGCGTCGTAGTTTCGGGCGAGCTCTGCAAAGGCCGGCAGGTCGACGGCGTTGCCGGTCATGCTGTTCACGCCGTCGACGCAGATCAGGCGAGGCGCCTTGCCGCCCTGCTTGAGTAGGCGCTCGAGATCTTCGGCATCCTCGAACTTGAAGCGCTTCACGGTTGCGCCGCGTGAGGCAGCGAACTGGCAGCCCTCGTAGATCGTCTTGTGTGCCCGGCTCTCGACGTAGATCGTTCCGGCGCCGGCAAGCACCGGGATCACGGACATGTGGATCAGCGTGATCGTCGGGAGTACGAGCGCGTCCTCCGCGCCCAGCAGCTCGGCCAGCTTTCCTTCGATCTGCTCGTACAGCGCCGGGCTACCGAGCAGGCGCGACCAGCTCGGATGCGTCCCCCACTTCTCGAGATACGCCGGGATCGCTTCGATCAGCTCGCGCTCGAGGTCGAAGCCGAGGTAGTTGCAGGAGGCGAAGTCCGCGAGCCACTGGTCGCCGACGCGGATCATCCGGCCGTCGACCTCCTCGACCACCGCGTCCGTCATCGGGTTCGAGCGCTCGAGCTCGGCCAGGTCGTGGCAGGCGGCCAGCCACTTGTCGATCCAGGCGGACGCAGGCAGAGCGGCCGGGGAGCCGGCAGAGATGCGCGCAGTCATGGGGCACACATCGACCC
>JBKPEC010000188.1:0-15002 GCA_046728195.1 Actinomycetota bacterium
GAACTGGTACCTGATCAAGCGCTACGGCTGGTGGGAGCTCGCGTTCTTCGTCTGGTCCCTCGCCAACACGCTGACGATCGTCTTCATCGCGAAGGGAATCAAGGCCGCCGGCGGACAGATCGACGTCAACCGCGCCACCACCACCCTGCTGATCGGCGCTGTCATCTGGTCGTTCCTCGGGCTCGTCTTCGAATTCATGACGGAGACGGTCGCGTGGGAGCGGTGGGAAGGGACGATCGAATACACCTTCATGGCGCCGCTGCGCCGCCCAGTGCACCTCTTCGGTGTCGGCATCTTCGCCGTGCTCTACGGCGTGTTCCGCAGCGCGGTCCTGTTCGTCGTCGTCGCGCTCATGTTCGGGCTGCACATGCCGGATGCAAACTTTCTTGCAGCCGCGGTCGTGCTGGCTGTCGCCTCGATCTCGTTCATGGGGATCGGGACGATGACGTCCGTGCTGCCGCTCATCTCACCTGAGAAAGGCGCGCAGCTCGGCTTCATCGCACAGGGAACCCTGCTCGTGATCTCGGGCATCTATTACCCGGTGTCCGTGCTGCCGGGCTGGATGCAATGGCTCTCGACGATCTCGCCGGCGACGTACGCGCTGCGTGGAATCCGTCACGCCGTCCTCGACGGCGCGGGCGTGGTCTCGCTCTGGGGCGACATCTGGCCACTGATCATCATCGGGCTGATCGCGTTCCCGCTCGGCGTCTGGATCTTCGAGCGCGGCGAGATCTACGCCAAGAAGCATGGGAAGCTGAAGCGGTCCGGATGAACCTGCTGGGGTCAGACCCCAGGGTCTGACCCCAGCCTCTCAAGGCAGGCGCGCAAGCCCTCGCGCCAGTGCGGGAGCAACGGAGCGTCCTTCTCGCTGCGCAGCACCGAGTAGGGCGGCCGCGGCGCGGCGCGGCCCGCTTCGGCGCTCGAGATGCGGCGTACCCGAACGTCGAGACCCGCTTCTTCGACGATCGCCTCGGCGAACTCCGCCCAGCTGCAGTCGCCCCGCGCGGCGAGGTGCCAGATCCCCGGCGGTTGCTCGAGCAGCTCATACGTAGCCGCCGCCAAATCGCCCACGTACGTCGGCGCCGTGCGCTGGTCATGGACGACCGCCAGCTCGTCGTGCTCCCTGCCGAGCCGGAGGATCGTGCGAACGAAGTTCGTCCCCGACACTCCGAACAGGCCCGAGCTACGGACGATCCACGAGCTCTCGCCCGCCGCTGCCTCGCCGTGCAACTTCGTCCTGCCGTAGACCGACAGGGGATTGGGCGCGTCGGACTCGACGTACGGCGTGCCCTTCGACCCGTCGAAGACGTAGTCCGTCGAGTAGTAGACGAGTGGAGCGCCGAGCTCGGCGGCGTGAGCCGTCCCGCCGACGTTCACGGCCGCCGCCTCTTGCGGATGCCGCTCCGCCAGGTCGACGTTCGTCCAGGCGGCGGCGTGAAGCACCAGGTCGGGCGCCTCGAGGCCCGGCGGCGGCGGAAGCTCGACGTCCCAGTCGTCGCGGCCCAGCGCACGAGCGTGCGGAAACTCCTCGGCGAGCGCCCGCCCGAGCTGACCGGCAGCACCGGTGATCAGGACTCGCTGTCCCGCTCCGAGAGGATCGGCGATGTCGTGCTCCAGAGGTCGCGGACGCGCGGATCGTCCCATGGGATGCCGTGCTCGTCCGGGTCGGCCGCGTCGTACTCCTCCGTCACGTGGTAGAGCATCAAAACGTCGGTCAGCGACTCGAAGCCGTGCGCGAGGTTGCCCGGGACGTACACGGCCGCGAAGTTGCCCTCGCCGATGTCCTCGTAGAAGGTCTCGCCGGTGTCGCGGTCGAGCGCGACCACTCGCGCCTTGCCCTGGAGGCAGACGAAGAGGTCGTCCTGGCCGCGCTCGTGATAGTGCAGGCCGCGAATCGTCCCCCTGCGTGAGAAGGAGACGTTCGTCTGCCTGATCGGCTTCGGCAGTCCACTCGTGCGCGCCATCTCGGTCAACCAGCCGCGGGCATCGTCGAAGCGGCGCAGCGGGATGAGCCGCGGCCGGTCCGAGGCGAAGTGAGGACGCCGCACGCGCTCGATCACCTCGTAGTACGCATCGATCGACTCTCCGGCGTCGCCCCAGTAGCCCTCGAAGACATCGTGCTCGAGCACCCCCGCACGCACGTAGTGATTGTTGACGTCCGTGATCTCGAGCTCACCGCGCCCGGAGGGCTCGAGCGTGCCGATGACGTCGAAGACGTCAGGCCCGTAGCAATAGAGACCGGTGACCGCCAGCCGCCCCGGCGGATCGTCTGGTTTCTCGACGATCTCGACGATCCGTCCGCTCTCGATCCGCGGGACTCCGAGGTGGCGGAGGTGATCGGTCTCCTTGACGTGTGCGAGGAGGACCCGCGCGCCCGTCTCCTGCTGCTCGAAGTTCTGGATCGTCTGCGCGATCGAACCGCCGAACACGTTGTCCGCCAGCATTACGGCGACGCGGCCATCGCCGGCGAAGTCACGCGCCAGCCCGAGAGCCTCGGCGATCCCGCCGGCACGCTCCTGCTCGCCGTAGGCCAGCTCCTCTCCGAGCAGGCGGCGAAAATCGCCGACGTGCTCGCCGCCGGTGACGAGCATCAGCTCCGAGATGCCTGCGTCGCGCAGGGCGTCGATGGCGTAGACGACCATCGGCCGGTCGTAAACGGGCAGGAGATGCTTGTTGGTGATCCGCGTCAGCGGATCGAGGCGCGAGCCGGTCCCGCCGGCGAGGACGATGCCCTTCATGGCAACGCGACCCTAGCGTCCGGTTGCTTTGAACGCAGGCCGTGCTCGCTCTGCGAGCGGCGACGGACGCACACGCACGACGCGGGCGAGCGAGGCGGGAAGCCACCAGTTCCAACGCCCGAAGAGCGCCATCAGGGACGGAACGAGGATCGCACGCACGATCGTCGCGTCGACGAAGATCGCCACCGCGAGCCCGAGCCCGAACTGCTGCAGGCCTACGATCGAGCCCGCGACGAACCCCGAGAATGCGGCCACCATGATGATCGCCGCGGCGGTGATGATCAGCCCGGTCCGCTCGAGGCCGTACGAGACGGCGCGCACGTTGTCGTGCTCCTCGTCCCACGTCTCGCGCATCCGACTTACGAGAAACACCTCGTAGTCCATCGAGAGGCCGAACAGCATCGCGAAGAGGAAGATCGGGATCCAACCTTCGATCTGCGGGAACTGGTAGAGGCCGAAGAGCGACTCTCCGAGCCCCCACTTGAAGAACACGACAAGCATCCCGTAGGCGGCCGCAACCGAGAGCAAGTTCAGCACCACCGCCTTGAGGGGCAAGACAACCGAGCGGAAGGCGCGCATCAAGACCAGGTAGGTCAGTACGAGCACGGCCAGCACCAGCCAGGGGAAGTAGGTGTACGACTGTGTGAGGAAGTCGACGCCTTGCGGCGGACCGCCGCCCGCAAGCACTCGCGTGCCCGGTGGAAAGCCCGCCGAGGGAACGATGTGGTCGCGCAGGCGGTGAACGAAGTGCTGGGCGGGCTCGTCGCCGTACTCGTGCTTGGTCGCGACGATCACCTGCTCGTACCTCGCGGTCGCGTCGACGAAACGGGAGCCGGCGCCGTTCTGGACGAACGCGACCTCAGGATCGGGCTCGACGTTGCTTCGCAGCCTCTGTACGGCCGCCTGGATCGCCGCTGACCGGACTCCGCCAGGCTCGCCGCTGTCGACGACGATCTGCGCCGGGGACAGTGCTCCGGGCCCGACGGCGCCGCGAAGCACGTTGAGACCGCGCACCGACTCCGATGTCTGCGGGATCCCCTGCGCCGAGCCGGGCGTCAACAGCAGGTAGAGGGCCGGGATGGCTGCTGCGACCAGCACGGAAGCTCCGACGGCGAAGAAGAGCAGCGGCCGCTGCATGATCGTCCGCGCGATCCGGGCCCAGAAACCGTGCTCGACGTCCGGCCCAGCGAGGTGCGGCAGCGGGATTCCCCGCCGTCGGAACCACGCGGCGACATGGACGCGCTTCGTCCCGCGCCGGCCGTAGACGGAGAGGAGCGCAGGTTGCAGGGTCGCCGCGGCGGCGATGGAGACGAGAGGGATCAGGAACCCGCCGACGCCCATCGAGCGCATGAACGGCACGGGCATGAAGAGCAGGAGGCCGAGACCGATCGCGACCGTTGCGCCCGAGAAGATCACAGCACGGCCGGCAGTCGTCATCGTCCGGAGGATCGCCTCGTCCGTCGAGCCACCCCGCTCTAACTCCTCGCGGAAGCGATAGACGATCAGCAACGAATAGTCGATCGCGATCCCGAGCCCGATCAGCTGGACCAGGTTCGTCACGTACGTCGCCATCGTCAGGTAGTGCGCGAAGACGAAGACGATCCCCAAAGTGCCCGTGATCGTCGCCGCTGCGAAGAGGAACGGAATCGTCGCTGCCAGCGACAGGCCGAAGACCGCAAGCAGCACCAGCAAGGCGATGGGGAGCGCGATCGACTCCCCTTTCCTCAGGTCCTTGCCGAACACCGGATCGAGGTCGTGCGTGATGGCCGGCTGGCCGGAGACGTAGGCAGTCACGCCGGGTGGAGCGCGCAGCCTTTTACGAATGTCGTCCGTGTAGCCCTTCGCCTTGGCCAGGTTCAGGCGCGTGAGAATGCTTCCATAGGCGACGCCCTTCGGCACATTCTGCAACGAGGTCGCCGTGCCACTCGGAACGGCCTTGGCAGCATCCCTGATGCTTCGGTCGAGCCTGAGGTGCAAGCCCGTGCTCCGCTGCCGCACCTTGTAAATCACCAGGAACTCCCCGTCGCTCCGGTCGCCGAAGTGCCCCGCCAGGATGTTCCTCGCCCGCTCCGAATCTGTCCCGGGGACGGTGAACGTGTTCTGGAGAAGTGGGCTCAGACGGGTGCTTGCGTAGCCTCCCGCCAGGAGGACAATGAGCCAGAAACCGAGAACCGGCCAACGGAAACGCAGCACCACGCGGGTCCACCGGGCCACGTCTGAACCCTAGCCAGCGGGGGTACCTTTACTCGATGCAGAAACGCAGGCGCGAATTCGAAGACGCCGCCGAAGAGATCGAGCAGCTCTTCGCCGACCTCTGGCAGGTGTTTCCCTTCTCGCGGGGAATGCGGCGCGGCTACCGGCCCGAGGTCGACGTCTACCGAACCGAGGATCCGCCGTCGCTGACGGTGGTGGTGGAGCTGCCCGGCGTCGATCCAGAGGAGGTCAAGGTCGTCGCCTCAGCGCGCGCGCTCCTGATCGCAGGTGAGCGCAACCGACCCAAGGGATCGGGGCACTACCAGCAGATGGAGATCGACTACGGACCGTTTCAGCGCCAGGTGACGCTCGCCGAGGACGTCGATCCGGACAGCGCGACAGCCACCTACGAGCGCGGGCTCCTCACCGTCCGCCTGCCGATTGCACCACGACCCGCCCAACCCCAGAGCATCTCGATTGTGGTGACCTCCGGATGACCGACACGCTCTCCGAGACGGTCGTCGACGAGCCGCAGGACGAGCTGTCGTTCCCAGCGACGCTGCCCGTGCTCCCGCTGAAGGACACGGTCGTCTTCCCGGAGTCCGTGACGCCGCTCGCGATCGGACAGGAACGCTCGATCAAGCTGATCGAGGACGTCGTGTCCGGAGAGCGGGTGCTTGCACTGGTCACCGTCAAGAACTCCGAGGCCGAGCAGCCCGGCTGGGACGACCTCTATTCCGTCGGCACTGCGGCTGTCATCCACAAGATGATCAAGGTCCCCGACGGGACCCTGCGCATCCTCGTCCAGGGGATCCGCCGAATCCAGCTCGAGCGGCAGGTGCAGACAGACCCCTATCTCATCGGCGAGTTCGTCGAGCTGCCGGACGAGGTAACCGAGACTCCTGAGGTCGAGGCGCTCACACGCAACGTGCAGAACCTGTTCGCGCGGGTAATCGGGCTCGTCCCGTATCTGCCCGAGGAGCTGCAGATCGCGGCCGCGAACGTCGACGATCCCAGCGCCCTAGGCAACCTGGTCGCCTCGACGCTGCGGCTGAAGACCGACGAGAAGCAGAGGCTGCTCGAGCTCACCGACGTCGAGGCTGGGCTGCGCGAGATCTCCGCGATCCTGAACCGCGAGCTCGAAGTGTTCGAGCTCGGCTCCAAGATCCAGTCGCAGGTCCAGGAGGAAATGGAGAAGGGCCAGCGCGAGTTCTTCCTCCGCCAGCAGCTCAAGGCGATTCAGGAAGAGCTCGGCGAGGGCGACCCTGAAGCCGCGGAGGTGAACGAGCTCCGCTCACGCTTCGAGTCGATGGAGCTGCCGGAGGAGGTACGGAAGGCCGTCGACCGCGAGCTCGGGCGTCTCGAACGGCTGCCGCCGGCCGCGGCCGAGTACGGCGTCATCCGCACCTACCTCGACTGGATCGCCTCACTGCCGTGGAACGAGACGACCGAAGACAACCTCGATCTCGCGAACGCGAAGCAGGTGCTGGACGAGGATCACTTCGATCTCGAAAAGGTCAAGGAGCGCATCCTCGAGCACCTTGCGGTCTCCAAGCTGAAGAACGAGACGTCCGGCCCGATCCTCTGCTTCGTCGGGCCGCCCGGTGTCGGCAAGACGTCACTCGGCCAGTCGATCGCGCGGGCGCTCGGCCGGAAGTTCGGACGGCTGTCCGTCGGCGGCGTACGGGACGAAGCCGAGATCCGCGGGCACCGCCGCACGTACATCGGCGCGATGCCCGGCACGATCATCCGACATCTCCGCGACGCCGAGTCGATGAATCCGGTGCTGCTGATCGACGAGATCGACAAGATGGGCGCGGACTTTCGCGGCGACCCTGCAAGCGCCATGCTCGAGGTGCTCGACCCGGAGCAGAACAAGAACTTTCGAGACCACTACCTCGACCTCGCCTTCGATCTCTCCAAGGTGCTTTTCATCTGCACCGCGAACACGCTCGACACGATCCCGGCCCCGTTGCTCGACCGCATGGACGTGATCTCGCTCTCCGGCTACACCGAGGACGAGAAGTTCGGAATCGCCAAGCGCTACCTGGTCCCGAAGCAGCTGGCCGCACACGGTCTCGACGCAGAGCACGTCGCCATCTCCGACCGAGCGCTGCGCCTCATCATCCGCGAGTACACCCGCGAGGCAGGCGTGCGCAACCTCGAACGTCGGCTTGCAGACGTCCTCCGCAAGGCTGCGCGACAGATCGCCGAAGGAAAGCTGCGCGCGAAGAGGCTGCGCATCGACGAGAGGAAGGTGCGCTCGTGGCTCGGGCCGCGACGCTACGAGGGCGAGGTCCGCAAGCGCACCTCCGACCCCGGCGTGGCGACCGGGCTTGCCTTCACCGCTGCCGGCGGCGACATCCTCTTCTTCGAGGCAACCGCGTATCCGGGCAAGGGACGCCTGACGATCACCGGCCAGCTCGGCGACGTGATGCAGGAATCGGCGCAGGCCGCACTGTCGTGGGTGCGGGCCCATGCCGACTCGCTCGGGCTCGATCCCAACTGGTTCCGCGAGCATGACATCCACCTGCACGTTCCGGCGGGCGCGGTGCCCAAGGACGGCCCCTCGGCGGGCATAACGATGGCGACGGCGATCGCGTCACTCGTGCGCAACGAACCCGTCTCGGAGGACGTCGGGATGACGGGCGAGATCACCCTGACCGGCCAGGTGCTTCCGATCGGCGGAGTGCGCGAGAAGGCGCTTGCGGCGCAGCGCGCTGGATTGAAGCGTGTCATCCTGCCGCGCGAGAACGAGCCGGATCTGAAGGAGCTCCCCACCGAGACCCGCAGAGAGCTCGAGTTCGTCCTCGTCGACTCGATCGACCAGGTCTTCGACGCGGCCTTCGACGGCAAGACCGCGGCCCGACCGAAGCCTGCAGCGGTGCGTGACCGTCAGGCCGCCGCGAGCTTGAAAGACCTGAGCAGCAGCTCGCAGGCGTCGGTCGGCCCACCACGCTCGTAACGACACAGCAGCAAGTACTCCGTCTTTTCCCTCAGCACGAACGCGATCCGTTCAGTGAGCTTCTTGCCGTCGCGCTCGTACTCGACGTCGTAGCTGCGGGCGTTCTGGCCCGCCACGCGGATCGTCTGCGGATCCGCCACGGTCCCTGTCTGCTGCCGGGCGACGGCAGCGGCGGCCCGATCGAGCTCCGGGACGACCTTGGCCCAGAGCTCGGGGCGATAGCGCCGGAGCAGCGGGTACCGCGTGACCGAGACGAGGTCGGTCCCGTGAGCGACCTGCAGCTCGCCGCCGCGACGCTCGACCGCCCAGCCCGTGGGCGCCCGGAACGTGAACCCGTCTCCCTGGACGGCCCGGTCCTTCGTCCCGGCGCTTCCTCCGCCGCAACCGGCCGCGAGCACTAGAACCGCCCCGAGAGTCGCTCGTTTGCGAGGATTGGGGATGGGTACCACCCCGCAGGCAATCCAGCGAAAGGATCGATGAAGGATGGCCAAGACGAAGGACAAGGTATTGGACCGGGCCAGCGGAGCAAGGCCGTACATCGAACGCGCGATGAAAGACGAGGAATTGCGGCAGAACGTGCGCAATGCCTTCGAGTCCGCCCGCGGGCTCTACAACGAGCTGATCGGAGGACGCGGTCCGATTCCGGTCGCCACGCGTGTGGCAACCGACAAGGAGATCCAGGAGCGACTCAAGGAAGCAATCGAGGAGCTGCGTCAGGCCGCGGATCGTGTTCAGGGGAAGAAGGACCACAGCGCGCGCAACTCGACATTGCTGTTGACCGGCATTGCGCTGGGCATCCTCTTCAACCCGATCACCGGCGCCCAGACGCGGAAGTGGCTCACGGACGCGATCTTCGGCTCGAGCGACGACTTCACCTATCAGGGCGGGAACTCGGGCTCGAACTCGTAACGCTTACTTGGCCGGGCTCGTCGAGCCGGGGTTCTCCCCCCTGAGGACGAGAGGACGCATCGCGCGTAGCAGCGAGCCGGGAACGAGGCCGTCGGCAGTCGAGATGTCTGTCGCGGTAAGCAGGATCGCTCCCGGCTTCGGCGCGTTGCCGAGCGAGTGCAGCGGCGCCCACGCGTCGCCGCCCGCGAAGCTGACGTCCTGCAGGTGCTTCCAGGCATCGAGGTACGAGGTCGGATCAACCGCACCGTCGTAGCCGAGCCCGAGCAGACTGACCGGATGGATCTCGAAGTGCAGATGGAAGGGTGTTCCCTGCGCGTCGCCGGTGTTGCCGACGAAGCCGATCACGTCCCCGGCATTGACCTTGTTGCCGTTCACGGCCAGCGGCGAGAACGCCGAGAGGTGCGCGTAGTAGAAGAGGTTTCCCTGTCCGTCGCGCAACCAGAGCCGGTTGCCACCCACCTCGTTCCAGCCGACCGAGAAAATCGTTCCCGAAGCCACGGCAAGCAACGGCGCGCCGAGCGGCGCGAAGATGTCGTCTCCGTGATGCCACCCGCCCGAGACGTCGCCACGCGGAGCACCGAACGTGTCGGTGTACGACGACGGCCCGTAAACGGGAAATACATATCCCCCGGCGGTGAGCTTCGGCGTGACCTTCGGCGGTTGGCGAGTCGGCAGCAATCCGGGCGTCGGCTCGGGCGGCGGCGAATTCGATGCCGGTTTGGCTTCCGCGGGACCGGCCGCCTGAGCGGGCGGCGCAGGCGGCGCAGCCTTCGCGGCAACCTCCGCGTAGCCGACGAGCACCGTCGAACCCGCAGGGAGCCCGCCGTGGTCCGCAGTGAGTCGGATCTCGAGCGCCGTCACGCTACCGCGGTAACCGGTAGCGGGAGTGCCGCTCGCGCCGCCAGAGACCGTCGTAAGCGAACCCCAGTCGGCGAGGGGCACCGTCGTCGAGCCGGTCACGTTCTGGCCGAGTGCAACGAGATCGGTCACCGTCGAGCCTGCGATGTTCCCCTTGGCTGCGCCGGCGCGCGCTTCCGCATGCGCCTGAGCCACCACGCTCGAGGCCGTGATCTCGCCACCGAACAGTGACACCGAGTTCACCTCCGCGGCAGCCGTGGCCGAAGCATTCGTGCCCGCGTGCGCCGACGCGCTCGCATTTGCCGAGCCGCTGGTGACGATCGGATTGCCGTCCGGCCCCGTTCCGAAGCTGAAGCTGCCGCTGAACTGAACCTGGTCGTTGGGCGCAGTCACCGTCGGCGTCTCCGCACCCGCCTGTCCGGGAACGACAACGCGGATCGCATAGGCACGCGCAGCTGCGCCTGCAGCCTGCCCATGCCTCGAGCCTGCGTCGGCGGCCGCAGCAGTCAGAAGCAGCAGGGCGATGAGGAAGCCGACAGACGCGCGCTTCACAAGCTCACCATTATGCAGGCTGTTCGGCCGCGGGAGAGCGAGCCCTCCTCTCCGGAATTACTCGCCCGCGAGCTGTCTGCGTGCGAACTCGCGGAACCGATCCCGCGTGGCGTCGTCTGGCCCGAGCGGCTCATCGTCGGCATACCGCGGGTCGGCGGCAATCTCCTCGGCCACGGCGCGGACCTCGCGGTGCAGGGATACGCGCGTCTTCGGATCCTTGAGCAAAGCCTCGACCCAGGTCTCGTCCGCATCCTCGACCTCGCGGTCCTGCTCGAAGAGCAACTCCCCGAGCAGGATTCCGACCCTGATGTAGGCGAACGTTCGAAAGGCCAGAACGCGATGCGGCGAGCCGATCAGACGCTCGATTTCCGGGTCCTCGGCCTGAATGCGCGCGACGATGTCGCCCACCGGCTCGTCGACCAGCGGCAACCACACCTCTTCGGGACCCGCCATCTACACAGAATAGTCGTGCTGGAGACGAAGGGTCGCTCGTAAAGCAGTCCGAGATTTCGGGGTTGAGACGGACGCGTGGGCGAAGCCCACACGTCCTCTCTGCGGCGTCGACGAGTCGACGCCTGGGGTCACGACTCACGGCGGCGGGCACGCCATGCAACCTGGAACGCGACCACCACGAGCAGACCCGCGAAGAGTCGTCGTAACGTCGCGTCCGACAGCGACTCCGCGAGCGCCGCGCCACCCTGGGCCGTCACCGCCGCGGCGACCCCGAGCACGAGCGCGGGACGCCAGCGGACGTTGCCGTAGCGCGACTGGGTCCACGTGCCCACAAGCACCGTCGGAACGATCGCCAGCAACGACGTTCCGATCGCCTCGTGGTGGTTGAGACCCAGTGCAACAAGCGCAGGTACGAAGACGATGCCGCCGCCGACTCCGAACATCCCGGCGATAAAGCCGGCCACAAGGCCAAGCAGGGCCGCGAGGAGATACGTCATTTGACGAACATCCAGACGGCGATGCCGAGCAGGAACGCGGCGAAGAAGAGCTCGAGTGTGCGGGCTTGGAGCCGCTGCTGCAACGCGGTCGCCCCCGCAACCGAAAAGGCGGCCGGCACGCCCACGAGGGCGGCATAGGCCACACGAACGTCGCCGTGCAAGGCGTAGGCGATGACGCCCGAGACGGCCGTGATCCCGATCGCGGCGAGCGACGTCGCGGTCGCGGTTCGCGCCTCCCAGCCGCAGAGGAGCAACAGCAACGGCACGATGACGATGCCGCCCCCGACCCCGAACAGCGCGCTGAAGAAGCCGGCCGCCAGGCCGATGAGCACGAGGCGCATCGGCCTATTCTTGCAACGTGGATCTCCTTGCTCGCCTGGCAGAAGATCCGTCCGCCGCTGCGCTCGTCCTCGACGTCGACGGCGTGCTGGCGCCGATCGTGCCGCGACCCGAAGACGCACGTGTGCCGGACGCGACGCGTCAAGAGCTGCGGCGACTGGACGAACGCTACGAGCTCGTCGCCTGCATCTCGGGCCGCGCGGGCGAAGATGCCGCGCGCATCGTCGGCGTGCCTGAGCTCGTCTACGTCGGCAACCACGGGCTCGAGCTCGAGCCGGATGCCCCGCTCTGGACGGAGCGGCTGGCGCAGTTCCTGGGCGGGCTCGACTGGCCGCGGATCGAGGACAAGGGCCTCACCGCCTCGCTCCACTATCGCGACCGGACAGATGAGCACGCCGCACGCGCGGAGCTCGAACACATCGCTGCACAGGCGCGCGACGCAGGTCTCGTCGCTCGATTCGGCCGAAAGGTGCTCGAGCTGCTCCCGCCCTCCCAGGCGAACAAGGGAACGGCCGTGCGCCGGCTGCTCGAGACACGGCGCATCGAACGTGCGCTCTACGCGGGCGACGACACGACCGACCTCGACGCCTTTCACGCTCTTGACGGATTGGAGCTCGCGGTCAGAGTCGCGGTCGGGTCCCCTGAAGGCCCGCCCGCATTACGCGAGTCGGCCGACGTGATCGTCGAGGGACCAGACGAAATGCTCGCGATCTTGCGCCGGCTCTAGGGCGCCATCTCGGCAGCTCACCTCTTGCGCAACTTCTTGATTTCGGACCACGGGCGCGTGTTCAGCACCTGCTCCTTGGTCAGCCACGCGCGGCGGGCCTGAGCGACCCCCATCTCCATGTGCTCGAGCGCACTCAGCTGGTGCGCATCGGTGTTGACGGCGATCTTCACACCGGCCTCGCCCGCGAGCCGCGCATGCGTGTCGCGCAAGTCGAGCCGGTTGGGCTGCGAGTTGATCTCGAGGAACGTCCCCGTCTCCATGGCATTCGCAACCACCCGCTCGACGTCGACGCTCGCGGGACCGCGGATGTTGATCTTGCGCGCGGTGAGGTGGCCGATCATGTCTACGTGCGGGTTCTCCATAGCCGCGAGGACGCGCTCGGTCGGACTGCGGTCGAACGCCGCATGAAGCGACGCGATCACCCAGTCGCGCTCGGCAAGCACTTCGTCAGGCAGCGAGAGCGAGCCGTCGATCCGGATGTTCACCTCGATCCCCTTCAGGATCCTGAACGGCTTCAGCCGCTCGTTGAGCGCGTCGATCTCGAGGTTCTGCTCCAGCAGCGTCCCGCGCGGGTGATCCGTGACGGCGAGGTACGCGTAACCGCGCGCGCGCGCTGCGAGCACCATCTGCTCGAGCGTGTCACGTCCGTCGGACCAGGTCGTGTGGGCGTGCAGGTCGCCCTTCATCTCGCCGAGCTCGACCAGCTTCGGCAGCGCGCCGTTGCGCGCAGCCTCGAGCTCGCCGGCGTTCTCGCGGAGCTCGGGCGGAATGAACTGGTAGCCGAGCTGCTCGTACACCTCCGTCTCATCGGCAAACGCCAGCTCCTCGCCGGTCTCGACCACGGTGATGGAGTACTCCGAGACCGAGAAGCCCTGCTTCACGGCTCGCTCGCGCAAGGCGACGTTGTGGTCCTTGGAGCCCGTGAAGTGCTGCAGGAGATTCCCGTATGACTCGGGCGGTACGACGCGAAGGTCGAAGCGGAGTCCCTCGTTGGACAGGACCGTCGCCTTCGTCGGACCTTTCGCGACCACCTCGACTACCCATTTCAGCTTGGTGAAGTAGTCGATCAAGGCGTCCGGATCGCTGGCGGTCGCGATGATGTCGAGGTCGCGAAAGGTCTCCTTCCGCCGCCGCGCGCTTCCCGCCTCGGAGACCTTCACGGCCGCCGGGTGCTGCCGCAGCACGTCGACGACGGCGAGCAGCCGACCGAGCCCGTCGCCGAGCAGGCGGCGATCGGACGGCTCTTGCTTCTTCTCGGCCAGCGCCTTCAAGATCCGTTCCTCGGTCTTGGCGCCGAGGCCCGTGAGTGTGCGCAGCTGCTCCTGCTCCGCCGCGCGCTTGAGCTCCTCGATCGTCGTCACCCCCAGCTCTTGCCAGATGCGGGCGGCAGTCTTGGGCCCGAGGCCGGGAAGGCGCATGAATGAGACCACCTCCGGCGGGATGACGTTCTTGCGCTTCGTGAGGGCGTGCATCTCGCCGTCCTCGACGACCTGCACGATCTTCTCCTCGATCGTCTTACCGATTCCGGACAGCTCCTTCGCACGCCCGGCCAGCGCCAGCTCGGCGACGGAGCCGGCCGTCTCACGGATGCGCGCCGCGGCCCGCCGATAAGCCAGGACTCGGAACGACGCCTCGCCCTCCAGCTCGAGCAGATCGGCGAGCAGGTCCAACTGGTCGGCCACGTCGACATTGCGGGGCAGCGTTCCGTTCATCAGTTGAATATACGCAGCGTGCCTCGGGCCGTCGTCTGCCTTCCGACCTACAACGAGCTCGAGAATCTCGAGCCGATGCTGCGGGCCCTCGGCGACAAGGGTGTGCGCGTCCTGGTCATCGGCGACAACTCACCGGACGGTACCGGAGAGCTCGCAGACCGGCTTGCCGCGGAGCTCGACTACGTCGAGGTCCTGCATCGCGAGCGCAAGGAAGGGCTGGGTCCCGCGTATCTCGCCGGCTTCCGGCACGCGCTTGCTGGGGACGCCGAGCTCGTCCTCGAGATGGACTGCGACTTCTCGCACGATCCCGCCGACGTTCCTCGCCTGATCGCGACGGTGGAGGCGGGCGCCGATCTCGCGCTCGGCTCGCGTTACATCAAGGGCGGCGCGGTCCGGAACTGGGGCCTGCTGCGACGCATCGTGTCGGCCGGAGGCTCCCTCTACGCGCGCGTGCTGCTCGGTTCCAGCATCCGCGACCTCACCGGCGGCTTCAAGTGCTACCGCCGAACGGTCCTGGAGGCGATCGACCTCGACGCGATCCACTCCAAGGGCTACGCGTTCCAGATCGAGACCACCTACCGCGCCTTGCGCGCCGGCTTCCGCGTCGTCGAGGTGCCGATCACCTTCGCGGATCGCGAGGTCGGCGGCTCCAAGATGTCGAAGGCGATCATCGTCGAGGCGATCTGGAAGGTCCCCGCGCTCCGACTGTCCACGTTCCGGTCACGCCTCTAGTGAGTGCCCCAGCTACCCTGCGAACGTGTTCGAGGTCACCGACGACACGTTCGAGCGGGACGTCCTGAAGGCAGACGTGCCGATCGTGCTCGACTTCTGGGCCCCGTGGTGCGGGCCGTGCAAGGCGGTCGAGCCCGTGCTCGAGCGACTCGAGGCTGACTCGCAGGGCCGCGCGGAGTTCGCGAAGCTGAACATCGACGAGAATCCGCTCACCGCCGCGCGCTACGACGTCCTGTCCATTCCCACCACGATCGTCTTCGACGGCGGCGAGGCCAGGGTGACCCTCATCGGCGCCAGGCCGCGCGCGCACTACGAGCGCGCGCTAGC
>JBKPEC010000189.1:0-4951 GCA_046728195.1 Actinomycetota bacterium
GCGAGCGCGCGCCTGGACTCGATCGATCGCAGTCCTTTGCGATCGGAGTTGGAGACCGCAGCGCGCGCACGTGTGATCGTGACCGGTCCCGCCCGGCGCGGCCGCTACGACCTGCGCCTGCCGGCGCTCGCTGTTCGCTACGGCGATCTTGTGGTGCGTGAGCCGGTGTTGCTCAGGCTTCCCCTTGGCCGTGCTCCTCCGGAGGGCGCAGTCCTAGACACGGTCGCGCAGGTAACGGAGCCGCGAGGGCCGAGGAACGGCTTCGACGAGCGCACGTGGCTGCGGCGCCACGGCGTGCACGTGGTGCTACGCGCGCACTACTGGCGCCAGGTGGGCTGGCGCCGCGGACTCGGCGGTGTCGCCGACGCCCTGCGGAGAAGGTTGCGTGATTCCGTCGCGCGCGGGCTCAGCGGTTCGCGCGCTGCTGTGGTCGAAGGCATCGTGCTGGGCGAGGACAGCGGACTGTCGAAGGACTTGCGGCAGCGATTCCGGGCTGCAGGTCTGTATCACCTGCTCGCGGTGTCGGGTCAGAACGTCGCGCTGGTCGCGGGCAGCGCGCTCGGCCTTGCGTGGCTGGTCGGGATCCCGCGCCTGGTTGCGGAGCTCGGGGCGCTGGCAGCGATCGTCGGCTACGTGCTGGCGGTGGGAGCGCAGCCGTCGGTCGTGCGCGCGGGCATCGCGGGCGCGCTCGGGTCGCTCGCGTGGCTCACCGCTCGTGCGACGGACCGGTGGTACCTGCTGTTGCTGGGCGCGATCGTCCTGCTCGCGTGGAACCCGTACACGCTGTTCGACGCCGGTTTCCAACTCTCGTTCGCGGCGGTCAGCTCCATCTTCCTGCTCGTCCCGCGCTTCGACCGTGTCCTCCTGGGCTATCCACTGGGCAAGTCGCTGCGGCTCGTGGTCGCGGTGTCGGCTGCGTGCGGCGTGGCCACGGCCCCGATTGCATGGCTCCAGTTCCACTCCCTGCAGTTGCTGACCGTCCCGGCGAACGCGCTCGCGGCACCCGTGGCCGCGCCGCTGCTCGGTCTCGCTCTGGGTGCGGCTGCCGTCACACCGCTGTCGCCGTCCGCCGCGGCTGCGCTGGCCTGGCTGAACGGCTGGTGTGCCGCCTATCTCGTCCTGGTCGCGCGGGTGATCGCCGGCCTTCCGATCGCGCAGGTCACCTCGACCCGCAGCCTGCTGTTCCTTCTCGCCGGAGTCTTCCTCCTTGCCGCCTATGCTTCCCCTTCGAAGTGGCGGTCGAGCGGTTGGTAGTCCGAGGGTTGGATGAAGACGACCGGACGGGCGGAGCCCGCCCGGCCTCTGTGCGGCGCCGCCGAGTCGGCGCCTAGGGTCCCCTCGAAGTGGCAGCCGAGCTGAAGCCCGTTTACTTGATCACCGGAGGCGACCGCCCCAAGATCCAGCGCGCGCTCCGCCGGCTCCGGACGCGGATCGGAGAGAACGCGGTCGAGGTGTTGGCTGCGAGCGACGCGGCCGGAGCGGATGCGGTCGCCGCCTGCAACTCGATGGGGCTGCTCGGCGGAGGACGCCGGCTCGTGATCGTCGAGGACGTGGAGCGTTGGAAGGCGGCGGACGTCAAGGTGCTCGCCGAGTATCTGGCCGACCCGGCACCGGACACGGTGCTCGCGCTCGTCGCCGCCGAGCTCAAGAAGGACTCGGCCCTGGCCAAGGCGGCGGGCAAGGCCGGCGAGATCCTCACCTACGACGTCCCCAAGCGCAGGATCGGGGACTGGGTGTCGACGCAGTTCAAGGAACGTGGGGTGCAGGTGGATGCGGAGGCCGCCCGCGTGCTGGTCGAGATCGTCGGCGAGAACCCGGAAGAGCTCGCGAGCGAGGTGGACAAGATCGCCACGTGGGCCGGCTCGGATCCCGTCGGTGTGCGGGAGATCGGGCAGCTCGCCGCGGGTTGTGCCGAGGTGCCGGGCTACGAGCTCACCGATGCGTGGGGCCGCCGCGACCTCGCCGGCGCGCTGACCGCGTGCCAGACGCTGCTCGAGCGATCCGGCGACCCCATCTCGCGCACCGTGCCGGCGCTAATCGGCCTGCTCGTGGCGCACGTCGGGCGCGTTCGCGACTGCCAGGCGTTCGCCGAAGAAGGCCTCGGCCCGCGGGAAGCGGCCGCTCGGCTGAAACGCCATCCGTTCTACGTTGAGAAGCTCTACGGGCAAGCACGAAACTACGGTCGGGACGAATTGCGCGCAGCGGTCGTGCGGCTCGCCGAGCTCGACCATGCGGTCAAAGGTGGCTCCCGTCTGGCCGTCGATCTCGAGCTCGAGCGAGCCCTGATCGACATCACGCGTCCGCGTGAAGCTGCGCTGACGGCCTAGGACTTCCCGGAAGCGAGCCTCGCTGCCTGCGCCTTGCGCCGGGCGGCCGTGTTCCGATGCAGCGCGCCCCTGGCGGCAGCACGGTCGAGCCAGCGGACGAGCTCGCGATGCTCGGCGTCGACGCGGGCCTGGTCGCCCGAGCGGACCGCCACCTCTAGACGCTTGGCGAGCGTCTTCGCCGTCGATCGGTAGCGCAGGTTCTCCAGCCGCTCCTCCGAGGCCCGGCGAACGCGCTTCTTCTGCTGCTTGATGTTCGGCATCGCGTGAAAAGGCCCGCGTTGGCGCGGGCGCGACGATGGTAGCAAAGCCGCTTCGCAACTCACGGAGCGTCGTTCAGCGCCCTCCCTATACTCGCCGCGTGGACGAGCGTTCCGGCCGCCGGCTCGCAAGGTCGACGGCGATCTTCTCGCTCGCCACCGGTGTCTCGCGGGTGATGGGGCTCGTCCGCGAGATCGTCGCCTCGTACTACTTCGGGGTCAGCGGGAAGATCAACGCGTTCACGATCGCGTTCCAGGTCCCGAACCTCTTCCGGGCCCTGGTGGCCGACTTTGCACTCTCGGCCGCGTTCATCCCGGTCTTCACGGAGCTCCTCGAGCGCGGCGACCGCAAACGCGCCTGGCGGGTCGCCTCGAGCCTCTTCTGGCTCGTGCTGCTCGTACTCACGGGCCTCACCGCACTGTTCATGGTGCTCGCGCCGTGGATCATCGGGCTGTTCGGCAACCCCGGTGGCGACCGCGAGCTCGCCATCACCCTCTCGCGGATCCTGTTTCCGATCGTCGTCCTGCTCGGCGTGTCGGGGATCATCGTCGGGATCCTCAACAGCTACGAACGCTTCACCGTCCCCGCGGTCAGCCCCATCTTCTGGAACCTGGCCATCATCGTGGGACTCGTCATCGGCGTCCCGCGCACGGACACGATCGACGCCAAGCTCTATGTGTACGCCGTCTCGATTCTCATCGGGACGATCGTCCAGGTGTTGCTTCCTTTGCCGTGGCTGCGCGGGCTCGACGGCCGCCTGCGCGTCGTGATCGACTGGCGCGATCCGGCCGTGTGGCGCGTCCTGCGCCTGATGATCCCGGTGACGCTCGGTCTCGGACTGATCAACTTCAACGCGGTCGTCGACTCGATCTTTGCGTCGAGGCTGATCGATCCCACGCTTGCTCCGACCGCGATCGACCGGGCGTTCAGGCTCTACATGCTGCCCCAGGGAATCTTCTCGGTCGCGATCACGACCGTGCTGTTCCCCGCGCTCGCGCGGCTGGCCGCACGCGACGACGTAGCCGGGTTCCGGAACACCCTCGCCCTCGGCCTGCGGCAGATCGCGTTCCTATTGATTCCCGCCAGTGCCGTGAGCGCGGTGCTCGCCGAGCCCATCACCCGGCTCGTCTACCAACGCGGCGCGTTCGAACCGTCGCAGACGCCGGTCGTCTCCGCCGCGCTGGCGGCCTTCTCGGCCGGCCTCTTCTTCAACGGCGCGATGCTGTTGCTGAACCGCGCGTTCTTCAGTCTCCAGTCGAACTGGATCCCCACGCTCGTTGCGCTTGGAAACCTCGGTCTCAACGCTGCTTTCGACGCGCTGTTCTATCGCTTCGGCACGTGGGGCATTCCCCTGGCCACGTCCGTGGTGAACATCGCCGGGAGCACGGTGTTGCTGTTGCTGATGCGTCGCCGTCTCCGCCGGATCCAGTTCGGCGAGATCGCCGACTCGATCGGCCGCATCGTCGTCGCCTCCGCGGTGGTCGCGGCGACCGCCTACGGTGTCTGGTACGCGCTCGACCGCGAGCTCGGACGCTCGATCGGCGCGCAGCTCGTCTCTGTCGGCGTCTCGCTGCTCGCCTCGACGGGCATGTATCTGCTCGCCTGCAGGGCGCTCAAGGTTCGCGAGCTCGGTGCGTTGCTAGCTTTGCGAAGCCGCTTTCAGCGCGCCGGAACATGACTCAGGACCGCATTCGCAACTTCTCGATCATCGCTCACATCGACCACGGAAAGTCGACGCTGGCGGACCGGATTCTCGAGCTCACGCACGCCGTCTCCAAGCGGGAGATGCGCGAGCAGGTGCTCGACACGATGGAGCTGGAGCGTGAACGGGGAATCACAATCAAGGCGCAGGCCGTGCGGGTCGAGTGGAAGGGTCACCAGCTCAACCTGATCGACACGCCCGGGCACGTCGATTTCACGTACGAGGTGTCCCGCTCGCTCCAGGCCTGCGAGGGCGCGCTGCTGGTCGTGGACGCCGCGCAGGGGACGCAGGCGCAGACGCTTGCGAACGCCTACCTGGCGATCGAGAACGACCTCGAGATCGTTCCCGTCGTCAACAAGATCGACCTGCCGCAGGCGGATCCCGACGCTGCGGCCCGCGAGCTTGCCGACCTCGTCGGCGACGATCCGGAACACGTCCTCCGGATCTCCGCGAAGACCGGACAAGGCGTGGAGGACGTGCTCGACGCGATCGTGGAACGAGTACCGCCACCTTCGGGCGATCCCGACGCCCCGCCTCGCGCGCTCATCTTCGACTCGTCGTACGACCAGTACCGCGGCGTGGTCGCGTTCGTTCGCGTCGTGGACGGACGCTTCTCGAAGCGCGAGCCCTTGCGCGCAATGGCGCTCGGCACCCGATTCGAAGC
>JBKPEC010000190.1:0-10440 GCA_046728195.1 Actinomycetota bacterium
TGCCACCACGTGCACGGAAACGCCGCACGCGTTCCGCGCGGCCTACGCGACGTCGAGCGAGCACACGCGCGTTCCCTGGGCGGCCCACGGCTACAACGTCGCGTTCTCGGACGAGATCGGGCACTTCGAGTACTGCAGCTCAGTCAGCCGTCAGGGAGGACGCTGCACGCAGGCGGGGTCGGATCCGTTTGACTCCACGATCTGCTTCGCGCCGCCGTATGGGTCACCGGTGCAGGCCACGAAGGTGAAGATCGGGGGCTGTATCGCAACTGATGTCGACTTCGACGGCGTGAGCTACCAGCCCAATTGGCCGGGGGCGACTGGAAACGCCGCGCTCGAAGCGTCGCTCCACCCGACGCCGGTACGGTTCGCGAGCCCGCTCTTCAACGCGACGCAGAACTACAGCAGGGTGGCGTTCGAGGCCGACCTACCGAGGATCGAGATTCCGGCGTTCTCGCCGAACAACAATTGCGATCGGTCGACTGGGGCGGGTTGTGTCAACCCGCCGAACGGTGCGAACTTCTACCCGTGGTACACGACGGCGAGCGCAGGCGGACATTGCGTGTGGCAGCTCGGCGGCGGCAGCATCCCCGGGACGACCAACACGTTCGGAGGTTCTTCGACGACCGGCTTTGGTCCGCTGCTCTTCTTCACATACCCGGGCCCGGCCGGTCCCATCACACGTACTAACAACTTCCGTAACGTCCTGAGCTCGAATCCCTGCCCAGGCTAACGGAGCAAGTCCGATGGGGGAGGGCGCTCTATGGGGCGCCCTCCCGTTGGTAGATAGGCGAATCAAGGCCTGCCGGGTTCGGCTTGAAACCTGATTTGGTGGATTCGTCAATACGCCTGGACGCCCCCCTTGGTAAGGGGTGTCGCAAGCGTTTCGTATGGGTCGTAGTTGTGCCGTCTACCCATTCTCTGCTGCAATCCAACGGGCGTGGAATCCCGTAGAGATCCCAAGAAGATGGGCATCAGCGTTGCCTTGCCCGCTGCGATGCCCCAGGGCACCGGCCGGGAAACGACCAGTCACAACCTGCCGGAAGAGAGCGGGCTGAGTGACGGCGACCTCCTGCAGCGCGTCGCCGGTCGAGATGCCGTTGCCTTCGAGGAGCTCTACCACCGATACGCGAGATCCGTCTTCGGGCTGGCGCTCCGACGCCTCGGCGATCGGATGCGCGCCGAGGACGCGGTCCAGGAAACGTTCGCCGCCGTGTGGCGGTCCGCGCGCACCTACCGGCCGGAGCGTGGCGCCGGCGCACCCTGGCTCTACGCGGTCGCCCGCAACGCGATCGTCGATCGGGGGCGCACCCGCACGGAGCCGCCCGGCGAGGTCCCGGACCTCCCGTCGGCCGAGCCCGACCCGCACGATCGGGCCGAGGCCGCGTACACCACCTGGCGCGTGCACCGCGCACTCGAAGAGCTGCCCATGAGCGAGCGCGACGTGATCGAGCTCGCTTACTACGGCGGGCTGTCCCAGAGCGAGGTGGCAGATTTCCTCGGCATCCCGCTCGGGACGGTGAAGACGCGGACGCGCGCAGGGCTCGGTCGGCTGGCGGACCTGCTGGAAGGGGAGTTTCAATGACGCGCACGCCCGACTTCGACGAGCTCGTCGGCACGGAGGTGCCACCGGAGGAGCGCGAGCGGCTCCGGCGCACGCACGAGCTGCTCGTGGAGGCGGGGCCGCCGCCCGAACTGTCGCCGTCGCTCGAGCGCGTGCCGAAGATCGAGGAGAAGCCGCCCCGCTGGTTCCGGCAGCGCAAGAGGCGAGTAGTCCGCCGGGTAGTGCTGATCGCCGCCGCGCTCGGAACCGCCGCTGCGCTCGGGTTCCTGGTCGGACATTCGACCAACCCGAACGCGATCAGCACGGAGAAGGTCGTGCAACTCGCGGGGACGAACCTGCGGCCCCAGGCCAACGGCACCCTCGAGCTCGGCAAGAACGACGGCCACGGCAACTGGCCGATGGTGTTGCGCGTTCGCGGCCTGCAGGAGCTACCTTCAGGGGGCTACTACGACCTGTACCTGACGAAGGGCGGCAAGCCCGTGGTGCTCTGCGGCACCTTCAACGTCGGACAGGGATTGACGGAGATCCGGCTGACGGCTGCCTACGATCTCAGCCACTTCGACTCGAACGGCTGGGTGGTGACACGGCAGATGCCGGGCCACCACGAGCCGACGGACATCGTTCTGAAGCCTGCTTAGGGAGCGACGCGGTTCGCGGCGACGAAGGCCGCATGCGTCACCGGCATCTTCGCAGCGAAGAACTGCTCCACCGCGTCTGCGTAGCGCCGGATCTCGCGCTGGGCGGTCTCGGCGGCGCGGAGCGAGACGAAGTTCATCAGCGCGCGTGCGTTGACCGTCCAGAAGAACTCGGTGTAGGCGCCGACCGGCATCACGAGGCGCGCCAGTTCGCGCGCAACCCCTGCCTCGACGAGGCGCTCGTAGGTCTCGAAGGCGTGGTCGTAGACCTCGCGCAGCTCCTCCTGAGTCCGTTCTGCCAGGTCGTCGTCGACCGGCTCGAAGGAGTACGCGCCCGGCTTGCCGACCTGGGACCGGACATCCTCCGTCTCCGGGACGTAAAAGTCGTCAGTCGCCTTCGCATAGCGCATCGAGAACTCGTTGAAAGACCCAACCCGGTGTCGGAACCATTCGCGCGCGACGAAGATCGGCGCGCGCACATGGAAACGGAACGAGTTGTGTTCGAAAGGGGTCCCGTGCCTATCGCGCATGAGAAAGCGGATCAAACCCTCGTCGGACTCGTCCATCTCCTCCTTGCGGCGGGCGAAGCTGACGCGCGCCGCGTTCACGACGGAGAGGTCGGTCGCCATCGAGCCGTCGAGGCGGACGAAGCCGTGGTCCAGGACGCGGATCGCGTCCTCAGCTATCACTCTGTCCGTTGTGGCCATCGGTGACGCGAGTCTAACCGGGGCGCATGTCGGAACCTCGGGCTGGTCCTACCCGTCCTGGAAGCCCGGCTTCTACCCCGCCGGAACAGATAGCAAGTCGTTCCTCGGCTACTACGCGGAGCGGTTCTCGACCGTGGAGCTGAACACGACCGGCTACCGGCTGCCCGGAGAGGCGCAGTTCGAGCGCTGGGCCGAGCAGACGCCGCCAGGGTTTCGATTCGCGCCGAAGCTCGCAGGGAACAGGCCGAATCTGCTCCCGGAGTTCGCGCCGCGCGTGCGTGCGCTCGGGGACCGCCTCGGGCCCACCCGTGTGCAGCTGATCAGCGCGCGCGACGAGGGGATGATCGAGCTGATCCTGGGATCGCTCGATCCCGGCTTCCTGGTCGCGTTCGACCTCGAGCACCCATCCTGGGACGGAATCGAGCCACAGCTGGCGTCTGCCGGCGCGGTTCGCGTCAACGACCTGGAGCACGAGGCGCCGTTCCGCTACGTGCGCTTTCGCGATCCGCCCTACGAGGACGAGGAGCTGCAGGAGTGGGCCGACCGGTTACGCGACGTCGACGTGCCGCTGTTCGCGTACTTCCGTCACGAAGACGAGCCGACCGCACCTGCGTACGCTCAACGCCTGGTCGAGCTGCTGGCTCAGTGAACGCGGCACTTCTTGTCGCCTGACGCGATCGAATCCTCCAACGCGTTCTGCTGGCGCTCGTACGCGACATCCGCAGCGTTCTTGGGGTCGTAGTCGTGCAGGCCGGGGACCGTGATGCTGACGTCGGGGGTGACGCCCGGCCCGATCGCAGTCAAGCGGTACTTCGCGCCGTTGCCGGGCCCGCGCGGCGCGAAGGGGTAGAAGCCGTAGCAGAAGACCCCCGTCGGCCTGTGTGCGAGGAACGCGTTCTCACGGCGCCAGCCCTTGCCGTAGCGCGAGTTGAACGTGTCGACATAGATGTTGCGGCCGTAGCCGTCCCGGGGCGATCCGAATCGGTTGGTGCTGAATCCGTAGACAGGCTTGCCGTCGTAGGTAAGTCGCCCGAACAGGTGGTGATAGCGACCGCCGTAGACCCAATCCGTCCACGCCTCGAGCGTTGCGATCGAACCGGACCAGTGTGAGACGTGGAGCTCCCACGCGCCCAGGCCGTTCCGTGGCGTGCCGTCGAAGTTCGGAAGCGTCCGCCGCCAGGATTGCAGTGCCCAGTACGAGCCGTCTGGTGCAGCGCAGGTGGCGACGGCAAAGGCGAGCGCAGGCCCGTCGTAGGCACGGCAGCGATTACGGAATGACGTCCACTGGCGTCCGGAATAATCCTTCCGGAAGGCCACCTGCGGCCGTCCCGAGCTCGGTTGCCGTGCGTCGATGGCGCCCCACACGAGGACGTGCATCGCGCGGCCGTGCGCGCGGTAGCTGACGAGCGCGCGTCCGTTGCCGTCGACGCTGAGCCTGACGTTCTGAGCGTTACGGTCGACGATCTCCGAGCCGCTCGCCACCCCCGTTAGGGAAAGCGCAAGCGTGACCGCGGTGATGAGGGGGACGGCGGCCTTCACCAGTTGCAACGTACCCATGAAGTGGGTCGCGCTGCTCCCTCGAAAGAGTGATCCGCGCGGAGGAGTTAGTGGCTCTGAGCCACTAACTCAGAAACGGGCGGTCGCGCCTAGATGGCGTTCGTATGCGCCGCTCTCGACGATCTCCGCGATCTGCGCGGCGGTAAAGCGGAGCTCGTCGTCGGTGTTGTAGTAGTGCGGGCCCAGCCGGAGGCCGGCGTCGGGCCGGAAGTCGCAGAGGATCCCGCGTTCGGCGAGCTCCTTGTGCACGGCCTCGAACTCGGGTGTCCGCACGGTCACGGTGCCACCGCGGCGCGCTGGATCGCGCGGGCTGCCGACCTCGAAACCCGCTTCGTCGAGGAGGTCGATCAGCAACGACGTCTGGTGCACGGAGTTCTCGCGAATACGGGCGACGCCGATCTCTTCGACCAGGTCATAACCGGCCGTTCCCGCGTACAGCGCAGGCACGTTCGGCGTGCCCGTCAGAAACCGTGCCGCGCCCTCGGCGTACTCGAGCTCCGGCTCGAAGCCGAACGGACGCGCATGCGCTTGCCAGCCCACAAACGTCGGCTCGAGAACCTCGGCCAGGTCCGGCCTGACGTAGAGCCAGCCGTTGCCCGGCCCGCCGCACAGCCACTTGACGCTGCCGCCGACCGCAAAGTCGACGTTGAGCGTGGTGACGTCCAGCGGCACGATGCCGGCGGACTGATAGGCGTCGAGGACGACGTGCGCGCCGACCTCGTGCGCGCGCCGGACGATCGCCGCGACGTCCTGGATCTCCCCCGTCTTGAAGAGGACGTGCGTGATCGGGACGAGCAGCGTGCGCTCGTCGATCGCGGCGACGATCGCCTGGTCGTCCGGTACGACGACAACGTCGAGCTCGGGCTGCGCCTGGTAGAGGTAACGGACGCTCGGGAAGTTGCCTTCCTCGTACACGACGCGGTTCCGGCCCGGATCGATGGGGCGGAAGCAGGAGACGACGATCGCCTCGGCAATCGCGACGTTCTGGTGCATCACCGTCGAGCCCGGCGGCGCGCCGATGATCCGGCCGATCTGGTCGCCGACCGTGAGCGGCAACTCCCACCAGCCCTCGCCCCACGCACGGATGCCGCGTTCCTTCCAGGTACGCGCGTACTCCAGCACGCGCTCCTCCGCCGCCGCCGGCATCGCGCCGAGCGAGTGGTTGATCAGGTACGTCGTGTCGCGGAGGATCGGAAACCGATCCCGATAGGACTTCAGGTCAGCTGAGCTGGCGCTCGGGCGGTCCGACATAGCGCGCCGACGGCCGGAAGAGCCGACCCGTTCGCTTCTGCTCCAGGATGTGCGCGGACCAGCCCGCGACGCGTGAGCACGCGAACATCGCAGGAGCTAGCGGCGGCGGAATCTCGGCAACGTCGAGCACGATCGCCGAGTAGTACTCGACGTTCGTCGCGAGGACGCGATCCGGCGACTTCTCCTGCAACGCCGCGAGCGCGACACGTTCGAGCTTCTCGGCCACCTCGTACTGCGGCGCGCCAAGCTCCTTCGCCGTCCGCTTGAGGATGCGCGAGCGTGGATCCTCGGCCCGGTAGACGCGGTGGCCAAAGCCCATGATCCGCCGTCGGTTGGCGAGTGCCTCGCGAACCCACTTCTCGGGATCGCCCATACGCGTCACCTCCTCGAGCATCGGCTTCACGTAGGCGGGAGCTCCGCCGTGCAGCGGACCGGAGAGAGCGCCGACGGCGGAAGACAGCGCCGCGCCGCAGTCAGCGCCGGTCGATGCGACGACGCGCGCAGTGAACGTGGACGCGTTCAACCCGTGCTCGGCCGTGCAGATCCAGTACGTGTCGATCGCCTTGACGTGACGCGGATCGGCCTCGCCGCGCCAGCGCAGGAGGAACTTCTCTGCGGCGGTCTTCCCCCGCGCCACGACGTCGTCCGGCACGACATCCGTCTTGCCGTCGGCTACGCGAGCGGATCGGGCGACGATGGACATCATCTGCGCCGACAGGCGGCCGAGATCCTCGCGTGCCTGCCCGTCGGAGATCTCGTTCAGCTTTCCGAGCTTCCACTCCCCTGCCAGCCGCGCGGTCTCGGCCTGGAGATCGGCCGGTGCGTTGCCGGTGAGCCGTGCCGGCTCGTACGGCTCCGGATCGGGCATCTTCGAGTGGAGGTCGTTGTCGACGAGCAGTCCCCAGACGTTCTCGTAGGGGTAGTGGCCGACGAGGTCCTCGATGTCAACGCCGCGATAGCGAAGAGAGCCACCTTCGCGGTCGGGCTCGGCGATCTCCGTCTCGACGGCGACAACCCCCTCGAGCCCCGGCTTGAAATCGTTGTTGCTGCTCATCGTTCCTCCAACTGGATCTCCTGGCCGATCGACCGCTCACGCGCCGCTGCGAGCACGAGCGACGCGGCAGCGGCGTCCTGGACGGCGACGCCGACTGACTTATACAGGGTGATCTGATCCTCTGAGGTACGCCCCGTCCGGGCCCCGCTAACGAGCTCTCCCAGCTCGACTACCTCCTCGGGTGCGCTGTCCTGGAACTCCGGCGCTCCGGCGGGTAGCGGCGCAAGCGTCGACGCCCGCGACTCGACGGCCACGAGCGCGTCGCGGACGATCGCCGGATCGACCTCGCCGCGACCAGACGGATTTGCACCGACCGAGTTCACGTGAGCTCCCGGCGAGAGCCATTCCCGAAGGACGATCGGCTCCGTCGCGTGCGTGGTGGCCGCGACGACGTCGGCACCTCGCACTGCCTCCTCGAACGACCCGGCCGCAACGGCACCGAGCTCATTCGCCAGCGCGGCGGCCCTGGCGCTGTCACGACTCGCCACGCGAGTCTCGTCGAAGCGCCGCACGCGCCGCAACGCCTCCGCGTGCGTCCTGGCCTGCACGCCGGAGCCGAGGATCGCCAAGACACGGGCATCCTCGCGCGCGAGCAGCCGGGTCGCGAGCGCCGAGCCCGCCGCGGTCCGGGTCGCCGTGATGTACGTGCCGTCCATCAGCGCCACCGGCGAGCCGTTGTCGGGGTCGAACACGCAAATCAGCGCCTGGTGTGTATGACGGTCGCGGTTTCGCGGGAACAACGTGACGAGCTTGCAGGCCAGGCCTGTCGAGGGCAGATAGGACGGCATCGCGCCGAGCAGGCCGTCCTGCCTCGCGAAGGCGGCTATACGCGGCGGCATCGAAGCCTCGCCGGCACTGAGCTCTGCATGTGCGGAGGCCAGTGCGTCGACCAATGCGTCGAGGTCGAGCAGCTCACGCACGTCGTCTTGCGAGAGGACGATCACGAGAGACGCTTGAGCAGGCCGAGCGCTTGCTGGTTCCACGGGACGCGGTGCGTGACACCCGCCTTACCAACCCGTTCGCGGTTGGCCAGGTACCAGTCGTACGTCTCGATGAGCGTCTCGCCGTTCGATAGACGCGGTTCCCAGCCAAGCAGGCGCTGCGCCTTCGAGACGTCGACGAAGGAGTCCTTGTGCGCCGTCTTGTAGTGCCATTCCGCCAGCGGAGAGAGCCGCGCGAGCTCCAGCGCCCGTAGCACGAGCTCGGCCGGCTTGACGGGAATCGGTCGCAGGCGCGACGACGATCCCGCGTGGTCGATCAGGGCCTGAAGGTCGGAGCGAACGGTGCCGAACTCGGTGGCGCCGACGTTGAAGGTCTCTCTCGCCGCCGCGGGAGACGCCGCCGCGCGGACGATCGCATCCACGAGATCCTCGACCGCGAGCAACTGATAGCGGTTGTGCCCTCTCCCGAGGATGTAGATGCGACGGCCTTCGCGGATCCAATCAAACAGGATCTCGAACACGCCGAGCCGCTCCGGGCCGACAAACGTCTTCGGACGGATGATCGTCGTGTCGACCGCAGCGACGCGGCAGAGCGCCTCGGCGTCGATCTTCGACTCGCCGTAGGCACCGACTCCGACCAGCGGGTCCGACTCTTCGATCGGATGCTTCTCCGGCACGCCGTAGACAGCGGTCGACGAGATGAACACCACCCGCCTTACTCCTGCGTCTCGCGCGGCCTGCAGGATGTTCTCGGTACCGCCGACGTTCACCGATCGGATCGACTCACGGGAAGCCTGAATAGGCAAGGCGGCAGCCGCGTGCACGACGACGTCCGCGCCCTCCACTAGCGCGCGAACCCGATCCGCATCACGAACGTCGCCGCGCAGCTCCTCGACCGAGCATTCGAGCTTTGCATCGTCGAGCGGGACGACGTCCAGCGTCCGGACGTGGTGTCCGTCAGCGAGCAGCCGTCTCGAAAGGTGCAGGCCCAGGAAGCCCGCGCCGCCGGAAAGTGCATACAACATCAGCGCTGAACGCTACTGGCCGCCGGCGCTGCGGGCGCGGGCTGAGTGGGCGGCTTCGAGTTGACGAGCACCGCCGCAGCGAGCAGCACGGCCATGCCGACCATGCTCTCCCCGAGCAGGCTGCCGCGAAGACGGACGAGCATTCCGCCGCCGTCGCCGCGCTCCACCGCCGGCACGGCGACGAGCTTGTGCAGGCCACCCCAGGCGAACGCGAGCGCGACGAGGCCGATCTTCACCAGCAGCACCTGGCCGTAGCCGGTCGTCCACAGGTCCCGCAGCTCAGGCAGGCGCAGGATGCTGAGGTAGACGCCCGCGGCGAGCAGCACGGCGACGCACACCGTCGCGAGCCGCGAGAACGACAGGAAGGCCGCACGGCGCACTTCCGGCATGAGCGGCCAGACGACGAGCGTGAGCTGCACCAGCCCGCCGATCCACAGGCAGGCCGCGGACAGATGCGCCCAGTCCGCGAGCTCGGACTTCCACGACGAGCCGGGGTCCGCCGCGGAATGGCCGGAGAGCGAGAGCCCCGACGCAAAGCCGAGGCCGATCAGGAATGCCGGCCACAGCAACACCGCGCGGTCCGTCAGCCACGCCAGGAAGAGCAAGGCGGCGACGAGGGCGAAGCCGAGCGTCATCGCGATGAACGCCGTGCCGAAGCGCGACTGTGCGATCGGCGAGAGGTCTCCGTAGAGGAGCCGCACGAACGGAAGTTGCAAGGCGTCCTCCGCCCGGAGGATGAACGCCACAATGCCGGCGTCGATCGTCGCGATGACACCGATGCCGGCCAGGACGAAGAAACGCTTCTCCGCCCGCGGGGAGAGCGGCCCGCGCAACACGAGCAGTCGGAAGCCGAGCCCGCCGACGAGCAGCGCGAGCGCGAGGAAGTAGAGCCACCGCACGAAATCTTCGGTACGCGTCGGGCCCGACGACCCGAATGCGTCGGTTGCCGCGGGCGCGGCCGCGCGCACGCCGAAGGTGAAGACGCCCGAGACGACGTGCCCGTCGCCGGACAGGGCGTGCCAGCGCACTGTGTAGGGGCCCCGAGGGAGCTTCGGCACTGCCGCCTTGAGGTAGAGCCCATCGGTCCAGATCCGCGATACCGCAAGACGGTGCGTCGCCGAGAAGAGCTGGACCGATCCCGGCAGCACCTTGACGTACTGGTCGAAGCGAAGGGTGATCGTTCGCGGCGACGTCGGTAGGCGCTCACGGAAGGTCGGCGAGGTCCGCTCTAGCGTCGCGTGCGCGAACGCTTGCGCGGGAAACACGAGCGCCGCGACGATTACGACGAGGAGCCTGCGCTTCATCGGTGAGGTGCTCCTGCCAGCGGCGAGATGTGCCCGAAGACCGGCGCAACGTCGCGATCGCAGTACAGCATCACGGCGACCGCGACGAACATGAGCGCGAAACCGGTCGCGGCCACCTGCGAACGCGGCCGGATCGTGCGCGCAAGCGGAAAGATGGCGGTGACGACCAGCGTCCAGCCCATCAGGTGATGGAGGAAGGCCGAGCGCTGGAAGAACCACGCGTTCTGCTCGTGCACGAGGAACCCGGCGCCGGAGACGAGGAAGACGCTCGTCATGCCGAGCCGCCACCACTTGCTCTGGAGCTTGCCCCGCACGAGCGCGAGCTCGATCGCCCCGCCGATCATCAGCACTTGCGCCCACGCGCCGTGCGCGACCATGTGCAACGTCGAGTTGGTGTAGAAG
>JBKPEC010000191.1:0-5161 GCA_046728195.1 Actinomycetota bacterium
CGGCGCGGCGTGGGCTCGCTCAGGTTTCGCCGCTTCCAGCTCGCCGGCGAGTTCTCGGGCTTCACCGACGAGCCGCGCTACTCGGATGCCCAGGCGATCGCCCACCGCGTGGCCGAGCTCTACATGGAAGACGAGGTCGACCGCGTGGTGGTCGTCTACAACCACTTCGAGTCGCCGCTCGTCCAGACGGTGACCGTGCAGGATCTCTTGCCGCTGTCGGAGGATCTCCTCGAGACGGGCGACGAGGAGCGGGAGGCCGATGCCCAGCGCGGCGACTTCATCTTCGAGCCAGAGCCCGAGCAGATCCTCGAGCGCCTGCTGCCGGTCTACCTCGAGACGGAGCTCTACCGTGCGCTGCTCGAGTCGGCCGCCTCGGAGCACGGCGCGCGGATGACGGCGATGCGGAACGCCTCCAAGAACGCCGGCGAGTTGATCGACGACCTGACGCTCGCGATGAACCGCGCGCGCCAGGCGGAGATCACCCAGGAGATCCTGGAAGTGGTCGCCGGCGCCGACGCCTTGACCGCTTAGGGGTCAGACCCCTGCGGGGTCAGACCCCTTTAGTCGCCCAGGCGGCGCAGCGGAATCTTCTCGACGACCGAGCTGTCCTCGAGCTGCGGTACGACGCAGCCTCCGATTGCGTAGAGCGTGCCGTCGATCGTGAACACCCCGAGCGCGTGCCGCGGCACCTCGAGGCTCGGTCCCCGCAGCCAGCGCGACGTGCTCGCGTCGTAGGTGAAGTAGTTGTGCTCCAGCACCGCGTCGATCCGACCCGCGGAGGTCGCGGTCCCGAGCGTCTCCATCGGTGTCGGCAGGGCGGGCCCGGCCCGCCAGCGGTTCGTGTGCGGGTTGTAGATCCAGACGCCGCGTTGGATCGTCCCCGAGCGCACCCGGCCGCCGAGCGCCCAGATCTCGCCGCGGAAGGCGACCGCGGCGAGCGCCTGCAGCGCTTTTGGCAGCGGCGCCGCCTTCGCCCAGCGTCGAGTGGACGGGTCGTAGACGAACACTGTCTTCGTCGCCTCGACCGGGTCGAGACCGCCGATCGCGTAGAGCTTTCCGGCCTCCGGCACAACCGCCAGATTCGTGCGCGGGGCCGGGAGGGCGGGCTCCTCCGTCCAGCGCCCGCTCTTCACGTCGTAGGCGAAGACCTGCCGGCCGCTCGTCGTCTCCGAGTTCCCGCCGACGACCCAGATGCGGCCGTCGAGGCTCGCGGCCGCACCGGCGCTGAAGCGCTCCGGCAGTGGGGTCAGGGACGTCCACTCGTTCTTCGCGGGATCGAAGCGCTCGAACAGGTCGAGCGGCCGGCCCGAATTGCCGACCATCCCGGCTGCGACGTAGACCTTTCCGCCGAGCTGCGCGGACGCCGTGTAGCTCCGCCGGTGCAGCATCCTGGCGGCGAACGACCAGCTGGGAGCAGAGGCGGCGCCGTTCTTCGCCGGCTCCGAGCCGCAGCCGGCAGACGCGACCGCGATCGCAAACACGGCCGCCAGGGCCGCGACGATCCTCATTCTGCCCCTGAGCCCCGCCTCAGACGGATTCCGCAAGAACATCTTTGTGCTTGCGGCGCTCCGCCCGACGCTCGCGCATCCTCCGCGGGTCGGGAATCGGAACGGCGGCGAGCAGCGCCTGCGAGTACGGATCCTTCGGGTTCGAGTAGACCTCCTCCGCAGGCCCTTCTTCGACGATCTTGCCGCGGTTCATCACCGCGATGCGATCGCTCATCGTCCTGACGACGGCCAGGTCGTGCGCGATGAACAGGTACGCGAGGCCGAACTCGGTCTGCAGATCCTTCAGCAGGTTGAGGATCTGAGCCTGGATCGACACGTCGAGAGCCGAGACCGGCTCGTCGCACACGATCAGGCTCGGGTTGAGCGCCAGCGCACGGGCGATGCCGATGCGCTGTCGCTGGCCGCCCGAGAACTCGTGCGGGTAGCGGTTGATGAAGTCCGGGTTGAAGCCGACGACTTCGAGCAGTTGCTCTGCGCTGCGGCGACGCGAGCTCCGATCGCCGATGTCGTGGACGACGAGCGGTTCGGAGACGATGTCCCCGACGGTCATGCGCGGATTCAGCGATGCGTAGGGATCCTGGAAGACGACCTGCAGCTCGCGGCGTGTCTGCCGCATCTTCCCCCTGTTCGCTTTCGTCAGGTCCTCGCCCTGGAAGATGACCGTGCCTTCGGTCGGCTTCAGCAGCTGCAAGACGCAGTAGCCGGTCGTCGTCTTACCCGAGCCGGACTCGCCGACGAGCCCGAGCGTCTCGCCGGCATGCACATCGAACGAGACGTCGTCGACCGCCTTGACGTAGTCGACCGTCCGGTCGACGAGCACACCCTTCATGATCGGGAAGTACTTTTTGAGGTTCTTGACGACGAGCAGGGGCTCCTCGCTCGGCGGCGTCGGGGTGAGAGGCGTCGCCTCCGTCATCTCGCACCGACCGGCTCGGCGACACGTTCCGACGCGGGATGCCTGGACCGCACCCAGTGACCGGGGCGGATCTCGCGGAGCTCTGGTGCCACAAGGGCGCAGTCGTCCAGCGCTGCGTAAACGCAGCGCGGCGCAAAGCGGCAACCTTGCGGCCGATCGATCAGGTCGGGCGGACGGCCCGGTATCGACCTGAGTCGACCGCTCCGGATGCCCTCGCCCTCGACCTGCGGGAGCGCCTCCAAGAGCGCTTCGGTGTACGGATGCTCGGGCCGGTCGAAGAGGTCGTACGACGAGGCCTGCTCGACGACCTGGCCGGCGTACATGACGATGATGTCGTTCGCCGTCTCCGCGACGACCCCCATGTCATGGGTGATGATGATGACCGCCATGTCGTGCTCGGCCCGCAGCTCGTGCAGGAGGTCGAGCACGCCCGCCTGCACGGTCACGTCGAGCGCGGTCGTCGGCTCGTCGGCGATCAGCAGCTTGGGGTTGCACGAGATGGCGATCGCGATCATCACGCGTTGGCGCATGCCACCCGAATAGCGGTGGGGATAGTCGTCGAGCCGCGCGGCGGCCTGCGGGATGTGAACCTCCTCGAGCAGCTCGATCGCGCGCTTGCGCGCCTGCTGCTTGGACATGCCGAGGTGACGCCGCAGCGTCTCGGTGATCTGCGTCCCGATCGTCAGCGTCGGGTTCAACGAAGTCATCGGGTCCTGGAAGATCATCCCGATGTCGCGACCGCGTACGTCCTCGAGTGCATGGTCTTTGAGTTGCAGCAGATCACGACCCTGGAAGACGGCGGACCCCTCCACGACGCGGCCGGGGGGCTGGATGAGCCCCATGATCGAGAGCATCGTCACCGACTTGCCGCAGCCGGACTCACCGACGATCCCGAGCATCGTTCCCCGCTCGACGGTGAACGAGACGCCGTCGACCGCGCGCACCTCGCCCTCGCGCGTCTTGAAGAAGGTGTGCAGGTTGTTGACGGCCAGCAGGGGCATCAGAACGCCCTCGACGGCGCCGGATCGTGCCTGAGCTGCATCTCTACGTCTCCCTCGTGCGCGGGTCGAGCGCATCCCTCAGCCCGTCGGCAACGAAGAAGGCGCTGAGGATCAGCCAGGCGATCATCAGGCTCGGGATGATGATGATGTACGGATGCGCCTGATAGGCCGCATAACCGTCCTGGGCCAGCGTTCCCCACGACGCCTTGGGCGGGCTGATGCCGAGGCCGATGAACGACAGGAACGCTTCGCCGAGCACGACGTTCGGGAGCTCGAGGAAGACGAAGATGATGATGACCCCGAGCGTGTTCGGCAAGAGGTGGCGGAACAAGACGCGGTACCAGCGCGCACCGAGCGCGTTGGCCGCGCGGACGTAGTCGTTTTCCTTGAGCGTGATGATCTGTCCTCGCATCACGCGGGCCGTCGTGAACCACGAGGCGATCGTCAGGGCAACGACCATCGTCCAGAAGTTGACCGTGCCGAAGATGGCGAGCGTGATGATCGCGAAGGGGAGGTACGGCAGGCCGTAGAGCGCATCGAGGAAGCGCATCAGCGCGTTGTCGATCTTCCCGCCCGCGAAGCCGGAGATCGATCCGTAGAGGATGCCGACGACCATGATCGCGATCGTGGCGGCAAAGCCGATCGCGATCGAGACGCGGCCGCCGAGCGCCGTGCGGATGAGCAGGTCGCGACCGAACTCGTCGGTGCCGAACGGATGCGCGAGACTCGGCGACTCGTATGCCTGCGCGAAGTCGATCTTGTACGGGTCTTCGTTGCTGAGCCAGGGCACGAGAATGACGAAGGCGACCAGGGCCATGAAAGCGATGGCTGCGACAACCGCGGCTTTGTTCCGAGTGAAGCGATGAACCGCGTCGCGCCACAGCGAGGCGCGCTGGAGGGCGGCGCCCGCCTCCTGCCCCCGCTGCTCGGCGGTGCGGGCGAGGGTGGCCTCGAAATCGGATCGGCGGTCGGTGACCATCAGGTCCGAACGTCTCGGGTCCGCGGATCGAGAAACCCGTAGAGGATGTCGACCACGAGGTTGGCGAGGATGATGATGACCGAGAGCATGATGGTGATTCCCATCGTCACCGAGTAGTCACGGCCCGTAACCGAGATCACGAAGTATCGGCCGATGCCCGGGATTCCGAAGATCGTCTCCACGATGAACGAGCCCGTGATCAGGTAGCCGAGGAGCGGCGCCGCCGCGGTGACGGCGGGGATCAGCGAGTTGCGCAGGACGTGGAGACCAACCACGCGCCGCCAGCGCAAGCCCTTCGCCTTGGCGGTACGGATGTAGTCCTGCTGCAGCGTTTCGAGCATCGAGCCGCGGACGATTCGCGCGAAGTACGTCATCGGCGCGTGCCCGAGCGCGATCGCCGGTAAGACCCAGCTAGCCGGCCCTCCCCAGCCGTTGGTCGGGAACGGCGTCCACGCTCTCCATTTGAGCGCGAAGAAGTAGATGAGCAGCGTCGCGATGAGGAAGTTGGGTATCGCGTAGCCCAGGTTGACGAACGTCATGACGATGTAGTCGAAGATCGAGTTCTGTTTCAGCGCAGCGATGATCCCGAGCGGGAATCCGACGACGATGGCCCAGAGCATGGCGAGCGCGCCGAGCTTCAGGGAAACCGGGAAGTGCTCCTTGATGATGTCGTTGACGCCCTGGTTCCGCTGGACGAGCGACGGGCCCAGATCGAACGTGAAAACGCCCTTCACGTAATAGTAGTACTGCGTATACC
>JBKPEC010000192.1:0-9639 GCA_046728195.1 Actinomycetota bacterium
TTCGACGTCGTGCACGGGTTCGAGCCGGGCCTGCCGTCGCTGTCCTATCTCGCGCTCCGCGACGCCGAGGCGCTCGCGGTGGCGACGTTCCTCTCGGCCGAGCGCCTCGGCTATCCGCCCGGCCGCGCTCAGCGCGATCGCCTGCTCGGCCGGCTCGATGCGCTCATCGGGACGACGGAGGCCACCGCCGAAGCGGCCGCCGTGCGTTTCCCGGGACACTACGACGTCATCGGGGAGGGGGTCGACCCGGTCCTGTTCCAGCCGGGCGTGAAGCGGAACCTGATCGTGCTGGAGTGGCGTCCGAACGAGCGGGCGCTCGTGCGCGGCGTCTTCCGGGCGCTCGAGGAGCTTCCGGACTGGGAGCTCATCCTGCTGCGGACGAAGCCGCTGACAGGGCGGCCGTCGATCCCCCGCCTGCTTCGCGAGCGCGTTCATGTCAGGACCGCGCGGGACGGCTCGGCGCGGGCCCGTCTCCTCGCCGAGGCCAGCGTCTTCGTTCCGGCGCTCGCCGGGCTCGAACGGGTGCGGCTCGAAGCGTCTGCGGCCGGCTGTGCGATCGCGGATCCGCCCGAGGTCCGCCAGCAGCCCGAGCTCGCCGGCGCGGAGGTATCGCGCCTGGCCGAAGACCCCGACTTCCGGCAGCGCAAGGCGGAACGGGCACGCAACGAGGCGGCAGGACAGAGCTTCGCGGCGGTCGCGGCGGAGCTCGACGAGCTGTATCGCGCGCTCACCAAGCGCCGAAAGGTGCCAAGGCGGGAGGCCGCACCGCTCTCCGATCGCGACTGGATCGTCTGCGACTTGCACATGCACACGAGCTGGTCGCACGACTGCGCCATCGACCCGGCCGATCTCATCATGCATGCAGAGGGCATCGGCCTCGGCGCGATCGCGGTGACGGACCACAACGTGTACGGAGGTGCTCTGGAGACCGCCGAGCTCGCCCGCGAGCACGAGCTGATCGTCATCCCCGGAGAGGAGATCAAGACCGACGGCCAGGGCGAGGTAATCGGCCTGTTCCTCCGCGAGGGGATTTCGCGCGGCCTCTCGTTCTCCGACACGGTCCGGGCGATCAAGGAGCAGGACGGACTGGTCTACCTGCCGCATCCGTTCGACCGCATGCACGCGATCGCCGAGCCCGCGACCCTGCAACAGCATCTCGCCGACATCGACGTGTTCGAGGTCTACAACGCCCGGCTGCTCTTCGAGGCCTACAACGACGAGGCGCTGCGGTTCGCGCGCAAGTACAACCTGACCATGGGAGCCGGATCGGACGCCCACGTCCTGCAAGGGGTCGGGACGGGCGCCCTGCGAATGCGGGCGTTCGACGGGCCGGAAGAGTTCCTGCTGAGCTTGCGTTCAGCCCAGGTTCTGCGCCGTCCGCGCTCGCTTTTCTACCTCCAGGGCCTCAAGTGGATGGCCCAGGCCAAGGAACGCGTTCGCTAGTCCCGAAACTGGTGAAGCGTGCCGGCGACCGACGAGATCTACGAGAAGTACCTCCAGAAGGCCATCCTCGAGATCAACGATCTAGCGCACGAGGTAGCCTCCGCCGGCGCCGGCCGCGTGCCGGTCATGGGATCCGGCCATCCGCTCGCCGACATCATCCTGCTCAAGCACCGCCCGCAACCCTCGGAGGTCCAGGAGGGAGTCGCCTTCTACGGCCGCGCGGGCCAGGCGATCCTCAAGTCCCTGCAACGTCTTCACGTCGACCCGATGTCGGTGTACGGAACGAATTGCGTCAAGTTCGCGGACGGCGACGAAGACGAATCGCGGTCGTTTCTGACCCGCGAGCTCCACATCGTCCAACCGAAGCTGATCGTGCCGATGGGTGAGAGCTCGGTCGAGTTCCTGAACTCGCTCGAGTTTCCGCTCGCGGATACGGTGGAGTACAAGCCGGGCGAGCTCCAGCGCTTCACGGGAACGATGCAGGCGCTCGCGGTCCCGGACATCGACACGTCCCTCGACGAGGCCCCCGCCAAGACCAAGTTTTGGAACGCTTTCAAGCCACTCGGCCAATGGTGGGCCGAGCTGCCGCCGTACTAGGGCTTCTCGCGGCGCTCGCCCTCTACTACTCGTTCCACGACCGGCTGTGGAACGCGACGCTTTGGTGGGACATCGCGTTCCTCGCCTTCGTGCTCATCCCGGCGTGCTTCGCGCTCGTCTGGCTCGTCCTGCCGCTGCGCACCTGGCGCTGGACGCCTGCCCTCGCCGGGGCGTTCGGCGTACTGGCGTTGCTCTGCAACCTGGCCGGCTGGAGCACACCCGAGAACTTCTGCAAGCTCTTCGGGGTCACCTTCGTCGCCTTCTGGTTCCTCGGCTACTTCGAGACGCTCAGCTGGATCGTGCTGGTCGCGGTGATCATTCCCTGGGTCGACGCGTACTCGGTCTTCGCGCCGCACGGGCCCACCAACGTGATCGTGAACGAACATCGCCACGTCTTCACGACCTTCTCGTTTGCCTTCCCCATTCCTGGAGAGACCGGCGCCGCGAACCTGGGCCTGCCCGACCTGCTGTTCTTCGCCCTTTTTCTCGCCGCGGCGGCGCGCTTCTTGCTGCGCACGGGCTGGACCTGGGTGCTGATGACGATGTCGTTCGGGGCCACCCTCGCGATCGCGGCGGTCTGGCGCGGCGGACTGCCGGCCCTACCGCTCCTCGCCCTCAGCTTCCTCCTCGCGAACGCCGACCTGATCTGGACTCGGCTCCGCAGGATGGAGCCAGGAAGCCGGTTCGTGCAGACCGGCGACGGCTCACGGCACTAGGGAGCACGCTCGAGCAACGAGACGGTCTCCACGTGCGGCGTGTGGGGGAACATGTCCACCGGCCTCGACCGGCGCAGGGCATAGCCGTACTCCTCGCGGAGCCGCTTCAGGTCGCCGGCCAGGGTCGTCGGGTTGCAGCTCACGTAGACGATGCGCGGGGCACCGACCTCGCCGAGCCGCTTGAGCGCCTTGCCCGCCAGGCCGGCGCGCGGAGGATCGACCACGACGACGTCGGCTCCCCCGCTTCGATCACGAAGCTCTTCGAGCGCCTGGCCCACGTTGCCCGCGAAGTAGGCCGCGTTACCGATCCCGTTGAGCTCGGCGTTCTCGAGCGCGCAGGCGATCGACTCCTCCGAGATGTCGATCCCCCACACGGTCAAGGCGTCGCGGGCGAGGACGAGACCGATCGTCCCGATCCCGCAGTAGAGGTCGTACACGGTCTCCTGCCCACTCAGCGCAGCGAACTCGCGTGCGAGCTCGTAGATGCGCTCGGCCATGCGTGTGTTCGTCTGCAGGAAGGCGTTCGGACGCACCCGGAAGCGCAGACCGCAGAGCTCTTCCTCGATCGCCTCCTCGCCCCAGAGGAGCTGCGTCGGGAGGTTCGTCACCTCCGCCGCACTGTCGTTGACCGACCAGTGAATCGAGCGGACCTCCGGGAAGCGCCGCAGTGCATCCACGAAGCCGGGCGTGTCGAACGCCTCGCCGGGCGCGGTGACGAGTTGGACGAGCACCTGGCCGGTGTTCATCCCCTCACGCACGACGAGGTGGCGGAGATACCCCCTGTGCTCGGCCTGGTCGTAGGCGACGAGCTTCTCGGCACGCGCCCAGTCGCTCACGCTGTTGCGGATCGCGTTGCCGAGGTCGGTCGTCAGCCAGCAACGCTCGATCTCGAGCACCTCGTCCCAGCGACCGGCCTTGTGAAAGCCGAGTGTCGGACCGTCCTGGAGCTGCGTGAAGGAGTACTCGAGCTTGTTCCGGTAGTGGAAGATCTCCTCCGCCGGCAGGATCGGCTCCAGCGGTGGCTCTTCGATCCCGCCGATTCGTCGCAGCGCATCGTCGACCTGTGCCGCCTTCGCAGTCGTCTGGGCTTCGTAGGCGAGATCCTGGAAGCGACAGCCTCCGCAAGCCGGGTAGTGCCGGCACGGAGCCTCGACCCGTAGCGGACTTGGCTGGAGCACCTCGGTCGCGAGCGCTTCCGCGTGGCGCCGCTGGACCTTGGTCACCCGTGCGCGAACCTTGTCACCGGGAAGGCCGCGCCGGACGAAGACGACGAAGCCGTTCAGCCGTGCGACGCCGTTGCCACCGTAAGCGAGCGAGTCGATCGTAAGCTCGAGCTCCTGGTCTCTGGTGACTGGCGCGGCCACGTGGTGAGCGTAGCCGCTCCTTCAGCGCAGATCGGTGTGCGGATGGGGATCGAGGATCAGCGGAGGCCGCGGCTTCTGCGCGAAGTCGAAGTCTCGGACAAGCGACCCGAGTATCGGCTCGTCCTCCCGAACGTCCGGCCGTGGATCCGGCCGGCCGTCGGTGCGCGGATCGATTCGCTCGCCGTGCAGAAAGTCGTCCTCGATGAACTTGACGTAGGCGTCGAAGCTCAGCGTCTGGTGGTCGATGAAGCCCTTGCGGGCGTATGGGCTGATCACGATGCCCGGCACGCGAAGTCCATAGCCGTTCCGGTCGACGCTCGGCGGCGTCACGTGGTCGTAGAATCCCCCCCAGTCGTCCCAGGCGAGAAAGATCGCAGTCGACTTCCACTCCGGCCCGCGCATGGCAGCATTCACGAGCCGCGTCACGTACGCCTGCCCGGCGCTGACGAGACCGGGCGGATGCTCGCTGACCGACCCCGCCGGATCGATCCAGGACACGGCCGGTAGCTCTCCGGTCCTCGCGGCGCGTAGGTAGTTGGACAAGGACGTGATGTCGCCTCGCCGTCCTGGTTGACCGTGTCGAAATACGGAAGCGGGTTCCAGATGCCGGGTGTCGCCGCTCCCTGCGGAACGGACTCGCAGATCATCGCGTCGTCCTCGCAGTCGGGCTCGGTGCCGCTGAAGACGTAGTAGCGCCAGGTGACGTGGTGCCTGAACAGCAGGTACGTGAGATCCGTCCACGCATAGTCGGGCGTGCCCGGGCCTTTGGGAGACGCCGGGCTCTGCAGCGCGTTCACGCAGCTCATCGGATCGCCGCTGCGGGAGCATCTCGCCGACCATTCGGAAACCATGAAAAGGTGGGCCGGCAGGCTCCACGAAGCGTTCGGCTCGAACATGTGGTCCTGCAGGACGAAGTTGCGCGCGTAGGCCCAGTAGTTGGGGATGTCGCTCCCGTCGTGATAGCCCATGACGTCGGGATTGCTCGAGCGCTGCGAGCAGATCGGGTCGTTTGGATCCTTTCTGCAGCCCTTGTGCCGTGCGAGCTCCGCCTCGGCGATGAAACCGTTCATCTTCCCGCCGTTGACGTCCGTGACGGCAGTGGTCTCTCCGTGCGGACCGCCCGAGTTCCGATCTCGCGTGTCGTGGTACGGCCGCTGGCAATCTCCCTTGGCGGGGTCCGGAAGGCAGACCGCGAACTCCCCGTTCGCCGCGCGAGGCAGCCCGTCCGCTCCCGGATACGTGCCGAAGTAATGATCGAAGGAACGGTTCTCCTGCATGATCACGATCACGTGCTTGATCTTGTGGATGCCGCGCGGCGGCGCAGCCGGCTTACGTTGCGTCCCTGCGGCGGTCATCCGCACCGACACGCCGGCGAGGGCCCGCCAGAGCAACAGATGTGAGCGCGACGACGACGAGCGACTTGCGCATGACCTCTCCCCGGGTCGGTCACACGCGTTGTAGTCGCCCGTCGTTGCGTCGCCGTTAAGGCTGCGTAAAACGTTGGTGTCTAGGCTGCCCGCCGGAGCCGCGTTGCAGGCACGCGGATCGGATGGTTCGAGCGAAACACGTCCTGCGGATCAACCCGGGCCTTCACGGCCTGGAGCCGCGCGAAGGCTTTCGACCCGAAGAAGCGCTGGCCGCGCTCGCGTCGCTCGGTGAAGTTGAGGTAATCGCGGCCCGAGTCCCACTGCGCGAGGGCCGCCTGGACGAGCTCGATGTGCGCCCGCACTGCAGCGCCCATCTCGGGTGTCGCCGCAATGCCTGCGGCGAACACGGCGAAGCGTGCTTCGATCGCACTGAGCACGCCGTTGCCGGGCCTCGGGCGAGCGAGCTCTCCTTCGAGGTGCCGCACCTCGAGCGTCAGAAGCGGGGAGCCCGAGCCCGCGCCCGCCACGCGGACGAGCGAGTCGATCGCCTCCTCCGGAAAGTCGGACAAGAGCATGCCGTCTCCAGCCCCCGGGACCGGGTCCTCGGGGTCCATGTGGACCTTGCTGAGCTGCTCGACGGGAATCGTCGCCACCGTGTCCATCTCCGGCCCGAGCTCCCGAATTGGCCGAAGGAGCTCGACTCCTTGCTCTTCGTCGCCGAGGTAGACGGATTCGACGACGACAAACGAGCGCCCGCGTAGGTGTTCCGGAAGCTCGGGGAGAGGCGGAAAGTTCAAGAAGCGTCCGACCGAGGTCAGCTCGTCGGGTACGTCCTCGATCCAGCGCCGCCACGCGCGCAGAACCTCCGGGCCGCGCTCCGCGGGGAAGAAGAGCACGCCGGCGTAGACGTCAGGGATCGGATAGAGCTCGAACTCGAGTGCGGTGACGAGGCCGAAGGCGCCTCCGCCTCCGCGCAGGGCCCAGAACAGGTCCGGTTCGTTCTCGGAGTCGACGCGTATGTGCTCGCCCTCGGCGTCGACGAGCTCGACCGCGGTGACGCTGTTCGCGGCCAGTCCATGCCGTCTCCCGAGCCAGCTGAGCCCTCCGCCGAGCGTGTAGCCGACGACCCCGACGTCCGGTGACGAACCGGCAAGTCCAGCGAGGCCGTGCTTCGAAGCCGCCTCGCTGAGCTCCGCCCAGAGGACGCCCCCTTCCACGCGCGCCCGGCGAGCGTCCGGATCGATCTCGATGCCGCGCATCGCCCACGTCTTCACGAGCACCGTGTGCGCGAGCGAGCCCATGGCGGAAGCGCCGTGTCCCGTTCCCTGCGCCGCGATCCGAAGACCGCGCGAGCGTGCCCAGCGGACCACGGCCGCAGCCTCTTCGGCGCTCTCGGGAATCGCGACGGCAGCGGGTCGCTGGTCGACCGCGAGATTCCACGCGCGCCGGGCTTCGTTCCAACCGGGGTCGTGCGGTAGCACCAAGGATTCGGACTTCATCGGAGCCTCCTGAACAGGTGGGGTGTGGGCACACCCTGGCAGCCGTGGCGCCCCGTGAGGAAGACGGCGAGCCTGTGTCCTGTGGTGCGGCAGACCGTACGATCCCACAGTGGACGTCGAGGCGAGCGCTGTGGCCTGGATCGATGCCTGGTCACGTTCCTGGCGCACGAAAGATCCCGAGTTGCTGGCGCCTGTCTACGCACCCGGCGCGGTCTTTCGCTCTCACCCCTTTCGCGCGCCGCAGCACCCACTCGAATACGCAAGGTGGGCATACGGCGAGGAGGAGGGAGAGCCCGAGGTGTGGATGGGCAAGCCGCTCCTCTCAGGCGATCGCGCGGTCGTCGAATGGTGGGCCGCGGTGGTCGAGAACGGCGAGCTCGTTTCGCTTGCGGGCGTGTCGCTCCTCCGCTTCGACGAGGACGGCCGCGTCGTCGAGCAGCACGACTACTGGGATAGTGCCCCGGGACGCACGCCACCTTGGGACGGCTGGGGTTAGTGCACTGCTTAACTCAGCGCCGTGACGTAGACCTTGCGCTCGCGCGGGCCGTCGAACTCGCAGAAGAAGATGCCTTGCCAGGTTCCAAGCGCAAGCTTGCCGTCATCGAGGGGCACGAGGATCTGCGGGCTCATCAGCGACGCTCGGATGTGCGAGGGCGCGTTCGGGCCGTCCGGGTCCTCGACGTGCTTCCAGTCCCAGTGATCGTCCACGACCTTCTCCAGTGCGCTCTCGAGATCACGGGCAACCGCCGGGTCCGCCCCCTCGTTGATTGTCACGCCCGCGGTCGTGTGCGGCACGTACACGAGCGCAGCCGCAGCCCCGTTCGCCTGAGTCACCGCCTCCTGCACCTGTTTCGTGATGTCGACGAGCTGCGTCCGCCGCTCGGTCCTGAGCCGGATCTCCTCCACTAGCCGCGTATCCTAGAACCATGCTCATCGTGCCGCCCTCCGATCGCGAGCTCGACGCGTATCGCGAGCAGGCGGATCGCTTCATCGCCGAGCTGGACGAGGAGTTCTACCTCCACTACGCGGGCCTGAAGGAGACGTTCGACCTCGCGCCGATCTACGAGCGCCACGCGAACCTGACCGAACTGGATCAGGTCCGCGCGATCGGCATGGCGGTAAACGGCGGCTCCCGGATACGCGAGCTCTGGAGGTTCGCCTGTGAGGGGTACTTCGGCGACCTCACCAGGGACCATGCCGAGAAGCTCGCGCAGCTGGAGTCCGAGCTCCAGGTCGCTCTCGAAGGAGAAGAAATTCCCTATCGCATGGTGCGGCCGGCGCTCGCGAACGAGCCGGACCGGGACAAGCGCCGCGAGCTCGACGCGCAGGCCAACGACATCCTCGACCAACACATGAACCCGCTGCATCGCGACGCGGCGCAGATCGTGCAACGGGGCGCGCGCGACCTCGGCTTCCAGAACTATCTCGATCTCTATCGCAAGGCGTTGCCCATCTCGGCGCTCGACGACCTTGCCGACCAGTGCAGAGCCTTTCTCAGGGAAACAGAGAAGCTGTACGAGGAATCGGCGGACACGCTCTTTCGCGCGCGCGTCGGCGTCTCGCTGGCGGAGGCGGAGCGTTGGGACGTCCCCCGGCTCTTCCGTGCTCCCGAGTGGGACAAGGAGTTCCCTGCAGCTCGGATGGTCCCTGCGCTCGAAGCCACGCTCGAGGATCTCGGCATCGATCTCAGCGCACAGGAGAACGTCACGCTCGACCTCGACGAGCGGCCCAACAAGAGCCCGCGGGCGTTCTGCGCTCCGATCGAGGTGCCCGACCGCGTCGTACTGGTGATTCAGCCAATCGGCGGACCGGACGACTGGCGTGCGCTCTTCCACGAAGGCGGGCACACGCAGCACTTCGCCCACACCTCGCGCGATCTCTCGATGGAAGAAAAGCGCCTTGGCGACAACGCGGTCACTGAGGGCTGGGCCATGCTGCTTCAGCATTTGACCGACGAGCCGACGTGGCTGACCAGGCGACTCGACTTCCCGCGTCCCGGGGAGTACGCGATCGAAGGCGCGACAGGCCTGCTCTACTTCGTGCGCCGTTACGCGGCGAAGCTCCTGTACGAGCTCGAGTTCCATGCCGCCGACGACCTCACCACTATGCCTGACCGCTACGTGGAGCTCCTCTCCGAGGCGCTCAAGATCGAGGTCACGCCGGCGAACTACCTCGCCGACATCGATTCGGGCTTCTACGTTTCCTCCTACCTGCGATCGTGGGCCTTCGAGGCCCAGTTGCGGGCCTACCTCAAGGAGAAGTTCGGTACGAAGTGGTTCGCCAGCCGCGAGGCGGGCTCGCTCCTACGGGAGCTCTGGAGCGAGGGGCAAAGGATGCGCGCGGACGAGATGCTGAAGGAGGTCACCGGCTCGACCCTCGAGATGGAGGCGGTAGCTGAGCGCGTTCGCGAGGTGCTTCCCTAGCGAAAGCTGCGCTTTCGCTAGGGATTAGGTACGGCGCTTCGCGCGTAACGTGCGCGGGCGGAGCCCGCGCACTCTCATTTGTGTTGGTGCCTGGCGGGTGTTCCCTACCGTGCGGGCACGGGCGCCGAAGGCGTCCGCGCCCGCATCAGGTCGGCGGAACCTAAGCCCGGCTTCGCCTGGTCTTAGCTTCCGCCTTTGACCGGTTCTGCTCGAACCGCGGGTCCACCGCC
>JBKPEC010000193.1:0-2218 GCA_046728195.1 Actinomycetota bacterium
AGGTCGACTCCGACGGTCACAGATGGTCCTCGAGCCAGTCCGGTAGTTGCGCGATGGACGAGATGATCCCGTCCGGGCGAATCGAGCCGGCCTCGACGGCGTCCGGACGAAACTTGCCCGTGCGGACGAGGATCGTCCTCATTCCGTGTCCCTGCGCGCCGCCGATGTCCGAGTCGATGTCGTCCCCGACCATCCAGGTCATGGTCGGATCGGCGTCGAGCGCGTGCAGCGCCGCCTCGAAGTACGGGGTCGACGGCTTGCCGAGCACGATCGCCTCCGTGTCGGCCGCATACTCGAGCCCCGCGACGAAGGCCCCGGCGTCCAGCAGCGGTCCGTCCTTCGTCTGCCACCAGCGGTTCTTATGCAGACAGTAGAGCTGTGCACCTCCTTCGAGCTCGTGGAACGCGCGCGCGAGATTCATGTAGCTGAAGACGAGGTTCGTCTCGGGCGTCTCGTCCGCGCCTCCGACCAGAACCGCCTCAGCGTCCTCGCCGACCAGCTCGACGCCGTCGAGCTCACCCACGATCGCGTGCATGATGAGTGCGAGGACGCGTTGGCCGGCCAAAGCTGTGGCCGCGGCTCTCGGGGTCGTCTGCAGCTCCTCGTCGTCGAGCTCGATCCCCATCGACCTCAACTCCTCGGCCAGCGTCGAGCGTGCGCGCGTCGTGTTGTTGGTGACGAAACGCAGCCGATGCCCGGCCGCCCGAAGGCGCCGGACGGCGTCCGCGCCGCCGGCGATGGGCTCGCCCGAGACGTGGAAGACACCGTCGACGTCCAGCAGAATCGCAGCCATGGACGGCGAGTCTATTCGCGTAACCCGCTCCGTCGTCCTTCCCGTGAACGAAATCGTCTTCCGTTTCTCGCGCTCGAGCGGTCCCGGCGGGCAGCACGCGCAGAAGTCCGAGACCCGAGTGGAGGCCGTCTTCGACGTCCAAGCCTCGACTGCACTCACAGAGACTCAGAAGCGGCGCGTCATCGCCCGCGCCGGTCCAGTCCTGCGCTCGGTCGCACAGGACGAGCGGAGCCAGGCGCGCAATCGGGAGCTGGCTCTGGAGCGTCTCGTGGAGCAGCTACACCAGGCGCTGAAGGTGGAACGGCGGCGGGTTCCCACGACGCCCACCGAGGCAGCTCGTGAGCGACGCCTCGAGCAGAAACGACGCCGGTCGCAGACGAAGCGGCTCCGGCGCGACCTCGGGGACTGATCCGACCCCGTAACCCTTTCGGCCTCTGCGGCGTTCCACCCCTGAGACTGGAATGGCGCCGATCTCCGTCACCCTAGCTAGGCGGGACCCGCCGGCCGCCGTGGTCGCCCTCGTCGGCGAGCATGACGCCTACTCGTCACAGCGCCTCGAAAACGAGCTGACCGTGCTCCTCGAGGAAGCACTGGGCATCGTCGTCGACCTTCGCGACGCCTCGTTCATCGACTCGACCACGCTCGGCGTCCTGCTGGCGACGCGCACCCGGGCCGAGCGGAACGGGCTCGGGTTCATACTCGTGCTGCCCCCGGAAGAGCATGCCCAGGTGAACCGCATCCTCGAGCTAACGCAGCTCGGTCGCGCGTTTGCCAGCTTCACCTCGCTCGAGGAAGGCCTGCGGGCCGCCCAGCGCGGCCAGGCAGCCCGCCGGCCGAGCAAGGCCGCCTAGCGCCCCTCCCAGCAGTACGGCACTACTGGAAGGGACACTACTAGCTCCGTCCGACACTCCCCGTACTTTCCTCCGCGATGGAGTACGACCCGCTGAGGCGCGGCCTCGCCGAGTTCGTCGGCACCTTCGCGCTCATTTTCATCGGAGCAGGCTCGATCGTCACGCTCGCGGCGGTCGTGGGCCCGCAGATCAACGGGCCTGTGAGTGGCTTGACGCTGGTCGGCGTTGCCCTTGCACATGGCCTGACGATTGCCGTGATGGCGTCTGCCGTCGGGCACATCTCCGGCGGTCACTTCAATCCCGCCATAACTCTGGGCTTTTTCGTGACGAGACGGATCGCGCCGGCCCTGGCCGTCGTCTACTGGAGCATGCAATTCGCCACTGCGGTTGCCGCCGCCGCGCTCCTGCGCTGGCTGTATGCCCCAGGGCCGCGCGACCTGACGCACCTGGGCTCTCCCGCGCTCGGCGCCGGTACCGACCACTGGCAGGGAGTCGTGATCGAGCTCATCCTTACGTTCTTCCTCGTCTGGGTCGTCTTCGCCACGGCCGCCGATCCAGGGGGAGCTTTCAAGTC
>JBKPEC010000194.1:0-18597 GCA_046728195.1 Actinomycetota bacterium
GTACAAGCAGAACCATCAAAGGGCGGAGGCTAAGACCAGGCGAAGCCGGGCTTAGCCTCCGCCGGCCGATTGCGGGCGCGGCCGCCTCCGGCGCCCGGGCCCGCACGGAAGGGAACAACCGCCAGGCACCAACACAAATGAGAGTGCGCGGGCTCCGCCCGCGCACGTTTCCCGCGACAAGCGGCGTACCCCTATCCGAGCGAAAGCGTCAGCTTTCGCTCGGAGCGCAAGCGAGGATTGCCTTCTCGAGCTCGACCATGCGAAAGGGCTTCACAAGGTAGGCGACCGGCTCGAGTGCCCGCGTCCGCTCGCTCGGCGGCAGGACGCTCGTGCAGATGATCGGGAGATCCTCGAGCCGGCGCCGAAGCCCGGCTGCCGCTGCCAGGTCGGCCGCAGAGGCCGGCTCGAGAATCATCACCGCAGGCGCTTCGTCGACGGCCAGCTCGCCATGGCCAACCGGTTCGTGACCGGTTCTCCGGACGATCGCCTCGAGGAGGACCCTGAGGTCGGGATGAGGCTCGCTGATCAGGATCCGTGCCATGGCTTCACTGTCGGCCGGCCTGGTAGGGAAGCCGCTCTCGGCCCAGTATGAGAACCGTATGAACGCCGCGCGAGTCCTCGTCATCGACGACGACGCAGACATCCGCGCCCTGGTGGCGGAGCTGCTTGGCCGGGCAGGGCTTCAGGTCGAAAGCGCCGCCGACGGGCGGGCCGGGCTGCGGGCGTTCCACAACTCCCCCCACGATCTCGTCGTCCTCGACGTCTCGATGCCGGAGCTGGACGGCTGGCAGACCCTCGAACGCATCCGTGACCTCAGCGACGTGCCGGTACTGATGCTGACCGCGCGGGGGGACGAGTTGGAGCGCGTTCGCGGGCTCAAGGCCGGAGCGGACGACTACGTGGTGAAGCCCTTCGGACGCCAGGAGCTGGTGGCACGCGTGGAAGCGCTGCTCCGTCGAAGGACATCCGAAGCCTCCGACAGGCAGGACACCTACTCCGACGCACGGGTAGCGATCGACTTCGCCCAGCGCTCGGTCACCTTCGACGGTCGTGAGGTGGCCTTGACTCCGCTCGAGTTCAAGCTCCTGTCCGCCTTCGTCCGCAACCCCCGGCAGGTGCTCTCCAAGGATCAGCTGCTCGAGCTCGTCTGGGGGAGCTCGTACGGCGTCTCCGGAGACCAGGTGAAGCTCTATGTCGGCTATCTCCGGAAGAAGCTCGACCCGGCCGATCCAAGCAAGGTTCCGATCGAGACCGTCCGGGGCTTCGGTTACCGCTACCGGGCCGGCTAAGTCGACGTTTCGAGCAACTCGTCCACGCGCCGCGCGAGCTCGCTCGGGCTGAACGGCTTCTTCACGTAAGCGCTGGCACCCGTGTCGAAGCCCCTCCTGACGTCGGCCTCCTGCGCCCGTGCGCTCAGCAAGAGAACCGGCAGCTCTCTCGTCTCACCATCTGCCCGAACCCGTCGGAGCACCTCGAGGCCGTCCACCTCCGGCATCGAGATGTCGAGGACGACGAGGTCCGGCCGCCGCTCGCGGATCGCAGCCAGCGCCTGCGCCCCGTCCCGAACCGACACAACCTCATGGCCCGCACGTTCGACGATCGTCGAGACGAGCGTGAGGATGTCCTCCTCGTCGTCGGCCACAAGGACAAGCCGAGCGCTGGTCATCACGTGACCGAGCTTGTAGGCAACGGCAGGGCGATGACGAAGCACGTGCCGCGTCCGGGCACGCTGTCGACGGAGATCGACCCACCATGCGCTTCGACGATCGCGCGGGCGATGTACAGCCCGAGTCCTGTTCCCGGGATCTGGCGCTTCGTGGCCGTCGAAGCACGGAAGAACCGCTGGAACAGCTGCACCTGCTCCGTCGCATCGATGCCGATGCCGGTGTCCGCGACCTCGAGCTGTACCGCGCCGTTCACGCGCGCGACGGAGACGTCCACGTCGCCGCCCTCGGGCGTGAACTTGATCGCGTTCGAGACGAGATTGTCGAGCAGCTGGAACATGCGTCCCTTGTCGGCGCGCACCGCGGGGACGTCGTCGGCGCGGCACGTAAGTGCGATGTGTTTTGCGGTGGCTTTCGGCTCGGCCTCCCTCACAGACTGCCGGACGATGGCGGCGAGATCGAGCTCGTTCGGGTTCAGGTCGAGTTGCCCTGCCTCGAGTCGAGCGACGAAGAGCAGGTCGTTGACGAGCCGAAGCAGACGTTCTGCATTGCGATCAACGATCTCGAGGTATCCGCGTTGGTCATCGGTCAAATCACCGTCGCCGAGGGTGAGCTCGAGGTAGCCCATGATCGAGGTCAACGGCGTGCGCAGGTCGTGTGAGATGAGGGCGACGAACTCGTCCTTGAGGCGGTCGGCCTCGCGCAGCTGTTCGTTCTGGTCGGCGAGCAGGCGATGCGCGGACTCGGCCTCCGCCCGCGCGAGGCGTTCGCCTTCGTGCAGCCGATCGAGCGCCCGCACCATCCCGCCCAGGCGTGCGAGCACGAGCCCGGAGAGAAGGGCGGCGCCGACGGCGACGGCGTCCGCATCTACCGGCCTGCCGACGACGCGCTCGGCGAGGAGCACACTCGGGGCGGTGGCGAGAGCCGCTCCGAGCACGAGCAGCCTCGATCTGGTCAGGCCGGGCGCGCTCGACGACGCCGGTTCGGACAAAGCGCGCATCGAGGGATCGAGCGCAGCGACTGCCCACAAGATGTAAGAGAGCAGCCAGAACGCATCCAGCCAGGAAGCACCTGCATACGAGCCCGGCGACAGACCGTAGAGCTCGTCGGCAAAGAGCATCCCCACCAAGCTGAGCGCGAGATACCGATACGCGGCGGTGCGCCATGCCGGCGTCAGGGCGAAGAAGACGAGGGCCGCGAGGAGCACGACGTCCATCCCGGGATAGGAGAGCGCGACCGCTCGTTCCATGCTCGAACCGGAACCTTCGGCGACGCCCCTCATCACGAACACCCACTGACAGAGCGCAAAGGAGACGGTCAAGAGCGCCGCATCCAGCAACCCGAACCGCCGGTCGCGCCTGCGCACCTGCAGAACCAGTGCGATCAGGCCGGCAGCCAGGAACGGGTATCCGGCCAGATAGAAGATGTCCGCGACTGACGGCACGGGTGGGTCGCGATGCCACACCTCCGCGTAGAGGTTGAACACGACATCCCCGATGCTGAACGCGAGCAGGCCGGCGCCGAACAGGTACCAGGACAGCATCTGGCGCGGCTTATTGATCCGGGCTCCGAGCACGACGACGATCGCGGAGCACGCGCCGATCGCGTCGTAGAGCAGCTCCTGGGGAAAGGAGTTCCACGGCAGCACGAAGTAGAGCCCGGTGGTGAGGAGGCCCGCGACGAGGTAGACGCGCGCGAGCGGCAGCGTGCGGAGTCCGGCGGCGTTCACGGCTCTCGGCTGCCTATCGGCAGTGGACGCGGCTTGACTTAGCGGTTTACTTCGTGTCGTTGACGTTGAGCGGGGCAGCGCCGCTCGTGTTCCCGGCTGCATCGGTGGCCGTGATCGTGTACGACACGGGGGTCGGAGGATTCGGCTTTCCCGCCACTGCAGCAACCAGGACGCTGTACGCACCTGCGCCGGAGACGGTCGTCGAGTAGGTCGCCGTCGGCAAGGGTGCGTTTTTCGTCACGGTGATCGAGGCGTTCGCCTCGGCGTTGCCGGAAACCTGGTCGGCGTTGGCGTTGTTGTTGTCGGTGTAGCCGGCCGTTGGCACGCCGGGCGCCACCGTGTCCTTGGTCACCGTTGCGGTCCCCGCGGTCGAGACGTTGCCGGCGAGGTCGGCCGACGTGACGCTGATTGTCACGGAGCCGTCACCGAGCCCGGTGAGGTTCAGCCCCGTGAACGTGATCGTGCCTGCGCCGGCAGATCCGGCGTGACTTGCGCTTACAGAGGCTCCGCGGGAAGCGGTGAGCTGCACGGTGTCGGTCGTCAGCGAGTTGGCCGGCAGGTTCACCGAGATGGAGATGCTGCCTGCGTTCGCCGCATTGATGTAGGCGTTGCCCGTCCCGCCGCCGTTCGCGAGCACGATCCCGCTCGGCTGACCGGGCGCGGTGGCGTCTGCCGTCGCAGTGACCATGGCGCTGTCGACGCTCGTCAGCACCGGCGTCCCGCTCGAGACGGCCTTTACCTTGTACGTGTACGCCGTGCCGTCGACGGTCGAGGTGTCGCTGTACGTCAACGTGGTCAGGAGCGCTCCGTTGATCTTGCTGTACGCGCCGCCGCCGCTCGACCGGTAGAGGTCGTAGCCGGCGAAGTTCGTCGTGGTCGAGGAAGCCGTCCAGGAGAGGTCGATCCGGCCGGCCGGCTTCTGTGTGGCCGACGGCGCTCCGGGAGCCTGGGGCGCTTCGTCGAGTCTGAAGGAATAGTCCCGGTACAGCCAGCTCGACCCGGACAGTCCCAGACGAAGTGTTCCGATACCGCGACCCGCAACGGTCGTTGAGGTCGTGACGGACAGCGTGGTCGAAGCTCCCGCCGCGAGCGTCACCGAGCTGCTGCCGCTCGAGGCGAACACTGCCGACGAAACCTGAGGCACGGACGAGAGCGTCACCGTCGCGGTTCGCGTCGCGCCGCTCGCGTTCGTGATGTGAAAGACGTTGGAGAAGGTCCGGGCCGATGGAACCGTGCCGAGGTCGATCGAGAGACTGTCGACGTCTCCGCTCGCCACCGCGTTCGAGGTGCCGGGCTGCACGTCCGAGCCGGGCGTGACCGAGAAGTAGTTCCTGAGCGCGTCGGCCGTGATGCCGTTGCCCGCGACGGAAGTCGAGCGCGTGAACGCCGCGGCGCTGAAGCCTGCTCCGAGGCCCAGCGCTGCGAGGCAGAGGCAGGCGACGACGACGAGCCTTCGCATCGGACTACGCGCCGACCGGCGCGGTCGTCTCCTTTCGCCAGATCCGCCGCAGCAGCCCGACGAGGACGAGGAGCGAAGCGAGGCAGATCAAGGCGCTGCGCACCTCGCGCGTGTGGGCATACACGAGCACGTAGCCGGCAGCGGGGACGCTGAACGCGACGCGGCCGACCTGTCCATTCAGCCGGATCGTCCAGGGATCGCGGGCGGGATTCGCGTCACCTTTTGTGCGATACGCGAGGCCCTGTGCGGTCGGGATGACGGACACGACGCGGTGCGTCACCATCCGGCCCTTCACGTACGGATCGTCGAAGGTGATCACATCGCCGACCCGAACATCCCTGGCCGCGATCGTCCGGTCGACGGCGAGGCCACCGACCGGGATCGTGGGCCTCATCGAACCCGAGTAGACCGCGACGGGCCTGTAGCCCCCGACGATCAGGGCCCCGTAGAAGACGGCGAAGGCGACGGCCGACCCCGAAAAGAGGCCGACCGTCACCTTGCCCACCGTTCGGAGGGACCGCCGCATCGTCCCCCCTACGCCTGCGTCGCCGACCAGGTAAACGTCTCGCTGGCGGACAGACCCTGAAGGGCGTTGTCGCCGGCGTCCGATCCCGTGCTCGGGAAGCTGACGTGGAAGTAGAAGGTGTGTGCGTCGCCGTTGGCCGCGAACGTTCCCAGCGCGACCGAGCTGAAGCCGCCGAGGGAACCGTCGTAGAGCGCGGTACCGCCGTCGACATCCTTGTACACCTTCAGGTTGAGCTGGCTCGAGAGAGCCGAGCTGCCGGAGCTCGAGCCGGACAGCGTGTAGGCGCCGGCCAGGGTTCCGGTATTCGTGATGGTGACCGAACCGGTGGCCGTGTCGCCGATCTTCATCGCAGTCGAGTTGAAGATGGCCCCGGAGCCGGAGCGGCTCATCGTGAGCGAGCCCGAGGCGAACGCGTTGGACGCGATCGTGGTCGGAGTCGCCGTGAAGTTGGCGAAGGTCCCGCCCACCGCCGCGACCGTGACAACCGAGACGGCCGCGAGGCTGAGGAGGATCTTCGAGAGTGGGAGCTTCTTGAGCATCGTGCGTGCCAGTCCTTTCACTGGGTTTGACACGCACTGCATCGACCGGCCTAGGAAGAGAAAGGCGTCTGCTTGAGGATGAATTCGGTAAGAGAGAAAAGACCGCTTGACAACGTGGTTTTCGCGAGTACCAGTCGCCTAGAACTGCTGGGGTCAGACCCCCATTCGGGGGTCAGACCCCAGTTAGGCGCGAAGCGCCGTACCCAAATCGCGCCGAAAGCGCAGCTTTCGGCGCGAGGCCGCTAGGCCTTGCGCCAGCGGCCAAAAATCAGGCCGCCCAGGGTAAAGCCGAGGCCGAACGTGCCCACGGCAAACCCGCCGATAGCGAGCGCCTTGCGCCAGGTCGAGAGGCGCTGCCAGCGGCCGAGGGCCTCGCGCTCCTCGGTGGTGAGCGTCTCGCCACGACGCTGCTTTCGGATCGCGCCGCCGGCCCGGAGACCGAGATAGAGGTCGTCGAAGATCTCCGCTGACTCTTCGGTCACACAAATCAGTCTATAGCCTGCTCCGGCCGTGCCAACACGCGTTCTCCACCTGTCCGACCTCCATTTCGGAGCGGGTGACGACCACGCGATCGAGCGCGGAGCGCCGGTCCTGATCGATCGCTTCGAGCCCGAGCTCGTGATCGCGAGTGGAGATCTGAGCCACCGCGGCCGCGCGGATCAGCTCGCAAATGCCACACGCTTCCTCCAGGGCCTCGGTCGGCCGGTGCTTGCGATTCCGGGAAACCACGACATCCCGTACACGTTCCCAGCGCGGTTCACCCGATCCTTCGTGGAATTCGAGCGGCAGTGGGAGACGACCGAGCCCACGTACTCATCCCCCACGCTGCTCGTGGTCGGCCTCAACTCCGTGCGCCCGTGGCGTCACCAGTCCGGCGGTATTCGCAAGGCGCAACTCGTCCACGCCGAGCAGCGGCTCGGCGAGGCGCAACCGGGTGCATTCCAGATCGTGGTGCTGCATCACCACCTGGTTGGCGCGCCGTGGCGCTCGCGGAAGAAGCCTGTCGCACGACGCAATCACGTCCTTGCCGGGCTGGTGGCAGCAGGAGCCGATCTCATTCTCGCGGGTCACATCCACCAGGCTGCCGTCAGCGAGCGCCGCGAGTTCGAGATCTCGCGAGGAGACGAGCCCAGCGTCGTCGTCTCGATTGCTCCGGGACTAGGCCAGCCGCGACCGAAGCGCCAGGGCGAGGCCCGCGGGGTGCACGTGTACGAGATCGAGTCCCGGTCCCTGCGCGTCAGGACGTACGTGTGGCGCGACACGGACTGGGGGCTCACGGCCGAGCGGGAATTCCCTCGCGGCCGTGAGCCTCTGCAATCCGAGCCTGCCTAGGTGCCGCGTGCCAGCGTGCGCCGGTCGCCGTAAAAGCGCCCGACGAGTGCGACGAGAATCACCGCGACAATGATCCCGACGACGAACTCGAGCACGCCGTTGCTGAAGATCAGCCCGGCGATGACGAGTGACGCAATGCCGATCAGGATCGTCAGCAGCCAGCCCATCGGATCACTTCCCGGATGGAACAGACGGCCAAGCGCCCCGACGGCTGCGCCTACGATGATCAGCCAGATCCAGTGCATGGGCCCTGAATTCCCGGGCGCGAAACCCGACCCCTACGCTCGGCCCTGCAGCTGCGCTTTCTTCGCCTCGAATTCCTCGTCCGTGAGGATTCCGGCCTCGTGCAGGTCGTTGAGTTTTCGCAAATTGGCGTCGGGGTCGGAGGAGTCACCACCTTGCTGGGCCTGGCGCATGAGGTCCTCCATCTTCCGTCGCCGGTCCTGAAAACGGTCGATCCCGATCCCCTTCTCCGGAAACTTCATCGCCTCGGGGCCAGTGAGCGGGCGGCCCTGCACGAAGCGCCGATAGGCGATCACGAGTGCGATCGCTCCGAGGAAGGAGAACAGGCCGACCGCCTGCGTTCCCCTGCCCCAGATCGCCAGCGCGATCGCACCTCCGCCGGCCGAGCCGGCCAACCCGATCGCCACCGTCAACCAGACGGGCATCGGATCGGGCCCTGGGACTGCGAGCCGCGCCAGGCTCCCGGTGACGAATCCGAAGATCAGGATCAGGATGACGGTGCCGAGCACGAGCGGGGATCTTAGGCCGACGCGGACATGCTCGCCGTCGAGGCGAGCTCCCGCCGGAGCTCCTTGATCTCGTCACGCAGCTTCGCCGCGTACTCGAACCGCAACTCCTCTGCGGCCGCGAACATCTCCTCTTCGAGCTCGATGATCAGCCGCTCGAGCTCGCCCGGTGCCATGCCTTCGACGTCCTTGCGCCCGCGGCGGCGCTTCGACTTCGGCACCGTCGGCGACTCGAGGGCCAGGAACTCGGCGATGTCGGAGACGCCCTTGACGATCGTCTCCGGCGTGATGCCGTGTTCCTCGTTGTACGCGAGCTGGATCGAGCGGCGCCGGTTCGTCTCGTCCATCGCCTCCTGAATCGCCTGCGTGACCTTGTCGGCGTACAGCAGCACCTTGCCGTTCACGTTGCGTGCAGCTCGCCCGATCGTCTGGATGAGCGAGGTGCGGCCGCGCAGGAACCCCTCCTTGTCGGCGTCGAGGACCGCGACGAGCGAGACCTCCGGCAGGTCGAGCCCCTCACGCAACAGGTTGACTCCGACGAGGACGTCGTACTCGCCGAGGCGAAGCTCGCGGATGATCTGGATCCGCTCCAGCGTGTCGATCTCAGAGTGCAAGTAGCGCGCCTTGACCCCCGACTCGAGCAAGTAGTCGGTCAGGTCCTCGGCCATCTTCTTGGTCAGCGTCGTCACGAGCACCCGCTCTCCGGCCTCTTCCCGCCGGCGGATCTCGTTCAGCAGGTCGTCGATCTGGTTCCTGGTCGCCCTCAGCTCGACCTCCGGGTCGACGATGCCGGTCGGCCGGATCAGCTGCTCGGCCAGGCGGGTCGAGTGACGCTCCTCGAACGGGCCCGGCGTCGCGGAGACGAACACCAGCTGCGGGACCTTGTCGAGGAACTCGTCGAAGCGCAGCGGGCGATTGTCGAGTGCTGACGGAAGCCGGAAACCGTAGTCCACCAGCGTCTCCTTCCGCGAACGGTCTCCCTCGTACATGCCGCCGATCTGCGGGACTGTCTGGTGCGACTCGTCGACGAAGACGACGAAGTCGTTCGGGAAGTAGTCGAGCAGCGTGAAAGGGTGCGTGCCCGGCGCGCGACCTTCGAGGATGCGTGAGTAGTTCTCGATCCCGTTGCAAAAACCGAGCTCCTGCAACATCTCGAGGTCGTACTCCGTGCGCTGGCGCAGACGGTGCGCCTCGAGCATCTTTCCCTCGATCTCGAGCTCCTTGACGCGCTCCTCGAGCTCGTGGCGAATCTCGCCGACGGCACGCTCGATGGTGGGCTTGGAGGTGACGTATTCGGTCGCCGGCCAGATCGCGATGTTGTCGAGCCTGGTGAAGATCTCGCCGGTGAGCGGATCGAAGTGGCTGATCTGCTCGACCTCGTCGCCGAAGAACGAGATCCGGTACGCCGTCTCCTGGTTTGCCGGCTGGACCTCGACCACGTCTCCCTTCACGCGGAAGCGTCCACGCCCGAGCATCGCGTCATTGCGGACGTACTGCGAGTCGATCAGCTTCCGCAACATGAGGTCACGGTCGTGCTCCTCCCCGACCTCGAGGATGATCACCCGCTCGCGCCATTCCTCGGGTGAGCCGAGACCGTAGATACACGACACGGAAGCGACCACGACGACGTCGCGGCGCGTGAAGAGCGCTGAGGTCGCCGCCAGCCGCAGGCGTGCGATGTCGTCGTTCTGGGACGAGTCCTTCTCGATGTAGAGGTCGGCCTGCGGGACGTACGCCTCGGGCTGGTAGTAGTCGTAGTAGGAGACGAAGTACTCGACCGCGTTCCCTGGGAAGAACTCCCGGAACTCGTTGCAGAGCTGAGCGGCGAGCGTCTTGTTGTGGGCGATCACGAGCGCCGGGCGACCCACCTGCTCGATCGTCCAGGCCATGGTCGCCGTCTTGCCGGTGCCCGTCGCGCCCACCAGGGTCTGGTAGCGCTCGCCAGCGTCGATGCCTTCAGCAAGGGTCTCGATCGCCGTCGGCTGGTCGCCGGTGGGGCGGTATGCCTCGGATGTTTTGAACGTGGCCATTCCGTTCAAGCGTAGCCTCGATGGCAGTCATGACCGAACCTGCGGCGACGCGTCCTCCCTAAGCGGGGTTCGCGGCGTTGACGCCGAAGGCGAACGAGCTGGAGGACGGAAACTCCGGTTAGGGCGTCGTCTGCGCCAGCCGCGCCTCGCCGGCGCGAACGAGATCGGGCAAGGCGCCGCAGACCACGCAGTCGTACCTGCGAATCGTCCCGTCCATCCCTGCCGAGACGATCGTCCGACCGTCGGCGCTGAACACGACCGCCTGGACCGGCTTCGTCGGGCCGAGCAAGAGCAGAAGCTGACTCGGTTGCCTCGCGTCCCAGACACGGACGCTGATCGTCCCGGCGGTTGCGATCCAGCGGCTGTCCGGGCTGAAGGCGAGATCCGGCACCGGCCCCTGATGCGCGACGACGGCGTAGAGCTTGTGACCGGTCGACACCTCCCAGACCCGCAGGTAGTGGTCGCGGCCGACTTCGGCGAGCAGCTTTCCGTCGGGCGAGAACTTCAGCGCCAGCACGTTCACGGCGTCGAGGATGGGCTTCGTGGACAGATCCTTGAGCCGATGGAGAAGCCTCCCGCTGCGGAAGATGAAGATCGAGTCGCCGGCTGCTCGCGCCTGCAGCTCACCGAGGCGCGCCACCCTCGAGCTCGCAGCGTGAACGGCCGCGCCGGCTCGAACGGAGATGACACGCCGAGCATGCGGATCGAGCGTGTGAACGGCACCACGCGCGTCGCCGATCTCGATCTCATCAGAACTGCCAAGAGCCGAGACAAACGGTGCGCGCTGCCGAGCCACGACCTTGAGGTCGGGCGCGGTTCCCGCATCCCACATGCGAACCGTCGAGTCGGCGCCGACCGTTACCAGACGGTCGGGTGACGGGTAGAAGACCCTGGTCACGATCTGGCTGTGTCCGTGAAGCACACCAAGCGCCTGGCCGATCGTGGAGGTCCACACGCGCACTGTCGTGTCACTGCTCGCGGTCGCAACGGTCTTCCCGTCAGGGCTGAAGGCGATGTCGTTGACGGCATTGACGTGGCCGATCAGGAAAAACGCCCGCCGTCCGGAGCCGGCGAAGTAGGCCCGTCCGACGCCGTCCGAGCTCGCCGTTGCAACCAGCTTGCTGTCGGGGCTGAACGCAACCGCCGTCACACCTCCCCTGGCTCCGTAGAGCGTGTGGAGCGGCCGACCGGTTCTCGCGTCCCAGATTTGGCCGTTGTGATCCTGCGAGCCCGTCAGGATGAACCTGCCGTTCGGGCTGAACGCCGCGGCGTTGATGAAGCCATTCTGCGCCAGTGTCAGCAGGGGCGCACCCGTCGCTGTATCGAGCACGCGAGCGCGACGGTCGTGGCTGACGACGAGCAGCAGCGTGCGATCCGGGCTGAACTCCAGCGACCTCACTCTGCCCCGAGCATGGAACACACGCACCAGGCGACGCGGCAGGCTCCAGAGACGGACGGTTCCGTCCGGCGATCCGGTGGCAAGCAGCGAGTCCGCTACCGCGATCGCCGTAACCGGCCCCGACTGGGTGAGCGATGCTCGCAGCGGACCGAAGAGCTCGATCGCACCGTCCTCGGTCCCGGCCGCCACTTGCTTCCCGGTTGTCGCAACGCTGGTCACGGGTCTCGAGAGCCGGGCGAGTTGATGAAAGCCGATGTACACGCGTCCACGCGCGTCGCCGAGGGCAAATCGACCACCGGCAGCGACGCCGACGACAGGGGACGGCACGGACAACACCCGGCGGTCCCGCGTCGCAAGCAAGCCGTCTCTGATTGCGCCCTCAACCGCAGGCGAGTCGTCGAGGCGGGCCGCGTCCAGTCCAAGAGCCAGCGAACGACGCGGGTCGACACCCAGTTCGAAATTCGCCTGTGCGGCGAGCTCGCCGGCCTGCGCGTGCCGTTCCTCCGTCCTCGCGTGCCCGCGCTCGATCAGCGCGAACACCGCGATCGCGGCAACGAAGACAAGCGCGAGCAATGCTCCGCTCGCGACTAGGCGAGCTCGTCGCCGACGACGTTCGGCCTCGCGGAGCGCTCGTTCTGCATCATGCCGCGTGCGCCAGGCGACGACGGCCTCGGCGAGGACATCGTGAAAGATCTCGTACCGAGTGGATGAAGGACCATTTGTCGAGCTAGCGCGAACGATTCGTTCGTTGGTCAGGCGACGCAAGACCTCGGCGGCCTCGGTCTCGTCAACTGCCGCGTACCCTGCAAGGTCCCGCACCCCATGCGCGATCTTCGTCCCCGAGGGCGTGACGAGAAAGTTGTACATCGCTGCCGCCGTCTCCTTCTCGCCCGGCGACAGCTCCGCCATCGCGCGCTCGAGATGGTCCTCCACGATCTGCGCCGCCCCGCCGAGCTCGCGCAACGTCGCCAGCCGTAACGTGCGGGATCCGCGCGCACGCTCCACTGTCCACAGGCGGTCGAGGACGAGCTGCAGGTACGGCGCCTCGATTCGGTTCTCGTCCGCCGCCCCCTGAGCGACCCCGCGGCCGGCGACGCCGAGCTCGACACGGCCGGTGGTCACCTCGTCGAGTACGGCGTCCGTCAGCTGGCGTTCGATCTCCACGCGCTCGTCCCGCGGAACGAGGTCGTTGTATGCGCCGACCGGTCCGACGATTGCGGCGGCCGCGGCGGGCCGATCGAGCCGCTCCAGCCGCAAGCGATTGGCGAGGAGATTGGGAATCGCGGCTTTGAGGCTGTCGAGGCGCGCCAGCGAGTCTTCGCGAATGCCAATCAGAGCGTTGACGCGCAGGCCCGCACGCCGAAAGACCTGCGCCAGCTGACTCGCGAACGGCTCGCCTCTGGGGTGATAGAGGAAGCACTCCTCGAACTGATCCAGGATCACGTAGAGATCGCCGCCGGCACGATTTGCCGCATCCGCGAGCGCATCCGCCAGGGAGTCGCCGCTTCCGCCTGCCGCGTCGATGAGCGCCGCCACCGGGTCACCCGTCCACGTCGAGAACACGATCACCGCTGCCTCTTGCTCCTGCCGCAGCCTGTGGGCGACGCCGGCTCGAAGGACCGAGCTCTTCCCGACGCCGCTCGGCCCGTACAGCACGGTGATTCGCGACGCCATCAGATTCGCCGCGATGACCTCGCTCTCGCGCTCGCGGCCGAAGAAGAGCAGCGCATCGAGGTCGGAATCGTCAAATGGGGCCAGTCCCTTGTACGGAGACGGAAAAACGCCCACGTAGGCCGTCATGCCGGCACCGCGCTGCTTTGGCCCGCGTAGGCTGCCAGCGTCTCGACGTAGTTCTCGAGCGGAAGCTCCTGAACGTCGACGTCCCGGCGTCGCCAGAACTCACGCTCCAGCGGCTGCGCGTTCGGCTGCACAGCCCAGGAGCGGTAGCTCAGGGGCTGGTCGCTCCACAGCCGGTTGAGGATGACGCGAAGGTTCCAGTCAGCCATCGTGTAGCCGAGGAACAGGAAATGGCTGCGCCGCAACTTCGCCGCAAGCCCTACGGGGACGGCAGTGGCGACGTCCGAATTCGCCAGGTACTCGATGTAGTCGTCTTCGGTGACGACGAAGCTCTCCCACTCCCGGTCGACGCCGCGATCCACCTGGCCGTGAAGCTTCAGGATCACTGTCCGCCGATCGAGCGAGAGCTCCGTCGCGTAGGTGTTCGGGAGATCGATGACGCGTCCCGTGCCACCTGGCTCGATGTGACAGAACCGACCGCGATGCGGTCCGGCGGCGACGTACGAGACGACGTCGAACGCCTCGCCGGCCTCGAGGAACGCTGCCTCGAGGGCGAGGTCATAGCTCGTCGTCACCAGCAACTGATGCGGCAGTCCTCGTTGGCGCAAGAGAGGTGGGAGCGATGCGAAGAAGCGATGGATCGGCGTCGGCGTGACGTCCGCGTCGAGGAGTGCGTGCAGCTCGTCGTACAGCGGGCCCGATCCCTTCATCACCGCCACGTACTGCGCGACGTTCGGAAGGCCGTGCCCGTTGCCCGAGTAGTCGAAGCGCTCCGCGAGATGATCCGTCAACTCGCCAACTTCCGCCCCGAGCACGGCGACCAGCCGGCCCGCGAAGAGCGCACCGACAACCTGTTCGAAATGGTCCTCGGCTGCTGTGCCCGCGCCCGGCGTCTGCAGTGCGCTCTCCTGACGGAGGATCGCGCCGTGCAGCTGCTGCAGGTCCCGGCTCGGCTCGATCCCCAGTTGGTCGACCAGGAACCGCCGCCCTTGCTGGTAAGCCTGGAGCGCTTCCGCCTGCCGTCCGGCCCGGTAGAGGGCCAGCATGTACTGGCCGCGCAGCCGCTCGCGCAGTGGATGTTCGTTGACGAGGATCTCGAGCTCGCCGACGAGGTCGAGGTGGGCACCGGCTTCGAGGTCGGCCTGGACACGCTCTTCGAGTGCCGCGAGCCGAAGCTCCTCCAGGTGTGCGATGTGCGGCTGCGCGAACGCCTCGAATTCGAAGTCGGCGAGCGCGTGACCCCGCCACAGCGCGAGCGCGTCCCGCAGCATCTGCGCCCGTCCCGCCGGCTCCGCGTCACGGGCTGCGTCGACGACGGCCCGAAAGCGGTCGAGGTCGAGCTCGCCCGGCCGCACCCGTAGTCGATAGCCGGGGGACTTGGTCTCGAGGGTCTCCGGCCCGAGCAGCTTGCGGAGGTGTGAGACGAAGTTCTGCAGCGAGGTCAGAGCCGTGCGCGGGGGCCGCTCGCCCCAGAGCGCATCGACGAGCCGGTCGACCGAGACGACCCTCCCATCCTCGAGCAGCAGGAGGGCAAGAACCGCGCGCTGCTTCAGACCACCAAGCTGAAGGAGGCCGGTCTCGTCCGAGACCTCCAGCGGTCCGAGCATTCGATACTCAGGCATGTGAGGTTTGTAACACCGTTTTTCGCGGCTGAACAGCAGCACAGGACGCTGGGGCGCGCGATCGAGACTGTCGTGACAGGCGCTAATCAGTCACTAATCGACGCTTGAATCGTCGTGCCGCCCGGCTAACCTTGGCCCGGTCGCCTGCGTCTAACGAGCCGTGCGCCTTCGAGCTCCTGTCCTCACCCTCGGTGTCGTCGTCGCGCTCTGCGCGACCGCCTCTGCGTCGGCTTTTCCCTGGCCGATCAAGCCGTTCGACAAACAGCATCCGATCCGCGCCAACTTCGGCGATCCGCGCACGCGCTTCCTGAACACACTCCTGACCGACGGCCTGCAGGGGCCTGGCACGTTCGCCTTCCACAACGGCATCGACATCGCCGCCCCGCCTGACACGCCGGTCTTTCCGGTCATCTCGGGCAAGGTGCACTACATCGACCTCTCGGCGATCTCCGTCAAGACGAAGGGCCGCGGCGTGTTTCAGTACTTTCACATCATCCCGACCGTTCGGGACGGACAGCACGTCGTCGCCGGCAAGACAGTGCTCGGGTACGTCATGCGCGCGTACGACCACGTGCACCTCTCGTGGATCCGCGGAGGCCGGGTCTGGAATCCGCTCGCCCGAGACGGAATCGCGCCCTACCGCGACCAAACGGTTCCTGCTGTGGACGCGATCAACGTCCGGCCCGCCGGCTCGCTCCTGTCATTCGACTCCGACCGGATCTGCGGTGTCGTCTCGATCGTGGCCGCTGCGCACGACGTCACGCCCATCCCGATCCCGGGCGCGTTCGCCGGCTTCCCGGTCTCCCCTGCACTCGTCACCTGGTCGCTACACCGGGTCGGGGGGAGCACGTACGTGCGAGATGCCAGCGCCGCCGACTTCCGGACGACGCTCCCCTCCCCGAGGGCGTTCTGGAACGTCTATGCGCGCGGCAGCTATCAGAACGCACCGCGCTTTTCGAACCGCCAATACTTCATGCCCGGGCGCTTCCTCTACAACCTCGCCCACGAGGTGGACACGCGCGCCTATCCCAACGGCGTGTACGAGGTCGTCGTCAACGTCGCCGACATGCGCGACAACAGCTCAGAGGCCACGCTCCAGTTCGTGATCGACAATCACGCCGGGACGGAGACGGGCTGTCCGGCCCACGCGCCGAGCTCGGCGCCGTAGGCACGACGGTAGATCCGCTTCAGCTTCTCGACGCGGTCGACGTAGGCGCGCGTCTCGGCGAACTGGATTCCCTCTCCGGCGCTGCGCCAGCGATCGACGTTGTCCTGGCCCGCGTTGTACGCGGCCAGCGCGGTCCTCTCGTTTCCGTACTTCTGGATCAGGTGCCGCAGGTACCACGCCCCGTAGCGGATGTTGATCTCCGGGTTGTAGAGGTCCTCCACGCGGAACTCCGTCCCGCCGGTGTGCAACGCGATCCCCTTCGCCGTGTCTGGCAGCAGCTGCATGAGGCCGATCGCACCCGACTTCGACTGCGCACCCGCCTTGAACTTCGACTCCTGGTAGATCACGGCCGCGAGGAGCGCCGGGTCGAGGTCGTAGTTGCGAGCGTGGCCACGGACGATGGCCTGGTAGCGCAGCGGATACCACAGCCGTTCCCACCAGCCCGGCTGCGCGGTCTGCAGGATCGCGAAAGTGCCGAACAGCGCGCCCGCGAGGGCCGCGAGACCGAGCAGCCTCTTCATGCAGACAGTCGCGCCATGACGGCGGCCACGAAGGCCTCGAGCTCCTCGAGCGTGCCGTCGTTGACGTAGAAGTAGTCCGCGCGCCGCACCTTCTCGTCATCGGGAATCAGTCGCCGCTCGCGCTCGTCGTCCGCCGGACGCCGGGCGGCGCGCACCTCGGCGGGGGCGGTGATGACGACCACATGGTCGAAGCGCTCGTCGCCGCCGGTCTCGTAGAGCAGCGGGACCTCAGTGACGGTCACGCGCGGAGGGTCGGGAGCGGCGGCCAGCTCGGACTGCCACCTGGCGTGCTCCCGGACGACGCGGGGGTGAAGGAGCCCCTCCAACCACCGCAGCTCCACCGGATCGTTGAATACGACACGCGCGATCGCCGCCCGGTCGGCGCCCTCGTCGCCGATCACATCCGGACCGAACCGCTCGACTAGCGCAGCCTGCACGTCGGGGTCGTCGCGCAGGAGCTCACGGACAACCTCGTCACTGGATCTCGTGGCCGCGCCGTGGCGTGCGAACAACTCGAGCGCAACGCTCTTCCCGGCGCCGATGCCGCCGGTCAGCGCCACCGAGACGGGTCGCCTATTGCTGCTCGTCAGGGGTGTCGGCGGGCGCGGCGGCCTCTTCACCTGCCGCGGCGGATTCCGCCTCGTCGCCCGCGCTGGCAGCTTCACTCCCGGCCGTCTCCTGCATAGCGGGCGTCGACTCCAGCTCCGGCGCCGGCGGCGCCGAGGCCGAGTCAGTGAAGACGTCTTCCGACAGGTCCAGATGGGGCGTGCCCTCGAGCGGAGGCTCGTTCTCGGCGCGACGCTCGGCGTCGACCCGCTTGAGCGACAGGGACAGCCGGCGGCGCTCAGCGTCGACCTCGAGGATCAGCACCGGGACCGTGTCTCCCTGCGAGACGACCTCACGCGGATTCTCGACGTGGTGCTGGGCGAGTTCGGAGATGTGCACGAGGCCTTCGACGCCCGGGAGGATCTCGACGAAGGCGCCGAACGTCACGACCTTCGTCACCTTCCCCTCGACGACGTCGCCTTCCTTGTACTGCTCGAGCACCTGCTGCCACGGGTCGGTCTGCGTCTGCTTGAGGCCCAGAGAGATGCGCTGCCGCTCGCGGTCGATGTCCAGGACCTTGACCTTGACCGTCTGCCCGATCTCGAGCACCTCCGACGGGTGGTTCACGTGCGACCAGGACAGCTCGGAGATGTGGATAAGCCCGTCCATCCCGTCGAGGTCGACGAACGCGCCGAAGTCGACGATGTTCGAGATCTGCCCCTCGACCACGTCGCCCGGGTTGAGGCGGTCGAGGATCGCCTGGCGCATCTCCTTGCGCTCGTCCTCGAGCACCGCGCGGCGCGAGAGAACGACGTTGTTGCGCGACCGGTTCAGCTCGATCACCTTGCAGCGAAGCTCCTTGCCCATGAACTCGTCGAGGTCCTGCACGCGGCGGATGTCGACGAGCGACGCCGGTAGGAAGCCGCGCACGCCGAGATCGAGGATGAGACCGCCCTTCACGACCTCGATCACGCGCCCGGTGACGGGCTCGCCGGACTCGGCTGCGCGCTCGATCGCCTTCCACGCGAGCTCGAAACGGGCCCGCTTCTTGGAGAGGATCAGACGACCCTCGGCGTCCTCCTTCGTCATCACGAGCGCGTCGATCTCGTCGCCCACCGAGACCTCGTCCGCCGGGTTCACCGAACGCCGGATGGAGAGCTCGGCGACCGGGATTACGCCTTCGGACTTGTAGCCGATGTCGACGAGAACCTCGTCCTTGTCGACCCGGACGACCTGTCCGTGGACGACCTCACCCTCGTTGATGGTGGGGAAAGTGGACTCGTAGTCCGGGATCAGCTCGCCGTCCGGACCCGCGATCCAGACGCCGTCGCCGGCGATTCTCTGCTCGGTTTGCTCGGTTGCCATGAGCGGTCGGTCAGTATAGCCACCGCCTTTTTTCCGCCTGAAAGCTGCGCTTTCAGGCGGGTTGAGGTACGGCGCTTCGCGCGTAACGCGCACGGGCAAAGCCCGTGCGCTCTTCTGGGGTTTCCCGTTGGCGGCTGGAGTGGTCCACGGG
>JBKPEC010000195.1:0-7030 GCA_046728195.1 Actinomycetota bacterium
CCTTCCTCCATCTCCGTACAACAGCCGATGTTGTATGTGAAGCCCGCCTGGCGGCCGTTGAACGCCGTGTCATCGTCCGCCACTCGCGCCACCGCACCGCCCATCTGCCAGATCGGATACGACGTCAACGGCGAGTTGATCTGCAGCGAACGCTCCATCGTGATGTCGATCACCTCGTCGGTGAGCTCCGGAACGTCGCAGCTCTTGAAGTAGTACCAGCGTCCCGGCACGAAGCTCGGGTCGAACATGGACTGGTGCGTCAGAAACGGCTTCTGCGTGCACACGTCAGCCACCGGCGAGCCGAAGCGCCTGAGCGATGCGATGAACCTCTCCCCCTCCTCGAGGTCGCCGACCCAGCAGGGAACGACCGTAACGACCGGCTTCCCGTGCAACTCCTCGGGCACGAAGGGGAGGGGCGGCGCCTTGCGGTGAAGGACGATGGTCATCAGCTCGTCCGGCGCGTCTGCAACCCAGTCGCGGTAGAAGCGCAGGACTTCGCCCGACTTCTCCATCGGCCAGAAGATGGGCCCGGCCAGGATCTGCGGCCCGAGCGGCACGCACCGGAACTCGAACTCGGTGACGATCCCGAAGTTCGCACCGGCGCCGCACATGCCCCAGAACAGATCCTGGTTCTCGTCCGGACTCGCCTTGACGAACTCCCCGTCGGCCGTGACGAGATCCACCGAGACGAGCTGGTCGACCGAGAGGCCGTGCTTCCGCATGATCCAGCCGATCCCGCCCCCGAGCGTCAGGCCGGCGACGCCCGTGTGCGTAACGATGCCCGCGGGGACGGCCAAGCCGAACACCTGCGTCTCGCAGTCGAGCTCGCCGAGCAGCACGCCGGCCTGCACTCGCGCCGTGCGCTTCTCGGGGTCGACTCGCACGCCCTTCATCGGCGAGAGGTCGATCATCAGCGCGTCGTCCGCGACGGAGAAACCCGGGAAGGAATGTCCGCCGCTCCGCACCGCGACGGGGAGACCGCTGTCCCGCCCGAACTTGACGGCGGCGATGACGTCCGCGACGCCCGCGCAACGAATGATCAGCGCCGGCCGCTTGTCGAACGAGCCATTCCAGATCTTGCGGTGCAGGTCGTAGTCCGGCTCGCCGGGACGTACGACGGATCCACGGAACGCGGCGTCGTCGAGCTGGACTTCCTCCGCGACAGCCGTCATCTCGCCAAGTGTCTCACACGCCTCAACTTCCATTGACTTAGTGGCTCAGAGCCACTAACTCATCTACGCCGAGGCGGCGAGCAACGCCTCGCCCTCGCGGACGTGCCGCGTCGCGCCGACGGAGCGGTAGAACGCCAGCGCTCGGTTCAGCTGCTCGTCCGCTTCGACCCGCCGGCCCGCGTGAACCAGCTGCTCGGCCGCACGCAGCCGGAGAAACGCCTCCTGGCTCAGTGCCCCGATCTCGCCGAGCAGGTCGGCGGCTCCCGCGAGATCGCCGGCGAGCACGGCCTTCCCGGCTCGTATCCACGGTGTGTCGAGCGGGTCAGAGTCGAGAAGATCACCGACATCTTCCTCGCGTCCGAGCACGACGCCGAGCCACGCAAGCGCGTACGAGTCGACGCTCGCGAAGCCCAGCTGGTTGAGCCCGGCCTGTTTGGCGAGGATCTCTCCGAAAATCTCGGCCGCTCGGCCATCATTGCCAACGGCCAGGAAAACGACCGCTGCCCTGTCGAGCGTGGTCTGGAAAAGCTGCGGATCTTTGACCTCACGGGCGAGCTCGACGGCTCGTTCCGCATCCTGGACCGCTGCAGTGGCGTCTCCACGACCCAGGCGAATCAACGCGCGATGAACGTATGCATGCGGCGCCTGGTAGTGAGGCGATCCGCCTTCGACCTCAGCGACGAAAGCTTCCGCCCGCTCGAGCGCCTCGTCCCAGGAGCCCGTCGTGTAGGGGTGGATGACGGCCGGCCCGCCGTCGATGAAGCGGACGAAGCCGTAGTGGCCGAAGCGCTCGGCGAGCTCCCGTGTTTGCGCTCGCTCCACTCGTCCTCGGTCGAGCTCCCCAAGGGTGAAGTAGATGGTGGACAGGTTGTTGTGGCCCCGAAGAAGGTCGAATGTCAGGCCGAGCCGAGACGCGATGGCGATGCTCTCCTTGAGGTTGCTGACTCCCTCGGGATTACCCATGAAAACCCGTGCAGAACCGATGTTGTTGAGAGCATGTCCGCGAAGGTCGTCCAGGCCGAGCTGTTCCGCCATTCTCAATGCCTCGAGGCCCCACTCGACCGCTCTCTCGTTTCGGTCCGCCAGCATTTCGTATCGCGAGAGATTGCTCAGCACCTCGACCTGAATACGCGAAGGTGGTTCGTCGGCGACGAGATCCCTGGCATCGGCCAGATGTTTGTACGTCTCGTCTTGTGAACCCGCGTTCCATGCGACTGTCGCAAGCATGAGGGCCGCCTCCGCCGCGTTGGCGCGGTTGCCCGCCTCAATGAATCCCGCACGGGCTGCCTCGAGTGACGGTCGGCCCTGGTCCGACCGGAGGTGCTGCATCCGGCCGTGCCGCAGCAACAATTCGGGCCTGCCCGGATCGTCTTCCGGAGTGAGCTCGAGAGCCTCGGCGTAGTAGTGCTGCGCTTGCTGAAGCGCGTTTAGTGCGGCGGCGCGGTCGCCTGCCTCACGGAGGGCGACGCGTGCCCGCCCTGTCAGGTCGTCGAAGTCACGACCGGCGGCACGACGGAGCTCGAGCGCACTCAGATAGTGGTGCGCGACCATCTCGGCCTGATCTTCCGGCCGGCCGAGCGACTCGATCCACTGCGCGACACGCAGATGCTTGTCGGAACGCTCGGCGCGCGGGATCTGCCCATAGGCGACGTCACGGACGAGCAAGTGCTTGAACGCGAACTCCGTCTCTCCGGCGACCGAGGCGCGACGCGCGCGCTGCACGAACTCCTTGCGCTCGAGGGCGTGCAGTCGCCGTTCCAGCTCTCCGCGATTTCCATCGGCGGCAAGGGCTCCCAGCCAGAAGACCTTGCCGACCACTGCCGCGTCCTGCAGCAGAGCCTTTTCTTCGGCCGGGAGCGAGTCGAGGCGCGCAGCGATGATTCCCTGCACGGACTCGGGCAGGGACAGATCGTCGACCTTCGCCCGCTCCGCGAGCATGCGGACGAACTGCTCGGCGTACAAGGGATTGCCGCCGGCCCGAGCCATCAAGGCGCTCTGCGTGTCGGCCTCGAGCAGCGGCCGCGCGGACAGCGCGGAGATCAGCGTGGCGGTCTCGTCGTCCGTGAGCGGAGCGACTGAAACAGTCGCCGCGTTGAGCTTGCCTCCGCCCCACGCGGGACGGCGCTCGAGCAACTCCAACCGAGCCGTGCAGAGCACCAGCATCGGGACGCCGGTGACCCATTCGATCAGGTGCTCGATGAAGTCGAGGAGACCGTCGTCGGCCCAGTGGATGTCCTCGAAGACCAGCACGAGCGGATGGCGCTCGGCAAGCGCCTCGAAGAATCGTCGCCAGGCCGCGAATGCCTCTTCACGCTGACCGCTCTCGGCATCGGATGACGAGGCCTGTCCGATCAGTGGACGCAGATGGGAGTGCACCCATTCGACGTCCTCGTCGAGAAGATCCTCGAGGGTCGACGCGAGCTTGGCTTCGGCCTCGCCAGCGTCGTCGGTCTCCAGGATGCCCGTCTGGGCCTTCACCATCTCGCTGAGGGCCCAGTAGCTCACGCCCTCGCCGTACGGCAGCGACCGGCCCTGCCGCCAGTATGCGACTAGCTCGGGCTCCTGCTCGACCCAGGCGAACAACTCGGCGACCAGCCGGCTCTTGCCGATGCCGGGAACGCCGACGAGCGTGACGAGTTCGGGCGACTGCTGTTGTTGGGTTATGGACAGCGCTGCCTTGAGCACGTCGAGCTCGCGACTACGGCCGACTAGCGGCGTCGCTGCCTCGCGAACGACGTCGACGCCGTAGCGTGACCGGGCCTGCCGCGCCTCCCACACTGCGACCGGCTCCTCCTTGCCCTTCGCGTCGATCGTCGTCGGCTCGCCGTAGTCGATGACGTTCGCGGTCGCGCGGTACGTGGACGCCCCGACGAGGATGCCGTTGACCGGCGCCGCCGTTTCGATGCGTGCCGTCGCATTGACGACGTCACCGGTAGCCATGCCTTCGCCCCTCTCGGGCCGAGCCGCGAGGTTCACGAGCGCCTCCCCGGTGTTCACGCCGATGCGCACCTCGAGCTTCCCCTCCTCGGCGATCCAGTCACGGATCGCGAGCGCTGCCCGGACGGCCCGCTCGGGATCGTCCTCGTGCGCGGTCGGTGCTCCGAAGAGCGCCATCACGGCATCGCCGATGAACTTCTCCACCGTGCCGCCGAAACGCTCGAGCTCTGCGCGGAGGCGAGTGTGGTAGGGCTCCAGCACCGCCTGGACGTCCTCGGGGTCGAGTCGCTCTGCGCGGGCGGTGAAGCCGACGAGGTCGGCGAACAGGACGGTGACGACCTTCCGCTCGGTGCGTCGGGCCGGGCGGGCCTCGCGCAGCGCCGTCCCGCACTCCGAGCAGAACTTGGCGCCGGGCTCGTTCTCGTGGCCGCAGGAGGGGCAGGCGCTCACAGGAGAAGCGTAAGGGGTCAGTTGCCGCTCTTTGCGAAGACCGCTCGTTTGCGCGGGCCCCACCCGGGTAGCTCCAGAGTGTCCGGCACGACGGGAGAGGAGGTGCAGATGGCAGTTCTAGGCAAGACCATCGAGAGCCCGCAGGAGCTGTTCGTCCACAAGCTCGGTGCCGCGCTCACGATGGAGGAGACGATCCTCGAGATGCTCGAGAAGCTGCAGGAGGAGGCCAACGATGCGGCCCTCCGGCGCAGCCTCCAGCAGCACCACAGGGAGACTCAGGGACACGTGGAGAACCTGAATCAGGTCTTCACCGCGCTCGGCAAGAAGCCGGAGGAACAGCCGTGCCCGGCGATCGAGGGCTTGAAGAAGGACGCCGATCAGCTGCTCGACAAGGTCGACGACTCGCGGGTCGACTCGGTCATCCTCAGCGGCGTGATCGAGACGGAGCACTACGAGATCGGCGTGTACGACGGCCTGATCATCCAGGCCGAGCAGATGGGGGACGACGACGTGATCGGCCTGCTCAACGAAAACGTCGAGCAAGAAGAGGCGACGCTCAAGAAGGCGATCTCCGCTGCCGAGCAGTTCGCCAAGGAAACTGTGAGACAAAGGGCCTGAGTCTCTTACGGGCGACCGTGGCCGGTCGGCCACGGTCGTCCCTCACTTTTTGGACGGCCGGATGTCGCCGGCTGAGCGGACCTTGCCGCGGACGAGGGAGTCACTCCACGTGCCCTTGCCGTTCTCGGTGGCGTGGTACGAGAACGCGTAGCGCACGTACTTGAAGCGTGAAACGCCGGTGAAGTAGGTGCGCAGCCAGTCCCAAGTGCCGCTGCACTGTCCTTTCTGGTCTGCGCTCGTGCAGGCGAAGTCCTTGCTCCCGAGGAAACCTCGCACCGAGGCGCCCAGCGGTGCGAACGTGCCGCCGAAGCTGGTCACCGAGGAGCCTCTGAACGTGCCACGGATGCCCGCGGGAAGCTGAGCCTTTCCACCGGGGCTCGGGCCGGCGATCGTCGTGAACTCGCCGGCGTACGTGCTCGTCGAGCAGAAGCGACCGCGGGCTTTGCGCCAGACTCGCACCGAGCGGTCGTAACTGTCGAAAGCCCAGTTGTTCCCCTGTACGCCCGTGTCCACGTCGTTGACGACGTGGTACGAGACGCTCAGCACCAGCCTCCCGCCACCGCAGCCCACATTCGAGGGCTGAGCTGGAGATGCCGCCGCAAGAGCGAGGACAAGTGGAACCACGAGTCCTCCCACGTTGGAAAAGACGTCATTCGAAGCGGATCCTTGCGGTCTGACTCGAAGGGCATTATTGAGCACGATGCACGACGAGCGGGACCAGCTCGAGCGGGCCTGGCAGGCGCTCGCCGATCGCGAGCGGCAGCTCAGCCAGACGGTGGCACGCCGCTCGGCGGAGATCGACGCGCGCGTCCGACGCTTCGAGGAGATCGGCGCGGACCTCGACGCGCGACGGCTGTTGATCGAGGAGGCGGAGGAGCAGCTCGCGGGGCGCGAACAGCGGGTCGCGCTCGCGGAGGAACACCAGCGCCTCCGCCAGGCGGAGATCGAGCGAGCGGCGACGGAGATCGAGCGCGTACGGCACCGCGAGCGGGAGCTCGACCTCCGCGCGAGCGAACTGCGTGTGCTGGCGACCGAGCTCGAGGAGCGCGGCGAATGGATTGCCTCAGCGACGGCTGCGCTCGACCTGCAGGAGAATCGGGCGGAAGCCCTCGACGCGCGCGAGGCGGAGCTCCAGCAGCGCGCGAACCGGCTTGCAGAAGAAGAACGAGCCTTGGCCGTCTCGCAGCATCAGCTCGAGGTCCGCGCCTCGCAGCTCGAGAGCCGCAGCACCAGGCTGCAAGCGCAGCAGGCTGCGGTGGGCGAGGCAAAGACAGAGCTCGAGCCGCGGGTAAGGGAAGCCGAAGAGCGAGAGCGCGCACTCGACGAGCAAGAGGGGACACTGGCCGAGCAGGCCACGCGCTACGCCGAGCAGGAGAAGCAGCTCGGCCGGCGGGCGGGGATGCTCGCAAACCAGGAGACGCAGATGGCGAACAAGGCTCGCGACGTGCGGGAGCGCGAGGAGCGAGTGAACCGGCTCGAGGATCGTGCGCGCCGGCTGGATGCGCGCAAGGCCGAGCTGGATCGCCTCGCCGTCGACCTTGACGAGCGTGCCGGCTGGCTGACCGACGCGGTCGGACGAGTCGAGGCCCGCGAGGCCGAAGCGGCCGAGCAACTCGAGCGGGCTGCGGCGCAACTGCGTCGGGTCGAGCGGCGCGAGCAGGAGTTCGAGGCGTGGACGGCGCGGCTGGACGACCGCGACCGTCGCCTCGGCGAAATCGAGGAAGAGTTGTCGCAGTGGCGCAGGCGGATCCGCGAGGAGGAACTGCGCCAGCAGGCGGGCTAGTCCGTTAACCCGTGCTCCGCGAGCTGGCCGAATACCCGAACTCGTTCGGACCGTTGGGCCCCGGAGACGA
>JBKPEC010000196.1:0-18451 GCA_046728195.1 Actinomycetota bacterium
CGCACTTCCCGCCGACGACCTCCGCTCCTCATTCCGCTCCTCTCACCGCAGTTGCTCGATCGCAACGTAGAGAGGGGGTCGTGGTCCTTCCTCACCCTTCTGCGGTAGGGGTGCGCAAGTTCCCCCGTCCGAGTGATCAGATCGCCTGGGATAGCCTCCCTCTGTTTTGCGCCTTCCCCTCCCTCTCGCCGCCGAGGTCGCGGTCGCTCAGGCGGCAGGACGACTGTCCCGGCTTGCCGGCGCCGGCGGCGGCACCACCGTCCCCGGCAAGTTGCTCTGGAAGCTCGACCCCGATGCGATCGACCGGCTCGCCGCCCGCCTGCCGCTCGGCTCGGCAATCGTCTCCGCGACGAACGGCAAGACGACCACCGCGGCGATGACCGCGAGCATTCTCCGCGGTCGCGTCAAGCTCGCCCATAACCGCGCCGGAGCGAATCTCATGTCGGGCGTGGCCTCGACCCTGATTCATGCGCGCGGTGCCGAGCTCGGCCTGTTCGAGGTGGACGAGGCGGCCCTGCCGGAGGTCGTCGCGCGGCTGCGGCCGGGAGCGGTCTGCCTCGGCAATCTCTTCCGCGACCAGCTCGATCGTTACGGCGAGCTCGAACATGTCGCGGAACGCTGGCGCGCCGCCGTCCGCATGCTTCCCGCGACGACAGCCCTTGCCGTCAACGGCGATGACCCGCAGGTCGGCGACTTGGCGCACGAGCGCACGGGTGCGATCGTCTTCGGGCTCGAGGACCCGCGTGTCGCGCGTGCCTCGCTTCAGCACGCCGCCGATTCGAAGTACTGCATTCGTTGCGGCACGCCGTACAAGTACGCCGCCGCCTACGTCGGGCATCTGGGCGACTACCGCTGCCCCGCCTGCGGGCATGCACGGCCGCCGCTCGACGTGATCGCGCAGGAGCTGGAGTTGAACGGGCTCGAGTCCGTCGCATTCACGCTCGTGACGTCGTTGGGAAATCGACGAACCGAGCTTCGCGTTCCAGGTCTCTACAACGTGTACAACGCCCTGGCGGCGGCCTCGCTCGCGCTTGCGCTCGACGCGACGCTCGACGAGATCGTCTCCGGCCTCGGCTCGTTCAGCGCCGCCTTCGGACGCTTCGAACGGATCGACGTGGGCGATCGGCGTGTCCTGACTCTCCTGATCAAGAATCCGGCGGGCGCAAACGAAGCCGTGCGCACGATCGTCGACGGCGGCGCTCCCGGAGTTGTCGTGGTTGCACTGAACGATGCGATCGCTGACGGACGTGACGTGTCGTGGATCTGGGACGTCGACTTCGAGCCGTTGCTCGCAGGGCTCGACCGGCTCGTCGCGACCGGTGATCGTGCCGCCGAGCTCGCGCTGAGGTTCAAGTACGGCGGGCTCGATCCGGAAGCGATCGAAGTCGTGCCATCGCTCGAGCGCGGGCTCGACCGCGGCCTCGAGCTCGTTCCCCCGGGCGGAGAGCTCGTCGTCCTCCCCACCTACACGGCCATGCTCGCTCTGCGAAAGATCGTCGCCGACCGCGGCTTCGTGCGTCCCTACTGGGAGCGTGCTGCATGAGGCATCGCTCGCGATGCCGACATCAGGACGCGCGGGTTTCCACGCGCGTCCGTCTGCGCCGCCGGCCGACCACGCGTGAACCGAGCAGAAGCGCATGAGGCATCGCTCGCGATGCCGACATCAGGACGCGCGGGTTTCCACGCGCGTCCGTCTGCGCCGCCGGCCGACCACGCGTGAATCGAGCAGAACGGCATGAGGCATCGCTCGCGATGCCGACATCAGGACGCGCGGGTTTCCACGCGCGTCCGTCTGCGCCGCCGGCCGACCACGCGTGAATGGAGCAGAAGAGGATGAGGATCAGTGTCGGGCACCTCTATCCCGACTATCTGAACATCTACGCCGACCGCGGGAACATCGCCGTGCTGGCGCGGCGCGCGGCGTGGCGAGGCCACGAGCTCGAGGTGCGTTCCATCTCAGTCGGAGAGCCGCTTCGCGCCGGCGTGCACGACCTGTTGTACGTCGGCGGCGGTCAGGACCGCGAGCAGGCTCTGGTTGCCCACGACCTGGTCGGCAAGGCGGAGGGCCTGCTGGAGGCGGTCGCCGACGGCACGGCCCTGCTTGCCGTCTGCGGGGGCTACCAGCTGCTCGGACGCTCGTATCGCGCCTTCCAGGGCGACGACCTGCCCGGAATCGGTCTCTTCCCCTTCGACACCGTTGCCGGCGAGACGCGGATGATCGGCGACGTGCTTCTCGAGTGCGAGCTCGAGCCCGGCGACCTGCAAACCCTCGCGGGCTTCGAGAACCACGTCGGCCGCACTCGTCTCGATCCTGGGGCGGAGCCGCTCGGGCGCGTCGTCGCCGGCTTCGGCAACGACGGCGAGAGCGGCTGGGAAGGCTGCCGCGTCGGGCGGGCCGTCGGCACGTATCTTCACGGGCCGCTACTGCCGCGCAATCCCTGGTTCGCGGACTGGCTCCTGGCGCAGGCGCTCGCGCACCGGCTCGGCGGGCCGCCCGAGCTCGAGCCTCTGCCGGACGACCTCGAGCTGGAGGCGCATGCAGTGTCGGCCCGGCGGGCCGAGGCTCGCGGCGGCCGGCGCTAGGGCGCCCAGAGTGCGCCGAGGTAGACCGCGGGGTCGCCCGGCTGCCAGCGGCTGAGGAACCGCTGAATCGGCGGATGGACCACAACGCCGTCGAGCTCTCCCGCGTCGAAGAGACGGTGGCCGCGGACCGCGGCGTCCCGCGAGGTCACGGCCTCGAGTGACCTGCCGCCGAGGTCACCGGCGAAGATGATGTGCACGACGTGCTTCGGCGCGAAGCCGCGTGCAGGGGCGATCGAGTCGACGATCGCGACGGGACCCTCGACCGGCAGCTGGTCGTCGATCCCGATCTCCTCCGCGAGCTCTCGGTGCAAGGCGTCCACGAGGCTCTCGCCGGAATTGACTCCACCCCCGGGTAAGAGCCAGTACTCCTTGCCGGGCTTCTCGTGTCGGCACAGCAGCACGCTGCTCTTCCAGCGGAGGATCGCCGACACACGGATGCGGGGCTCGATCGGGATCACGTCGCGGACGAGCCGAAGCCCCTGACCCCGCGCTCGCTTGCCGGGAGCTCGTCGACCTCGACCAGGTCGATCCCCGGCACGGGCAGTACCACGAGCTGCGCGATACGCATACCGGGCTCGACCACGAACGCCTCCGAGGCGTCGGTGTTGAGCAGGACGACACGCAGCTCGCCCCGGTAACCGGAATCGACGAGCCCGGGCGAGTTGACGACGGAGAGGCCGTGACGGGCCGCCAGGCCTGAGCGCGGCTGGACGAAGCCCGCGTAACCCTCGGGGATCGCAACCGCGAGGCCGGTGCCGACGACTGTCCGCTGTCCGGGCCCGAGCTCGACCCGCTCGCAGGCCGCGAGGTCGAGTCCCGCATCGCCAGCGTAGGCCCGCTCGGGAACGACCGCGTCCTCGTGAAGACGCGTGATCGGCAGCTCGATCAACGAGCGTGTCGCGCGGGCTCCGTCCGCGCCTCGGCAATGAGGTAGCTCGCGAAGCGGCGGAGCTCGCGACGAGGCAGCCGTGCCCTGATGTAGACGCCCTCGGGCTGATCCTCACGCTCCTCGATCGGCGCACCGAGCTCGTACAGCTCGGCGAGCTTGCCGCCCTCCTCGTACGGAAGCAGCAGATGGACGGCCTCGAAGCGATCGGCGAACCGCTCTGCGATTCGCCCGCGCAGAGCCTCCAGCTCCTGGCCGGTCAGCGCGGAAATCTGGACGGACTCCGGGAACCGATTCGCGAGTCGCCGACGCTTCAGGGGATCGACCGCGTCGATCTTGTTGATCACGACTTCGAGCGGAAGGTGATCGGCTCCGATGTCGTGCAGCACGGCGAGCACGGCGCTCGTCTGCTCCTCCAGCGCCTCATCGGAGGCGGTCGCGTCCACGACGTGGAGGATGAGATCGGCGACGAGGGTCTCCTCGAGCGTCGCTGCGAATCCCTCCACGAGCTGGGTCGGCAGGCGCCGGATGAATCCGACGGTGTCAGTGACCAGATACCTGCGCCCCTCGTACTCGAACGCGCGAGTCGTCGGATCGAGCGTCTCGAAGAGCCGGTCGTTGACCGACACGTCGGCTCTGGTCAGCGCGTTCAGCAACGTCGACTTGCCGACGTTCGTGTAGCCGGCGAGAGCGACGGTCGGCGCCTCGGCGCGTTGCCGCTCCTTCCGCCGCACGTCGCGCTGCTTGCGGAGATCCTTGAGACGCCGTCGCAGAAGGGTGATTCGACGTCGTGCGATGCGGCGGTCGCTTTCGAGCTGGGACTCGCCGGGCCCGCGCGTTCCGACACCCGCCCCGAGTGAGCCCATGCCGCCGCCGAGACGTTCGAGGTGCTTCCACATGCCGCGCATGCGCGGCAGGTTGTACTCGAGCTGCGCCAGCTCGACCTGCAGCTTGCCCTCCGCGCTTCTGGCGTGCTGGGCGAAGATGTCCAGGATCAGCTGCGTGCGGTCGACGACGCGCGCCTGAAGCGTGTCCTCGAGCGTCCGCTGTTGCGCGGGCTCGAGCTCGTCGTCGACGAGCAGCACTTCGGCGCCCGATTCGCGGTAGGAGTGCTTGAGCTCCTCGAGCTTCCCCTTGCCCACGTAGGTTCGCCGCTCGGCTCGCGGGCGGTGCTGGACGAGCTCTCCGATCGGCTCGACGAGCGCGGTCTGCGCAAGCTCCCGTAGCTCGGCCAGCTCCTCTTCGGGGTCGACTCCCTGAGCCAGCACCGCGACGATGAACCCACGCTCCAGCGCGGGGTCCGGCTGGCGTTGGATCACGACGGGATTATGCCGTCAACTCGGCAGAATCCCCATATGGCGCCCCTGCAGCTCTCCCCCGCCCTCACGGCCACGGGCACCTACCCGTTCGTCAAGCTGGAGGAGGCGAAGCGCCGGCTCGCGGCCGAGGGCGTGGAGCTCATCGACTTCGGCAAGGGCGACCCGCGCGACCCGACCGATCCGATGATTCGGCGCGCGCTCGCCGACAGCCTGAGCGAGATCTCGACCTACCCGCTCGCCGAAGGGCTCCCGGAGCTCCGAAGCGCGGTGGCCGCGTGGTGCTCGCGCCGGTTCGGCGTCGACCTCGACCCCGACACGGAGATCATCCCCACCTACGGCTCCAAGGAGGCGATCTTCCTGCTGGCTCAAGTCGTGGTCGACCGCGGCGCCGCCAAACACGTTGTAGTCACCACCGAGCCGGGCTACCCCGTACCCGATCGCGGTGCAGTTTTCGCCGGGGCCGAGGTCGTGCAGGTGCCGCTGCTCGAGCGGAACGGCTTCCTGCCCGAGCTCGAGGCCGTCGACCCGGAGACCTGGGAGCAGGCGGCGATCGTCTGGATCAATTACCCGAACAATCCGACGGGAGCCGTGGCGCCGCTCGACTTCCTCGTGCGGATCGCCGAGCTCTCTCGGAAGCACCGATTTCTCCTCGCGTGCGACGAGGCCTACACGGAGCTCTGGTTCGACAGGCCGCCCCACTCCGCGCTCGAGGTGCGCGAGCTCGGAAACGTGGCCGTCTTCAACACGCTGAGCAAGCGCTCGTCGATGACCGGCTACCGCTCCGGATTCGTCGCGGCTGACGCAGACTTGATCCGAGCGCTGAAGCAGTTCAGGCCGACTGTCGGGACGGCGCCGCAGGAGTTCGTGCAGCGCGCCTCCGTCGTCGCGTGGAACGACGAAGCGCACGTCGAGCGCACGCGCGACATGTACAGGCGCAAGCGCGAGGCGTTGCTGCCGACGCTGACAAGCAAGGGCATTCGGCTCGCAGGCGGGACGGCGACGATGTTCCTGTGGCTCGAGGTTCCGAACGGCGAGTCGTCCGAAAGCTTCGCTGGTCGGTTGTTGGAGCGAGGGCTGATCGTCTCGCCCGGCACGTTCTTCGGGCCGGCAGCCGAGGGCTACTGGCGACTCGCCCTCGTGCCCACCGAGGAGGAGTGTCGCCGCGCGGCTGCGATCCTCGAGGAGATCCTCTGAACGCGAAGCGCGTCGAGGAGATCGTCGCAGCACTCGACCGCGGCGAGGTGCGAGTCGCCGAGCCGGACGGTGATGACGGCTGGCGGGTCAACGGCGAGGCACAAGAGGCAATTCTCGAGTACTTCCGTCTGCGGCAGATGGAGCCTGAAGAGGTCGGGCCGTTCGAATACAACGACAAGATCCCGCTGAAGCGCGACTACGAACGGCTCGGTGTGCGAGTCGTGCCGCCCGCCGTCGCGCGCTACGGCTCGTTCCTGTCGCCCGGGGTCGTGATGATGCCCAGCTACGTGAACATCGGCGCGTGGGTCGGCCCGCGCACGATGGTCGACACGTGGGCGACCGTCGGCTCCGGCGCCCAGATCGGCGCTGATGTGCACCTTGCCGGCGGGGTGGGGATCGGCGGCGTGCTCGAGCCGCCCGGAGCGCGGCCGGTGATCGTCGAGGACGGCGCTTTCGTCGGCTCGCGTGCGATCCTCACCGAAGGCGTGCGGATCGGCGCCGGCGCTGTAATCGGACCGAATGTGTCGCTGACCTCGTCCGTGCCCATCATCGACGTGACGGGTGACGAGCCGGTCGAACGCCGTGGCTCGGTTCCCGCCCGCGCGATCGTCGTGCCGGGGACGCGCCCGAAGCAGTTTCCCGCCGGCACCTACCAGCTCGCGTGCGCGCTGATCGTCGGGTGGCGCGGCGCGTCGACCGACCTCAAGGTGAGCCTGAACGAAGCCCTCCGCGAGCACGGCCTGGGCGCCTGACTCTCGGCCCCGAATCGTCACACACCTGTGCGGAACGTCCCGCTATCGTCGCCCACGAGGGCGGCGGGAGCCATCCCCACCCCGGGGTGGGGGAACGGGCTGGGGCGCTCCGCTGAGCCGCGCCTAGACGAGCTCCACTCGGCAGATCTCCACGGCGGGGCCCGTGAGGCGGGCGTGGTTGTCGCCGTCGAGCACGACCAGGAGGTCGCCGCCCGGGAGATGAACGTGGACCGGGCTCTCGCACCACCCGTTCGCCACCGCCGCCGCCGCGGCGGACACGGCGCTCGAGCCGGAGGACAACGTCTCCCCCGCGCCGCGCTCCCAGACGGCAACCGTGAGCTCATGCGGGTCATCGACCCGCACGAGCTGGACATTGGTTCGATCAGGAAAGCGCGCGTGCCGCTCGATCAACGGGCCGAGTCGGAGCAGCTCGTCACGTTCGGGCTCACGTCGCACGACCGCGTGGGGATTGCCGACCGAGACAGGCGTGAGCTCGACGTGCTCGTTGCCGACCACGACCGTCTCGGTCTTCCCCACCTCCACCGGTCCGAGCTCGAGCTCGACGTTCCCGTCGTCGCGTACGCAAGCGTCGACCGTGCGCGCACCGACAGAGATCGTGACCGCGTTCGCACGGCTTCGCCGCGCGAGCCAGGCGGCCGCGATCCGAAGACCGTTGCCCGAGATCTCGGCGAGCGAGCCGTCCGGGTTCCAGATTCGGAGGTCTGCGTGCGCATCGTCGCTGGCCACCACTTCGAGGAGACCATCGGAGCCGACACCGTAGTGGTAGTCGCACAAGCGGCGAACGCTGTCGGGCGAGAGCGGCTCGGGAAGGTCAGCCTGCTCGACCAGCAGATAGTCGTTGCCAAGCGCCTGCCATTTCCACAATGTCATCCGCAATCTCGTCTGCCGCCCGGTCGCCGTTGACGCTAACAAGGCCAGGAATGCGCCGCATCCACTTGCGCTGATACGCCGCATAACGCCGAGTGCGCAGGATCAGCGCCTCGAGCGCGCGGTTCGGCGAGCTCTCGGCGATCTCGCGCAGACCAAGGGCGTGCACTGCTGTCGTAGAGATCGGTCCTGCCAGCGCGGCGCGTACCTCGCCGACAACACCGGCCTCCAACATCGCGCGCGCCCTACGCTCGATCCGCCTCCCCAGGGCGTCGCGAGAGACCTCGAGCCCGAAGATCACGGTCGGATGTCGAGTCTCTTCCGTCCAGAGCCGGTCCTCGGCCGGGCGAAGCGAAGACCCAAGGTCGGTCAGCTCGAGCGCGCGGACGACGCGTCGGCGATCGTTCGCGTGGACTCGCGCCGCCGCGTCGGGATCCCGCTCGCTCAGGACGGCGTACGCGCGGTCGGCTCCAAGGCGGTCATAGAGGCGTTCCCAGCGCGCACGCAACGAGGAGGAAGGCGCCGGCGGCAGCCGCAGCTCGGCGAGCGCGGCTCGAAGATAGAGGCCGGTCCCGCCGGCGACGACCGGCGTTCGACCGGCGGCGAGGAGGTCGTCGATCTCTGCGTGCGCGAGCTGGGCGTACTCGGCGACCGAGCCCTCGTGCGCAAGCGGCCAGATCGCAACGAGGCGAGTCGGCCGAGTCGGCTGTGCGGTGAGGATTGGCAAGCCGCGGTACGCCTGCATGGAGTCCGCCGACACGACCTCCCCCCCGAGCCGGCCGGCCACGGCTTCCGCGACGGCCGTCTTGCCCGACGCGGTCGGGCCGAAGATCGCGACGACGCTAGGAACCGACTCGGGCCGAGCTGGGCTTCCAGCCAATCTCTGCGTCCTGCGGAAACAGCGTGTCTGTCGGAAGCGGGCCGTCCTCTTCCGGATGCGCTGCCCTGTGCTCCTTGAACCATGCGACCGCGCGCGGGATGCCGTCCTCGAGCGGCACCTTCGGCTCATACCCGAGCAGCTGCCGCGCCTTGGACAGATCGGCGATGTAATGAGTCACCTCGCCGAGCAGCGACGGGGCGAGCGCGATCTTCGGCTCGACTCCGAGCTCGGCCGCGATCAACTCGGCGGCGTGCACGAGAGAGTTGCCCTGTCCGTAGGCGAGGTTGATGGTCTCGTTCACGACTCGCGCCTCGGCCAGCGCCTCGATCCCACGGGTGATCCCGTCGATGCAGTCGTCGACGTGCGTGAAATCGAGCGTCTTTTCCTGGCCGAACACGGTTACCGATTCATCCCGCAGCATCGTGTGGATGAACAAGGGCAGGACCCGCACCATCCGGGCCAGGTCGTTGTCGTAGCGTCCATACACATTCGAGAAACGGAAAACGAGATAGCGCATCCCGTAACAGCGGGCGTACGAATAGATGAGAGCCTCGCCCGCGATCTTCGACGCCGAGTATGTGGACTCCGTGTACGCGAAGTCGGCGCTTGCCTCACTCGCCTCCTCCTCGGCAAACCGGTGCACGTCGCCGTACACCTCGCGGCTCGACGAGAACACGATGGGCACGTTCTGCTGGCGGCAGAACTCGAGGACGTTGAACGTCATGACCGCGTTCTCGAGCGCACGGTGCGGCTGACGGACCAGTTGATGGACCTTGGCATGCGCCGCGAGATGCACGACGAGGTCGACGTCCGGGTACTCGACGCCGCCTATGCCGCCGGGGAACGACGGATAGTGGCCGGATAGGTCCTGCAGCAAGTAGCGGAAGTCGTCCGTCCAGGTGTTCAGGCGCTTGTCGACTCCGAAGACCTCGTGCCCGTCGCGCGCGAGTCGCAGCGCCAGATTGGTCCCGATCTGCCCGCTCGAGCCGGTGACGAGGATCCGCATCAGGCGGCGACCGCAACGGCCTGAACACCGCGCAGGGTCGTGGAGGTCGCCTCCTCGATCCGAACGGGCACGATCTCTCCCGGCGCCGCGCTGCCCGCGAAGTTCACGGTCGTGTTGCGGCGCGTCCGTCCCCGCAGCAGCGCAGGATCGGTGCGGCTCGGGCTTTCCACGAGGACTTCCTCGACCCCGCCGACCCTCGCAGCATTGCGGACTGCGGCGACTCGTTGCACGACCTCGATCAGCCGCTCGATCCGCTTGCGTTTCACGTCTCCCGGCACCTGGTCGGGCATCGCCGCGGCTTCCGTACCGGCTCGCGGCGAGTACACGAAGGTGAATGCGCTGTCGAATCCGACCTCCTCGACTGCCTCCAGCGTCGCCGCGAAATCATCCTCGGTCTCCCCCGGGAACCCGACGATCAGGTCGGTGGTGAGCGCGAGATCGGGGATGGCGGCGCGCAGCTCGCCGACGAGGCGCAGGTAGCGCTCGCGATCGTACGTCCGCCGCATGGCCTTCAGGATGCGGGATGAGCCGGACTGCAACGGGAGATGGGCGTGCTCGCACACCGCGTCGCACTCGACCATCGCCTCGATCACGGGCCGCCGGAAATCCTTCGGATGCGGGCTCGTGAACCGGATCCGTTCGATCCCCTCGACGGCATCGCAGGCTCGGAGCAGTTCACCGAACTCGGTGCGAAGGTCGGGCGCGAGGTCGCGGCCCCAGGAGTTCACGTTCTGTCCGAGCAACGTCACCTCGCGGACTCCCTCCGCCGCGAGCCTGGTCACCTCGGCGACGACCTCGCCCGGCCTGCGGCTGACCTCGCGTCCCCGAACCGTCGGCACGATGCAATACGCGCACTTCGAGTTGCAGCCCATCGAGATCTGCACCCACGCCTGGAACCGGCGCTCGCGATGCATCGGGAGCTCGCCGGCGAAGGACCGCTCGTCAAGCCCGAAGCGGCCGCGCGCAAGCCCGAGCCCGCCGGCCCCGAGCCACTCGCCGAGGTGCGGGATCGATCCGGGCCCGAAGGCGACGTCCACGTATGGATAGAGCTCGAACAGCCGCTCACGCTGCGCCTCGGCGTAGCAACCCCCGACCGCGATCACCTTGTCGGGATCGCGACTCTTCAAAGCCGCGGCCTGCGCCAGGTGTGCCGCGAACTTCTGGTCGGGCTTCTCGCGAATCGTGCAGGTGTTGAAGACGAGGACGTCGGCCTCGTCCTGTGTGGGAGCCTCGCCGAGCCCCAGCTCTTCGAGCATGCCCTTGATCCGCTCGCTGTCGTGAGCGTTCATCTGGCAGCCGAAGGTGGTGACGTGGTACCGCCGCACGGGCCAGAATGCTACCCGTGGTCTTCCCGGACTCCACCTCGCTCTGGCTCTTCTGCCTGGCCGCCGTGGCGCTCCTCGCAATCCCCGGCCCGGCGGTCCTCTACATCGTCGTTCAGAGCGCAGAACAAGGCCGTAAGGTCGGTCTCGCCTCCGTCGGAGGAGTCCACCTCGGCTCGCTGGTTCACGTCGGCGCGGCGACGGCGGGGCTCTCGGCGCTGATCGTCGCGTCCGCGCTCGCGTTCGACGTCGTCAAGTACGCCGGCGCTGCGTACCTGGTCTACCTGGGAATCCGCAAGCTGCTCGAGCGCGAGGCGCACGTCGAGGTCGAGGTCGAGAGCAATGCCATGCAGCGCGCGTTCGTCCGCGGAGCCGTGGTCAACGTGCTCAATCCGAAGACCGCGCTCTTCTTCCTCGCCCTGCTGCCGCAGTTCGTGGACGCGGGCCGCGGGGGCGTCTGGTCACAGGTCCTCGTCCTCGGGCTGACCTTCGTCGGCCTCGGGCTCGTCAGCGATTCCCTTTACGCGCTCGCCGCCGGCACGGTCGGGAATCTCTTCCGGCGCAAGCGGCGGGCGGTCCGGTACTTCTCGGGGGCCGTCTACGTCACGCTCGGCGTCGTCGCGTCTCTGGCAAAGAGAAACTAAGCCGCCTGGTCCGGTTGCACCGCGGGCGCGGGTGGAGCCGGGAGCGGCTCGTGGTGACCGCCGCCGTTCGCGATGTTGCGCGCGACGTCGACCGCGCGGCTCTCCCTGATCACGGTCACCTTGACCTGGCCCGGATACTCGAGCTGGTCTTCGATCTCGCGCGCGATCTCGTGTGAGAGCAGCACCGCGCCGTCGTCGTCAACCTCACCGGGCTTGACGATCACGCGGATCTCGCGCCCTGCCTGCAGCGCATACACCTTCTCGACGCCGGGCTTCTGCGCCGCGAGCTCCTCGAGCGACTCGAGGCGCTTGATGTAGTGCTCCAGGCTCTCGCCGCGCGCGCCGGGCCGTGAAGCGGAGATCGCATCCGCGGCGATGAGCAGGACGGCTTCGACCGTCTGCGGCTCGACCTCGTAGTGATGCGCCTCGATGGCGTGCACCACGTGTTGCGATTCACCGTACCGCCGCGCAAGCTGCGCGGAGATCGAGGCGTGCGAGCCTTCGATCTCGTGCGTCATCGCCTTGCCGACATCGTGCAGGAGCGCGGCGCGCTTGGTCACCTTGACGCTTGCGCCGACCTCAGCGGCCATGATCCCGGCGAGGTGGACGACCTCGAGCGTGTGCTTGAGGACGTTCTGGCCGTAGCTCGTCCGGTAGCGGAGCCGCCCGATGATCTTCACCAGCTCCTCGTGGAAGTCGCCGCAGTTCGCCTCGAACACCGCCTGTTCGCCGGCCTGCGTGATCGTGTCCTCGATCTCGGACTTGGACTGGTAGTAGGTGTCTTCGATCCGGGCCGGGTGGATCCGGCCGTCCTCGATCAGCTTCGTGAGGGTCAGCCGCGCAACCTCGCGGCGGATCCCGTCGAAGGAGGACAGCACGACCGCCTGCGGCGTGTCGTCGATGATGAAGTCGACCCCCGTCAGATGCTCGAGCGAGCGGATGTTGCGACCCTCGCGGCCGATGATGCGTCCCTTCATGTCATCTGAGGGAAGCTCGACGACCGAGACGGTCGTCTCCGCCGCGTGGCTGGCGGCGACCCTTTGCAGCGCGTCGGCGACGAGGTTGCGGGCACGCCGCTTGGCCTCCGTCCGCGCCTCCTCCTCCAGTTGTCGGACCCGGCGCGCGAGCTCGTGTCGGACGAGGTCCTCCGAGCGTTCGAGCAGGCTCTGCTTGGCCTCGTTGACGGTCATCCCCGAGATTCGCTCGAGGGCGGCCAGCTGCTGGTCACGGGCCTGCTTGTACTCCTCCTGGAGCTGCTTGAGATGCGTCTCGCGGTCGGCCAGCCCCTGCTCGCGGCGCGTCATCTCCGTCAGCTTGGAGTCGATCTCCTCCTCCTTCGCGAGCACACGCTCCTCCACCTTGACGATCCGCCCTCGGTGTTCGGCGACCTCCTGGTCGATGTCGGCGCGAAGCCTGACCGCCTCCTCTCGCGCCGTGATCTTGGCTTCCCGGCGAAGCGTGTCCGCCTCGCGCTCAGCCTCTTCGATCAGCTGCTTGCTCTGTTGCCGAGCTGCACCCAGCCGCGATTTTCCGAGGGCACCGACGGCCAACGCTCCTCCGATCCCCCCGAGGATGAGGCCGATCAAGATCCCGATGGCGACCAGCATGGGCGTGCTCCTGGGTCGATTGTCCGCGATTGCTATCGCGACACCCACCCGGCAGTTCGGCCGGCACAGGAAGTCCCGAATCGATCAAGCGAGCCGACACCGCGGCTCGAGGAAGCGTCCGACTATCTCCCCGCTGTGAGGAGCCTTTCGGTGTCGGAGTGATCGGTGGCTGACATTGATTTCAGAAGAACGAGTGCGATTCGGAAAACGTCTCTATGCAGGCAAAACGACGAATGGATGCACTTCGCATCCTACCGCCGTTCAGGGGTCATTTGCAAAACCGGCGCCGAGAGCGGCCTCGACGGCGTCCTCTCCGAAGCCCTTCGACGCCAGGTAGCGCGCAGTTCGCGGCCCCGGCCCGCGTGCCGCGACGACGCGCTCGGCCCGCATGGCTTCGGCCTCGAGCGCCTGCAGCGCCGTCTCCACGTGTTCCGCCACGACTCCCTGGCGCTCGAGATCCTGACGGATCGCCGCGTCGCCGTAGCCGCGGTCGGCCAACGCGAGCGCACGATTCGCCGCGAAGCGGGCGTCGTCGACGAGGCCGGCGCCCGACAGCGCCCTCAGCGAGGCCTCGATCGCGGCCGGTGCGACCGCCGCGCGCTCGAGGCGCTCCGCCAGTTGATGCTCCGAGCGGTCGCGGGCGCGCAACGCGCGCGTGGCGACCGACAACGCCTCCTGTCGCCGGAGCTCGCGGCGCAGCAGGCGCAGCGTCGGGCGGTCGAGAGAGACTCCCTGGGCGAGCCCGGCTCGGGCGACGACCGCAACGGGAAGGTCACGCCACGGCGCACCGTCGAGCTCAACGGCAACCTGCCCGCGCCGTCTCTCCCGCAGGGCCGTGATCGTCGGCACGGTCGGCGTTACTTCTTCGAGGCAGCCTTCTGGACGGCTTCCTTCTCTTGGGCCTCGACCTGGCCGTTCTGCTCACCGCTCGCCGCCGCGGCCGGCAGCAGTCTCGCCGACGCCAGCTGCTCCGGGCCGAGCTCGGCCTGGATGCGAGCGAGGATCCCCTCGCACACGTCCGGATGCTCGCGCAAGAAGGCAGTCGCGTTCTGACGTCCCTGACCGAGACGTTCTTCGTCGAAGCTGAAGTAGGAGCCAGACTTCTGGACGACCTTGCGCTCGAGGCCGGCGTCCAGGACGGTGCCTTCCCAGGAGATGCCCGAGCCGTAGATGATGTCGAACTCCGCCTGCTTGAACGGTGGTGCGACCTTGTTCTTCACCACCTTCACGCGAACGCGGTTGCCGATTGCCTCGACGCCTTCCTTCAGCGTCTCGATGCGTCGGATGTCGAGGCGGATCGAGGAGTAGAACTTCAGCGCGCGTCCCCCCGGCGTCGTCTCCGGATTGCCGAACATCACGCCGATCTTCTCGCGCAGCTGGTTGGTGAAGATGCAGATCGTGTCGGTGCGGTTGAGCGTCCCTGCGAGTTTGCGCAGCGCCTGTGACATCAACCGCGCCTGGAGGCCGACGTGCGAGTCGCCCATCTCGCCTTCGATCTCGGCCTTCGGCGTCAGTGCTGCGACGGAGTCGATTGCGACCACGTCGAGTGCGCCCGAGCGGATCAGGAGCTCTGCGATCTCGAGTGCCTGCTCCCCCGTGTCGGGTTGCGAGACGAGGAGGTCGTCGATGTTGACCCCGATCCGCTTGGCGTAGGTCGGGTCCATCGCATGCTCAGCGTCGATGAACGCGCAGATCCCGCCGCGCCGCTGCGCCTCCGCGATCACGTGGTACACGAGGGTGGTCTTGCCGGACGACTCCGGTCCGAACACCTCGACGATGCGGCCTCGGGGCAGGCCACCGATGCCGAGCGCGAGGTCCAGCGCGAGCGAGCCCGTGGAGATCGCGCCGATCGACACGGCCGCATGGTCGTTCATCTTCATCACGGCGCCCTTGCCGAACTGTCGCTCGATCTGGCCGAGCGCGACATCGAGAGCCTGCTCGCGATCCACTGACCTCACCCTCCCAAGACAAACGATTCGACAACAAAGTACTCGGCCGCGCTGGGTCGCAGCTGAGACAGGTAAACAGCAGCGTCGGACGGCACGACGTCGCCCAGCTCGGGGAGCGGCGGCTGCAGCCGCGGCCGCTTCCGGAAGCGGACGACGGTGACGTGCGGGAGCCACTGTCGCCGCTCCCGCTCGTAGACGCCCAGCGTCTCCAGCCGCCGCTGGAGGCCGTCGGCAAGCGGCTCCGCCCCGCCGCTCAGATCCTTCAAGGCGAGCATGCCGACGCTCCGGGTCTCGCGGTAGCGCTCCGGCACCAGGCGGATCGCCCCGGCGGCCGCGGCTGACTCGCGCAGCGCGCCGAGGATCGACTCGAGCTCCTCCACCGGCCTGTGGCCGAGGAACGCCAGCGTGATGTGCAGCTGCTCCCGGAGAACGGGCCGGCCGCTCCGGATGTGGGCCTCCTGCCATGTCGACAGGACGTCCAGCGCCGCGTCGGGCAGGCGGAGAGCGCAGAACAGGCGTGCACGTTCACGGCCTTCGAGGCTAGCCGGAAGAGTCACGCAGAATCGTCGCGATTCTGCTGCAGGAGTCGCCGCACGAGGTGAAGGGCCGTGGCGGTCGCCCGGCGACGGATCGTGTTCCGATCCCCCGGCAGGACGAAGTCGGCGCTGCGGTTGCCGTCCGGACCGACGGCGTGCAGGTAGACGAGGCCGACCGGCTTGGTCTCCGTCCCCCCACCGGGCCCGGCGATGCCGGTCACCGACACCGCCACGTCGGTGCCGAGGCGCTCGCGTGCTCCGAACGCCATCGCCGCTGCCGCCTCGGCCGAAACCGCGCCCTGCTGCTCGAGGACCTCGACCGGCACCCCGAGCTCTTGCGACTTCACCTCGTCGGCGTACGCGACGACGGCTCCGACGAACACGTCGCTCGAGCCGGGCACGGAGGTGATCCGCTCGGCAACCATGCCGCCCGTGCACGACTCCGCAGTGGCGAGCGTCAGTCCGCGGGCGCGGCAGAGCTCGAGGACGATTTCCTCGACAGGCTGCTCCGTTCGCGTGAAGAGGTAACGCTCCAGCGGAGCAACGAGCCGGTCGGCAAGCTCGTCCGCGCGGCGCTCGGCTCCGGGTGCGACCACGAGATCCACGTGGATCTCGAAGTCGCGGGCGCAGATCGTCGCCTCCACCCCGTCGCCGTCGCCCCCGGCGTCAGCGAGCGCCCTCGCGACCGCCGACTCGCTCGCGCCGAAGAAGCGCAGCTCCCGGAAACCAGGCGGCTGTGCGCGACGCAGGACACGCTGCACCGGCTCGGTGCCGAGGGCGACGCGCCACAGTCGTTGCAGCTCCGGCGGCGGGCCCGGAAGCACGACCACGACGGAATCACCATGCTCGAGCACGAGGCCGGGAGCAGTCCCGGCGAGCCCCAGGGACAGCGCGCCCTCCGGAATCGTCGCCTGTTTCCGAACACCGACCTCGAAGTCGACGTACGGCCGCCCGAGTCGTTCGGCGAAGGCTCGCGAGATCCCGCCGATCTCGTCGTGCAGCCCCGCGTCGACCGTCAGCCCGACCCCGGTTGCCCGGGCGACGTGCTCGACCGTGCGATCGTCGTGCGTCGGGCCGAGCCCGCCCGAGACGACCAGGAGGTCGGCGCGCAGGCCCTCCGCGAGCGCTTCCGCGAGCTCGTGCTCCGCGTCGCCGACGATCGAGATGCGCGCGGGCTCGATCCCGAGGCGGAGGAGCTCCGCGGCGAGAAACGGCCCGTTCAGGTCGGTCCGGTCCCCGCGGACGAGCTCGCTGCCTGTGACGACGACGAACGCTCGCGGGCGTTCGGTCACACGGCGGGGCGGATGGTGCGCGGCGTGACGATCAACGTCTTCACGCCGCCGACCGGCAACAGGCGCGTTCGCCCGTTGAGGATCATCTGCAGGTTCTCGGGCCGGTCGAGCGTGATCCAGAGTCGGCGCCCGCGGAAGACCTGATTCTGTCCGTGCTCGAGCGTGCCCTGATAGAGGATCGAGCCCGTCGCCGAGCCGCGGTGCACCGACAGCCAGCAGGGGCCGCGTTTTGCGCGCACGATCAGACGCACCGAGCTCGCGGGCACTGCCGTCTTCGCCGGCGTCTGCGTGGTGGGCGTCTGAACAGAGCTGCCGAGCCCCACCGGAGGCACCTTCTGAGGCTCGCCCCGGGTCCATGCGACGATGACGAGGGCCGTCACAGCGGCGATCCCGAGCAGGGTCAGCAGGACGACACGAGACTGGACCTGAACCCCCCGAGGCTGCGGCGTAGACCGTCTCGGGCGCGGCGGGTGCTCGTCCTCCCCGACGACGAACCGGGAGTTGAACTCGTCGACGTACAGCTGCCCGTCCAGGCCGAGGTACTCGGCGTAGGAGCGAAGAAAGCCCTTGACGTAGGTCTGGGCAGGGAGCACGTCGAACTGCTCGTCCTCGAGCGCCCGCAGGTACTTGGCGCGGATCTTCGTCCCCTGTTCGAGCTCGGGGAAGTCGAGTCCCTGGCGCAGGCGCGCCTCTCTCAGGCTGGTTCCGATTTCGAACACGGCGGCCGCACCATCTTAGGGGGTCAGCGCGAGTGTTGGTAGACCACGACGAGGCCGTAGAAACCGACCGACAGAGCGGCCGCCACCGCGAGCAACAGGGCGAACGTGCCGACCACCACCGCCGTCTGCGCGACGGCGGTCCCGCCCTCCCGTACGCGCAGCCAGCGGAGATTGTGACGTGCACGCCGCGCCATCACGACGCTTACGAACGCGAGCAGGAAGGCGAGTGGTATCGCGTAGGCCGTATCGAGCAGGCCGACGGCCTTCGAGCGCCGCGAGACCTCGATCGCCGCCGGCATCACCAGGATCGCGGCGATGCCGAGCGCGAGCGCGACCCAGGCGCGGCGGCTACTGCTTGCGATACGGTCGGCCACTCGCGGCGGGCGGGATCGATCGGCCAATCACGCCTGCGACGGCGATCAACGTCAACACGTAGGGGAGCGCCTGGAAGAGGACGGCCTGGTGCGGCCAGACCGAGGGGTCGGCGAGACGGAAGGACAGGGCCGTCGAAAAGCCGAACAGCAGCGCCGCGGCGAACGCGCCGAAGGGCCGCCAGTTACCGAAGATAAGGGCGGCGAGCCCGATGAAGCCACGACCTGCCGTCATGTTCTCGTTGAACGACCCGAGGAACCCGATCGACAGGTACGCGCCTCCAAGAGCGGCCAGCACGCCTGAGACGATCACAGAGCTGTAGCGGATCTTGTAGACGGAAATGCCGACCGTGTCGGCCGCCCGCGGATGTTCGCCGACGGAACGGATGCGCAGCCCCAGCGGCGTCCGGAAGATGACGATGTACGAAAGAATGATCGTCGCGAACATCACCCAGATCATCAGGTTCAGATCGCCGAAGACGTCGCCGATGAACGGGATGCGA
>JBKPEC010000197.1:0-8855 GCA_046728195.1 Actinomycetota bacterium
CGAGCTCGTCGTGGGGAGCGACCTCGACGACGCGGCCGTGCTCCATGACCACGACGCGATCGGCGCGCTCCGCGGTGGACAAGCGGTGCGCGATTGTCACGACCGTCCGCCCCTTGGCGACCGCTGCGAGTGCGCGCTCGACGGCGACCTCCGTCGCCGGGTCCAGACTCGAGGTCGCCTCGTCGAGAACGATCACGGCGGGATCGGCCAGCGCCACGCGTGCGATACCCACGAGCTGGCGTTCGCCGGCAGAGAGACGGAGCCCTCGCGTCTGCACGTCGGTCGCCAGTCCTTCGGGCAGCGCCTCGAAGCGCTCCAATGCACCGATGTCTCGCAGCGCGTCCCGTACCTGCTCGTCCGTGGCGTCGGGATGCGCCAGGCGTACGTTGTCCGCGATCGTGCCGCTGAAAAGGTGGCCCTCCTGAGGCAAGAGCACGATGCGCCGCTGCAGCGACTCGAGCGTCGCGTCGCGGAGATCGACGCCACCGAGCTCGATGCTTCCCTGCTGCGGGTCGTACTGCCGCGTGACGAGCTTCGCCACGGTCGACTTCCCCGCGCCCGTTGCCCCGACGAGCGCAACCTGTTCGCCAGGCGCAAATGCGAGCGTCACGTTGCGCACGACTGTGCGCCCGTCACCGTAGCCGAAGCTGACACCGCGCAGATTGAGCGTGCCCTGACGCGGAAGCTCGACTGCCCCTGGCAGCTCTTCGGTCGGGCTCGGAACGTCGAGCAGCCCGACGATCTTCGCAAGAGCTGCGAGGCCCGAGCGGAACTCGCCAAGCCACTCGGTGAAGCGGCCGATCGGATCGAAGAGCTGAATCAGGTACAGGACGAACGCGGTGATCGTCCCGATCGAGATCGCGCCGTCCCGGTACATCGACGCCGCGGCGAGCAGCACGACGATCAGTGCCGCCGCCTGCGCGAGCGGCAGGAATGCGAACAGGCGGATGTTCACGAAGGACGCCCGCCTCCAGGCGCTGACCTGAGCCTGGCTCCGCGGCTTGTAGCGGTCCAGAGTGCGCTCCTCCCGGCGAAAGGCCTGCACGACCCGCACGCCCGCCAGTCCTTCCTGCAACGCCGTCAGCGTGTCGGCAACCCGGTCGCGGATCGTGTGGTATGCGCGCCCGGCTCCGTGGTGGAAGCTCCAGCTCGACACGATCAGGATCGGCAGTGCCACGAGCGAGACGGCGGCTAGCTTCGGCGACAGCACCACGAGGGCGACCATGGTCAGAAGGATCTGCAGGCCGCTGCCGGTGATCTCGACCAGCGCCTCGCGCACGAGCTCGTTGAGGGATTGCACGTCCGAGGTCAGCCGCGATACGAGCACTCCAGCACGCTGCCGCTCGAAGAAGCCGAGAGGCAGCACCTGAAGCTTGTCGAAGGCCGCAACGCGAAGCGCATGCAGGAAGCGCTCGCCTGCGCGCGCGGCCAGCAGTATCTGCGCGCGGACTACGAAGGGCTTCAGGATCGCCAGAGCCAGGAAGACGACGGCGGCGACGTTGAGGGCGTGTGTCTCGTGCTTGCTGATGCCCGCGTCGATGGCGTAGCGGACGAGAGCCGGGCCGGCGAGCGCGATCAGCGTCGAAACCGTGACCGCGCCGGCGGCCCCGAGGTAGAGCGAGCGGACCGGACGCAGCAGAGCACGCGTGTACCGCCAAACCGTTCGCGGCGAGGCCTGGGGCACTAAGCGGCCTCGTCGAGCGCCAGCAGCGTGCGATAGCGGTCGGAGCGCTGCAGAAGCTCGGCATGAGCTCCCTCCTCGACGATCCGTCCGTCCTCGAGCATTGCCACTCGATCCGCGAGAGCGATCGTCGCGGGGCGGTGGGCGATGACGAGAGTCGTTCGGCTTGCCATGACCGTCGTAAGGGCTGCCCGGATCTCGTGCTCCTTCGTGGCGTCGACCGCCGACGTCGCGTCGTCGAGGACGAGCACGGCCGGATTCGCGAGAATCGCGCGCGCAATGGCGATCCGTTGCCGTTGTCCGCCGGAAAGGGAGAAGCCGCGTTCGCCGAGCACGGTGTCGTAGCGCTCGGGTAGGTCGGCGATGAACTCCGCGGCGCCGGCGAGTGCCGCGGCGCGCTCGACCTCCTCGTCGCGAGCCTCCGGACGTCCGAAGCGGATGTTCTCCAACACCGTGTCGGTGAAGAGGAACGTCTCCTCGAAGACGAGCGCGACGGCACGTCGCACCTCTGCCAGGCGCAGTTGCCGCACGTCGTGGCCGTCCAGGCGTACCGCGCCCCTATCGGGGTCGTACAGGCGCGCGAGCAGGCCGGCGACCGTGCTCTTCCCGGAACCGGTCGCCCCGACGAGCGCGAGCGACTGGCCGGCCGGCACGTGCAGGTCGAGCCCATCGAGCACCGGGCGATCTCCCTCGTGCCCGAACTGCACATTTTCGAGCCGAACGTCGCCGCGGATCGGCTCGGTCAGCTTCAAGGGATGGCGCGGCTCGCGGAGCTGCGGCTCGGCCTCGAGCACCTCCATGATGCGCGCGCTCGCGCCCACCGCCTTCTGCAGCGTCGTGACGCGCTGGCCGAGCACGCGCAGCGGCCAGACGAGCATCGCGACGTAGGCGTTGAAAGCGACGAAGGAGCCGAGGCTGAGATCGCCGTTGATCACGCTCCGTCCGCCGAGCCAGAGGACGGCGAGCAGGCCGAGCAGCGGCAGAAACTCGAGCGCCGGCATGAAGACCGCGTCCAGTCGCGCGATGTCGAGGGCGCGCTCGACGATCGTCTCGCTACGGTGGCGGAACTGGGCAGCAAGCGGTCGGCCGGCGCCGAGGCCTTTCACGACACGGATGCCGACGACGGTCTCCTCCGTGAGCGTCGCGGTGTCACCCCAGCTCTCCTGCAGGCGCTCCGTGCGCGCGTGGTAGCGGCGCGAGTACGCCCAGGCGGCAACGCTGATCACGGGCAGTGGAATCAGCACGATGAGAGCGAGTTTCCAGTCGAGGACGAGCAGGACGATCGCTACTGCGAAGACGGTCAGGAGATAGCCGATCGTGTGGCCGATCGCATCCATCATCCGAGCGACGTGCTCGGAGTCAGACGACGCGCGGCTCATCAGCTCTCCCGGCCCGACCCGGTCGTGGTAGCTCGCGTCGAGGCGAAGCGCGTGCGCGAAGATCGCGTCCCGCACGCGAGCGTCCGAACGCGATCGATTCCGGATCGCGTAGAGGTGCCGGACCGCGCCGGCCGTCAGCTCCAGCAGGCCGACGCCGAGAAGCGCAGCCAGCCAGATGTACAGCGTGTGGCGGTTGCGCGTCAGGACGCCGTGGTCGATCGCGTACTTGACCATGAGCGGCGCGGCCACTGCTCCCACCTGCCAGAGCAGCCCGGAGAGGGCGGCGCCGATGACGCCGCTCCTCTGGGAGCGTATGACGGCGCGCACGAATCTCCACGCGGCGCGCCGTCGCGCGTCGTGGTCCCCCATGGGTCAAAGTATCCCGCGATGTCAAATTCGCACACACCCATAGAGGAGCGCTTTCCGCGCCCCTCGGTTATGGGCGTCGTCAACGTCACACCGGACTCGTTCTCGGACGGCGGTTTGCATCTGGACCCTGTCGCCGCGATCGCCGCCGCGAGGCGAATGGTCGACGAAGGCGCAGCGATCGTCGACGTCGGCGGCGAGTCGACGCGGCCGGGCTCGACGGGTGTATCCGCGGCCGAGGAGCTCAGACGCGTGCTGCCGGTCCTCGAAGAGCTTCGTAGCGTGCCCGTATCGATCGACACGACCAAGGCGGAGGTTGCGCGGCAGGCGTTGGCGCTAGGCGCGGAGCTCGTCAACGACGTCACGGCCCTCCGCGGAGACCCGGGGATGGCAGAGCTCGTCGCCGAGTCCCGTGCCTATCTTTGCCTGATGCACATGAAGGGCGAGCCGCGCACGATGCAGGCGAATCCGACCTACGGCGACGTCGCCGCCGAGGTCGCGTCGTTCCTGGAAGAACGGCTCCGCTTCGCCGTCGCCGCGGGAATCGAGGAGGAGCGCATCTGCCTCGATCCCGGCATCGGCTTCGGCAAGACCGTCCAGCAGAACTTCGAGCTCATACGTCGGCTGGAGGTGCTCACCGCGCTCGGCCGGCCGGTGGTCGTGGGCTTCTCGCGCAAGAGCTCCCTCGGGCGGATCCTCGGCGATCCCGGCGCGACGACCGGACCGCTGTCCGCGAGCCTGTCGGCGGCGGTGACGGCGTACGAGCGCGGCGCGACGATCATTCGCGCGCACGCCGTGCGCGAGCATGTCGAGGCTCTGAAGGTCGCGGCGGCGGTGCTGGGATGATCGTCGAAGTCCGCGGGCTCGAGGTCTTTGGCCGTCACGGTGTAAACGAGCAGGAGCGTGAGGCCGGCCAGACGTTCCTCGTCGACGTCACGCTCGAACGACCCGAACCGCATGAAGACGCAATCCAGGCGACCGCGGATTACCGCGTTGTGCGCGACGTGGTGCGGCGTGTTTCGGCAGACAGCGACTACCGCTTGCTCGAGTCGTTCGCTGCGGCCGCCGCCGATGCGCTCGTTGCGGCTCTACCGGGCGTCGCCCTCCGGCTGCGAGTGCGCAAGCCGGGAATTGCGTGGGCCGAGTGGGCGGGGGTTACCGTGGAGCGACACTGACGAGTACGCGGTAGCTCGACTCGCGTGCTTCGCGTGTTCGCACCTCGAGGTAGACATAAGCGCTGCGCCTAGAGGTGTTTCGATACTTGGCGACGCCCTGGCGGTCGACGGCGAGCACCTGCGTCTTCGGCGACCGCCTCAGCAGGCGGATCGCGACGGAGCCGCTGGCGCGCGCCTGCACGGTGCGCTGAGCCGGAGCCCAGACCCGGTAAAGATCGACAGGGTCCTCGGCTCGGTCGACGTGAGCCGCGATCGAGCCGGTTTGACGTGCCGACGTGGTCAGCGGTGGAGTGCCTTTCGTAAAGAGTGCGTGGGGCTCGATCTCGTCCGGGCGATCGTTCGGCTCCTGCGGGTCGCGCGCCGGCGCCGGGAAGGAGAGGGCGGCCGGAATGTTGAGCAGTCCCCACCCGGTGGTGTCGTCGAAGCCGGGCGCCCCGATGTCAGTGGCGGAGCGCCGCATCACCTCGAACAGCTGCGTGTTGGTGAGCTTCGGCCGGACCGTCCAGACCCACGCGGCGGCGCCGGCCACGAGGGGGGACGCAACGCTCGTGCCGTTCGCGTCGAGGACGTAACCCGAAGCCTCCTGGGCGAGCGGCTCGGCGACCGGAATGTCAGCACCTGGGGCCACGAGGTCCAGAGCGGGGGAGTGTGAGGAGAACGCCGCCGCCCGCCCAGACGAGTTCGTGGCGCCGACCGTCAGCACGTGCGGATACGAGGCCGGGTAGTTCAACGGGCTGCCGCTCAGGCCATCGTTGCCGGCGGATGCCACGACGAGTGAGCCCGACCGAAAGGCGCGATCGACTGCCTGATGAAGGAGCGGGTCGTCTTGCTCTCCCCCGAAGCTCAGGTTGATCACACCGGGTCCAAGCCGCGCGGCCTCGAGGATTCCTCTGATCGCATCACCCTCACTCAGAAAGCCGAAGGGGCTGGCGTCCCAGACACGCAAGACCGCGTTCGGGTAGACGCCGACGAGCCCGACGCCGTTGTTCGGCGCACCGATGACCGAGCTGACCTCGGTGCCGTGATCGTCGTCGTCCCGGCTTGTCGTCTGCGGATTCAGCGCCGTTGTGTTCGGGCGATTCGCGAACTCGGGATGAGTGAGGTCGAGTCCGGAATCGACCACTGTCACCGGCTTGCCCGCACCGGGCGGCTCGATCTGATCGGCGCCGACCGCACTGCGCCACCACTCCATCGGCACGAGCGGGTCCGTCGCCCACGTCTGGGCCGAGTCGGTGGCGAGCAGGCGATCGGGTTGTGCGAGGTAGACGACACCGGCCCGCCGGAGCTCGGGAACCGCAATCGAGGGGACACTCCAGAGCCGGAGCTCCGAGGCCAACTCGACACCCCCGGCTCGGCGCGCGAGATCCGCTCCGCGCTGCAACTGTGCCCGATCGAGCTGGACGAGGTCGGCCTTCGCAGGTGGCGCCGCGGCGAGAACAGCCAGCACGACGACGAGCAGGAGCCTGGGCGCCACCCACGGAGAGTACTCCCCGTTACTAGGCTCTAGAGCGGTGGAACGTGCCTTTGTCGGCCTGGGCTCGAACCTGGGCGAGCGTGAGTCGACGCTTCGGGCCGCGATCGGGCGGCTCCGAACGGTTCCCAACGTCGAGGTGCGAGCCGTCTCGAGCTTCCGTGACACCGCGCCGGTCGGCTACGTCGACCAGCCCCGCTTCCTGAACGCCGTCGTCGAGCTGGAGACCTCCCTCTCTGCCCGTGCCCTTCTCGGAGTCCTCCTCGAGCTCGAGCGCGCGTTCGGCCGGGATCGAACCACGGCTCCGCCGATGGGGCCCCGGACGCTCGATCTCGACCTTCTTCTCTACGGAGAGTCGACGATCGACGAGCCGTTGCTCGAAGTCCCGCACCCGCGCCTCCACGAGCGGCGGTTCGTCCTGGAGCCGCTGGCAGAGTTGGATCCGGGCCTCGAGGTGCCCGGGCAGGGCTCCGTCCAGGCCTTACTCTCGAAGCTACACTCATCGCCATGAGCCACCTGGACGAACTCGACGAGTTCGAAGCCGAGCTCGAGCTCCGTCTCAAGAAGGAATATACGGCCGTCTTCGGGCTCTTCCGCTACTGCGTCCTCACCCAGGACGCGACGTACCTGTGCAACAAGCTCGATCTGGCGCAGGTCTCCCAGCCGAATTACCCGTTCTTCCACCTGAAGATGGAGGACGTGTGGGTGTGGGACAAGAATCGTCCGACCCGGATCATCCCGCGCGCCGAGGTCTGGACGTCGAGCGACGTGACCGTCGAAGAGCTGCGCGGCGAGGGCGACGAGCCGAGCCTCACCGCCGAGGCACTGGCCGAGAAGATCGGCGAATCGCTCTCCTCGGACGACGACTAGCTCCGCTTTCGCGCCGGACGAAAGCTGATGCTTTCGCCCGGGATTAGGGACGGCGCTTCGCGCGTAACGTGCGCGGGCGGAGCCCGCGCACTCTTATTGGTGTTGGTGCTCGGGCGGGTGTTCCCTACCGTTCGGGCGCGGGCGCCTGAGGCGTCCGCGCCCGCATCAGTTCGGCGGAACGTAAGCCCGGCTTCGCCTGGTCTTAGCTTCCGCCCTTGAGCGGTTCTGCCTGGACCGCGCGTCCACCAAAACCACCGAGGGCCGGAGCTAACGGCAGGCGCAGCCGCCGTTAGAGGAGGCCGGACTCACACGGGCGGCGACGCCCGTCGGCGCCACCGCCCGTGGACCGATTCAACTGCTTACAAGAAACCCAAAAGGAGCACGCGGGCTTCGCCCGCGTGCGTTAGGCGCGAAGCGCAGTACCTCGAACCCGCGCGAAAGCGAAAGCTTTCGGGCGGGCATTCGGTGAAGATATCGCCGTGGCGGGATCTCTCCTGGCGATCGATGTGGGCAACACGCAAACCCTGATCGGCCTTTACGAGGACGGCCTGCTGTCCGAGCACTGGCGCGTGGCGACCGAGCCGAACAAGAGCGGCGATGAGCTCGGCGCTCTCTACAAGAGCTTCCTCGACCTCGCTCGAGTCGGAGGGATCTGCCTCTCGTCGACCGTGCCCCAGCTGATTCGCTCGTACGACGAGTTCGCCGGGCGTTACACCGAAGCTGAATTGCTCGAGCTCGGCCCAGGCGTGAAGACCGGCATTCCGATCCGGTACGACGATCCGCGCGAGGTCGGGCCGGACCGGATCGCGAACGCCGTCGCTGCGGCCGATCGTTACGGTGCTCCGTGCATCGTGGTCGACTTCGGAACGTCGACGAACTTCGACGTCGTATCGCCGGAAGCGGAGTACGTCGGAGGCGTCCTCGCACCCGGCATTGAGATCTCCATGGATGCTCTCTTCGTCCGCGCGGCGCGGCTGCGCAAGGTCGACTTCGTCGAGCCACCGACCGTGATCGGCAGGACGACGGTCGCGAGCCTCCAGTCAGGCCTCGTCTACGGCTTTGCGGGCCAGGTGGACGGAATCGTCCGGCGAATCCGGGACGAGCTCGGTGTCGAGTCGCGCGCGATTGCAACGGGAGGCCTGGCCGACCTGATCGCGCCACACTCGTCGACGATCGAGCTCGTCGATCCTTTCCTGACGCTCGAAGGTCTCCGCCTGGTGTGGGAACGCAATCGGCGCGATTGACAGCCGACGCAGTGGCGGGCTTTGCCCGACACTGCTCACAGCCGTTGGAATCACAGCAGCCGCACGCGAATCATCATGGCGCCGGCGAACGCCGGGCGCCGGATTTGCGTGCGTTTAACCGCCGCCGTAGATCGAGATTGGCATGGAGTCGAGGAGGATCTCCTCGGCCCGGTCGGGCAGCTCGGCCTGCAGGCGCTCGACGATCTCCGCCGCGCCCGGCGCTGCGGCGAACAAGCGCATCACAACTTCGTCGGTCCTCTCCAGCTGGACGAGCTCCTGCTTGAAGGGACGGGGGAAACGACCCCGACCCAGGTACCACCCGTAGAACTTCTTCAAGAAACCCGAGGAGCGGCGCTCGCCGAGCTCTCGCACGGTCTCCCTGATGAACAGGATCAGCTCCGCGGCCACCTGCTCGCGCGAGGGCTCCGCATCGTCGCCGTCGACGATCTCGCGCAGCGCCCAGGGGTTCCCCTGTGCACCGCGCCCCACCATGACGGCGGCTGCCCCGGTCCTCGCCAGCACGCTCTGCGCGCGTGCGCGAGAGGTGATGTCGCCGGACGCGATCACGGGAACGTCGACGAGCGACACCAGCTCCGCCGTCAACGTGTGATCCGCCTCGCCGGTGTACATCTGCCGTGCCGACCGCGGATGGAGCGTCAGCGTCGCGGC
>JBKPEC010000198.1:0-3957 GCA_046728195.1 Actinomycetota bacterium
AGGAACGGGGCTGGCTGTATCTCGGGCACCGGTCAACGGAGTGGTGCCCCCGCTGCGGCACCTCCATCTCGCAGCACGAGCTCTCTCAGGCGGACGTCTACCGCGAGAAGCTCGATCCGTCGCTGTACGTGCGCTTTCCACTGCTGGACCGCAAGGGCGAGGCGCTGGTGGTCTGGACGACAACGCCGTGGACGTTGCCCGCGAACGTCGCGGCCGCGGTCAAGCCGGACGCCGACTACGGCCTGCGTGATGGACGCGAGTGGGTGGCCGTCGCGCTCGATCCGGACGCGGACTTCACTCAGCGGCTGCTAGGGGCGGACCTCGTCGGCCTCCGCTACCGCGGTCCGTTCGACGAGCTTCCAGCCGCGGCCGAGGTCGAGCATCGGGTGATTCCATGGGACGACGTCACGCTCGACCAGGGAACCGGGATCGTCCACATCGCACCCGGCGCCGGCACCGAGGACTTCGAGCTCTCACGCATCCACCACCTGCCGGTCCTGACGCCGGTCGACGAGGGCGGTCGCTTCTACGACAACTACGGCTGGCTCCACGGCTCGAGCACGATCGAAGCGGCGGATCAGATCGTCGAGAACCTCGCCGAGAAGGGGCTGCTGGTCGAGGCGGGGACGTTCGAGCACAGCTATCCGCACTGCTGGCGGTGCGCGACGCCGTTGATCTTTCGCATCTCCGACGACTGGTTCATCGCGGTCGACGAAGTGCGCCAGACTCTGATGGACGCAAACGCCGCGGTCGAGTGGACGCCGGCCCAGTACGGGAAGCGGATGGACGACTGGCTCCGGAACATGGGCGACTGGAACATCTCGCGCCGTCGCTACTTTGGCCTGCCGCTTCCCATCTATCCGTGCAAGTGCGGTCACATCAACGTGATCGGCTCGAAGGCCGAGCTCGAGGCGCGTGCGACGGGCGGCCTGGAGCAGCTCGAAGAGCTCCACCGTCCGTGGGTCGACAACGTTCCCATCACCTGCGACTCGTGCGGTGAAGAGGTCCGCCGGATCCCGGATGTCGGCGACGTGTGGCTCGACGCAGGGATCGTCCCTTTCTCGACGCTTGGCTGGCAGAACCCCGAATGGATTCCCGGCGGGTACGCAACGGGAGCAGCCGAGGGACTGACGAGGGCTGACCTGCCGAACCACGAGTACTGGGAGCAGTGGTTCCCGGCTGACTGGGTGACCGAGATGCGCGAGCAGATCCGCCTCTGGTTCTACTCGCTCCTCTTCATGTCGGTCGTGCTCACGGGCCGGGCGCCCTACCGGCGTGTGCTCACGTTCGAGAAGCTGCTCGACGCCGAGGGCCGCGAGATGCACGGCTCCTGGGGAAACATGATCCAGATGGAGGAGGCGTTCTCGCGCATGGGCGCGGACGTGATGCGCTACCTCTACTGCCAGCAGCCGCCCTGGCAGAACATCCGCTTCGGCTTCGGCCCGGCGGAGGAGGTCAAGCGGAAGCTCCTCACGCTCTGGCATTCGTTCAAGTTCTTCGTCGACTACTCGACGATCGAGACGTTCGAACCGCGCTGGGAGGATCTCGAGCGCGGCGTGGAAGGAGTCGCGCTCCGTCCCCTCGACCTTTGGCTCCATGCGCGCACGGAGCAGTTTGTCGACGAAGCGACGGAAGCGCTCGAGTCGCAGTTCACGTATCGCCTCGTGCAGTCCTTCGAAGCGTTCGTCGACGATCTCTCCAACTGGTACATCCGGCGGTCGCGGCGACGCTTCTACTCGTACGACGAGGCGGCGTTCCGGACGCTCTGGCGCGCGCTCGTCCGCTCGCTGCAGGCGATGTCGGTGGTGATGCCGTTCCTCTCCGACTACCTCTGGCGCAACGTCGTCGCCGGCGTCTGCAAGGAAGCCCCGCGGTCCATCTTTCTCGCACCGTGGCCGGTCGCGCAGGAGCGGGACGAGGAGCTCCTTGCGGAAGTCCTGGAGGTCAGGCGCGTGGTCGAGCTCGGACGGCAGGCCCGCGGCGAAGCGGGCCTGAAGCTGCGGCAGCCGCTGCGCCGGCTCGTCGTGCAGGGCGCCGGTCCCGCGCAGCGCCATGCCGACGAGATCGCAGAGGAGCTGCGTGTCAAGGAGGTCGAGTTCGGTCCGGTCGAGGCCACTGAGGTACGGGTGAAGCCCAACCTGCCGGTTCTCGGCCCCAAGCTCGGCAGCGAGCTCGGCGCGGTGCGGGCAGCGTTACAGGCGGGAGAGTTCGAGCAGCTCGAGGGCGGGGGAGTCCGCGTGAACGGTCACGAGCTCGGCGCCGACGAGGTGCTCGTCGAGCGAAGTGCGCGCGAAGGCTGGGCGCTCGCCGAGGACGACGCGCTCACAGTCGCTGTAACGACTGCGGTCGACGACGAGCTGCTCAAGGAGGCGCGTGTCAATGAGCTCACGCATCGCGTCAACACGATGCGCAAGGAGGCAGGGCTGCAGCTCACCGACCGGATACGACTGATGCTTCCACAAGCGGAAGCTGACCTGCTCGAGTACGAGCAGCGCATCAAGGACGAGGTACTGGCCGACGAGGTCGCGGTCGGCGGCGTCTCCGAGCCGCAGATCGAGAAGCTCTAGGCAAGGGCTGCACGCAGACGCTCGAGGCCGAGCTCGAGCGTCTCGTCCCTGACGGCGAGCGACAGCCGCGCCCAGCCTGCGCCTCGCGCTCCGAACCCCTCGCCCGGTGCGACGGCCACGCGATGGTGTTCGAGCAGGCGCTCCGCGCTGAGGCCGTCGGGAAGCTCGAACCAGACGAAGAAGGTTCCCTCTGACTGTGCATTGACCGCCGTGAGGGCCTCGAGCGCGCGATTGCGCCGGCGCTCGTAAGTGTCCCGGCGCTCGTCGACCGAGTCCTGGGGGCCCGTCAGCGCGGCGATCCCTGCCTCCTGGACCGGCCGGAAGATGCCGGCGAAGGCGTGATCCTGGATCACCTCGATCCTGCGCACGAGCTCCTGGCTTCCAACCGCAAAGCCGAGCCGCCAGCCCGCCATTCCGTAGCTCTTCGACATGCTGAAGAGCTCGATGCCCGCGTGGCGTGCGCCGTCGGTCGCCAAGAAGCTCTGTGGTCGCCGGCCGTCGAAGACGAGATCGCCGTAGGCGAAGTCGTGCAGGATCCAGGCGTCGTTCGCCCTCGCCCACTCGACGGCGTCTTCGAAGAACCCGGGCGGAACGGTGGCAGCCGTGGGGTTCGATGGAAAGTTCAGGTACATCGCGTCCGCCGCCACGTCGAAGCCCGAGAACGGAACGTGACTCGCGCCGGCGAGCGCAACGGCCGAAAAGTAGTCGGGGTAGCCGGGGTCAGGGAGCACGATCGTCCCGCCGTGGTCGACCGCGCAGAGCGCGAACTCCATGAGCCCTGTCTTCGTACCGGGCAGCACGGCGACCTCGCGGACGGAGTCGACGTGCACGCCGTACACCTCGCCGTACCGAAGTGCGATTGCCTCCTTGAGCGCGGGGAGGCCGGCGAACGGCGCGTAGCCGTGCACATCGGGACGGGCGGCCGCGTCTTGCAGTGCCCTGACTACGTGCTGCGGCGGACCGACCTCGGGATTGCCGCGCCCGAGGTCGACGAGCGGTTCGCCGTCCTCCGCGGCGGCCGCGGCGACCCGTGCGAGCAAGGCAGTGAAATACTGCTCGGGCAGCCGCTGGAGCCGGTCGGGACGCTCGCGCACCGGCCGATGCTATGGCAGGCTTCAGTCATGGCGCGATGCGCGCGCTGCGGAGGTGAGGTCCAAGAGCGTTTTCGCTTCTGTCCGTGGTGCGCGGCGCGGCAACGGAGCAAGATCGTTGAGTTCTTCGCGCCCCATCCACGTGACGCCGGCAAGGCGCTCCGCGTCTCGCAGTACCTCACCGACGATCCGCATGTGCGCTTCAGTGTTTGGAACGAGACCGGTGTTGCGGAGGGCGCCGTGTCGTTGACCCAACAGGAAGCGGCGCGCCTCGCGCGCTTTCTGAAGCCCCTCAGGCC
>JBKPEC010000199.1:0-3817 GCA_046728195.1 Actinomycetota bacterium
AACGGTGCTACCAAACTGAGAGAACCTGGCCGAACTGAGAGCACGTGAGAGCGCTTGAACAAGCGGCACAAGCGCCAGCGAACGACGTTTCGCCGTTATCGCACCCAGGAGGTCGCCGGTTCGAGTCCGGCTAGCTCCATCGCACGAAGGACGTTGTGGCCCAACCTCGTGGCCCCTCGGAAGCGGATTCGTAATTGATCAGGGGGGAAACCTGTGATCCTCGTGCAGGACGGACAGCTCATCGAGCAACATGAAGAACGAGCGGCTGACGGTGGACGAGGTCATGGAGCACGCCGGCTGCAGCAAGAGGTCAAATCTCTTGACGAGGTGTAATGGGCCGTGCTGAAGACGAGCGGGTCCATCAGCATCGTCGAGAAGCAGTGAGCCGCGCGCTCGCGCTCATCCCGCTGGTTCTCGTTCTGGTCGGCTGTAACGGCGGCACGGTCGACAGGCACGCGCTGAAGCGCGACGCGGAGAAGATCGGCTCGCTGGCGACTGAAGGCGAGTTGCTTGCGAACGACATGTCCAAAGGCGCGTCGACGAAGTACTTCGCCCGTGTGCACGCGAAGGAGCTGTCACGTGCGGCTTCCAACCTCGCGGACGCCCTGGCAGAGAGGCCAACGTCCGCGGGGATTCAGCCGAAGGTACGCCGACTGTCGAAGCTCGCCGGGAAGGTGTCGGACGAGCTCGAGCAGCTTCATCTCCATCCGACCGACCGCGGGGTCGCGGCAGCCCTGAAGCAGCCACTCTTGGACGACGCCGACGCTGCCGACCGGCTCTCGAAGTGAAGATCTTCCAGATCGCGCTCGGCATCCTCGCCGCGATCGGCGGGTTCGTCGACATCGGGGATCTGGTCTTCAACGTCTCGGCGGGGGCGACCTTCGGCTACCAGCTCCTCTGGGTGATCGTGATCGGTGTGGTCGGGATCATCACCTACTCCGAGATGTGCGGACGCGTCGCGGCGATCTCGAAGAAAGCGGTCTTCGACGCGGTGCGCGAGCGGCTTGGCTTCAAGACGGGCCTGATGGCGCTCATCGCCGCACAGGTGGTGAATCTGCTGACGCTCACCGCGGAAATCGGCGGAGTGGCGATCTGCCTGCAGCTGCTGTCTGGTCTTCCCTACCGGTGGCTGATCGTCGTCGCCGGCGTGGCGCTTGCGGTGATCGTCTGGGTGACATCGTTCGACTGGATCGAGCGAATCTTCGGCTACGGAGGCTTGTGCCTTCTCGTGTTCGCTGTCGCCGCAGTCAAGCTTCATCCCACTTGGGGCGCGGTCGCCCACGGCTTCGTCCCACACATGCACACAGAGAGTCCGCTGCTGTACGCGTACTTCGCGATCGGGCTGCTCGGCGCTGCGATGACGCCCTACGAAGTCTACTTCTACTCCTCCGGCGGAATCGAGGAGGGATGGGGCCCGAAGGATCTGGGATTGAACAGGGCCAACGCAATCATCGGTTACGGGCTCGGAGGTTTCCTGTCCGTTGCGCTGATGATCGTCGGCGGATCGCTCTTCCTCGACAAAGGCATCGAGCCCGAGTTTCTGGGCTCGATCGCGATCGGCACAGAGGTCCCGCTGGGACAGATCGGGTTGCTGCTCGCGCTCGTCGGCATCCTGTTTGCAGTCGGCGGCGCCGCGATCGACACGCTGTTCTCGGGGGCGTACGCGCTGGCGCAATTCCTCGGCTGGGAGTGGGGGCGTTACCGGCATCCGCGCGGGGCGCCGCGTTTCACCCTCGCCTGGCTCGTCCTGCTGGTGGTTGCACTTGCGCTGGTGATGACTGGGGTAGATCCAGTCCAGCTGACAGAATACGCCGTGATCTTCTCCGCGGTCGCATTGCCACTCACGTACATACCGATCCTGCTTGTGGCCAACGATCGCAGCTACATGCGCGAATACACGAACGGCGGGCTTGCAAACATCCTCGGCTTGATCTACCTCGTCGTCATCCTCATCGTCTCGCTGTCCGCGATCCCACTGATGATCCTCACGAACGTGGGCCAGAATTGAGCGACACCATCGACATCGGACTCCACCTCGTGGACCGCCAGCTCCTCGACTCCGAGGGGAGACGCTGCGGCAACGCGGACGACCTCGAACTCCAGGGCAATCCGGGCGGTCCGCTGGAGGTCGTGGCGATCCTGAGCGGACCTGGCGCGTGGGAACGACGAGCCGGTTTGGTGGGCCGATTCTTCGGCTGGCTCGGCGGCGGCCGCACGGTCCGGATTCCGTGGGAGGATGTCGATACCGTGGCTGCACACGTAAAACTCAGCAGGCGCGCACAAGATCTCGGTCTCGGACGCGGCGATGATCGGTTGCGGCCGCTCATCGACAAGATTCCGGGAGCGGATCGGTGAGGACCTACTCCTCGTTCCTCGGCCGGGTGGTCGAGACCCAGTCGGGAGGGCGGCTGGGAAAGATCCGGGACGTGCGCGCCGCGATCGGCCATGGCCAACCGACCGTCGAGGCGATCGTCGTCGGCCGGCGCGGGCTGTTCGAGCACCTCGGCATCGGCAAGGGCGCGTCGCATCGGGACGCCGTCCCCTGGGAGGCCGTCCTGAGGATCGAGGGCAAGCGGATCGTTGTCGCGGACGGCACCGAGCTCGTGTGATGCCGCCCTGTATGGCTTTACGACATTTCGGCTAAACGCTCAAGCTCGAGTCGTGTTCGCTCGACCATCTTCTGCAAGTCGGCGACGAGTTCGGCATCCACTGGGTCGTTGGCAGCATGAAACGCGTCCAACGCCGTTCCGCATGCGGCGTGCAGGATCCGAAGCTCATATGCTGAAAGCTCGCCTCGTCGATACGCCAGTGTTTCCAGCCACGGCGACGACTGAAACAACGGTCCGCAAGAGCCGACCCCTCACGGAGCATCCAGTCGAGTAGGGAGCCCCGACCGTTTGGGCGTGAACGCTGACGCGGGTTCCGGGTCGCGCCGGTTTCGTACTCGCCGCCCAGGAAAGACACCGCTCAAGAAACGGGAAGTCCCGGCCGGTTCCGGAGGGGGCACCGGCCGGGCACTTCCATTTGAAGGGGAAGGAAATGTGGGATATCTACAGCGGCATCGCCTTCGCAGGGCTACTGGCCCTGCTCTTCGGCCGCGCTTGCCGGCGGCACCCATAGAGAAGAGCTTGCGCCGAGGCGCTCCCTGCCTACAGTCAGAGCAGGGGGACGCTGTGCGGCAACTACAGATCCGAGCACGAACCGATCGAGACGCCGACTGCCTCATGCGCGAGCTCACCGCCTGTGCAGCACCCGCTCAGGCCGGGTAATCACCGTCCAACTCGATGAGCGATCAGGCACCGCTGTGCTCAGCCTTTTCGCGGCCATCGAAACTTGCCTCGCCGCCAACGACATCCGAAGCGTGCACGTCGAGCTAGACGGGCACTCTTACCTATTGGCGATGCCGTAGTCATTTGACCCCCTGGAAGCCCACGCCGTTGAGAAAATCAGCGCTAGCCCCTGGTCGAGTCCGAGCCGCCAGGCCGATAATCCACTTGGGCGCCCTCTTTCGTAGGCCAGATCAGTACTTCTTTGAGCGCACTCGCAACCGCCATCGCTTTAGGCGGCTGTTACAGGCATCAACCCATGCATCGGCGGCGTTGGCCAGAGCCGGGAATTCCTCAGTATCGAACCCATAACCAAGGTTGGACTTGCGGCTGGACCGCGGAGCATGAGGAGCTACCTCGCCTCGCTCGCTTGTCAGTAGGTCTCGCCAGTGCATCTGGGTCGATTTACTACTCACTCGGAACGAGTTGTCCTCCCTGAATCGAGCAAACCACGATGTGCTAGAAGGTCCGCGTGAGTCGCGAAGAACGCT
>JBKPEC010000200.1:0-4477 GCA_046728195.1 Actinomycetota bacterium
GCTGCAAATGCCGAGAATCTCCTCGAGACCGACGTTCCGGGTGTCTTTGCGGCCGGGGACGTCCGCTCAGGATCGAGCAAGCGATGCGCCACGGCCGTAGGCGAAGGAGCGATGGCCGTGCAGTTCGTCCACGCGTACCTCTCACAGCTGGCGAACGCCGAACGAGCTGCGATTTAGTCCTCGGCGACGACCGCCTTCACCTTAGATACGGGTTGTGCGTCGCGGGCCGCAGCCCCACAACCCACCTCCATAACCGCCGCCCCAGGCGCGCCAGACAAGCGGCCGGACGACGAAGAAGAAGAACAGTGGCACGGCCAGCCAGGCAATGTGGCCGCCGACGACAATCGCGGCGATCAGCGCCAGGGGCAGAAGCAGGAAGGCGGGCTGCCACGGCCGGAAGCTCCAGTAACGCCCGAACTGACGGCGGTCCTCCGCCTCAGGCGGAAGGTCAGTAATGAGCTCGTCGAGTTCGGCATAGGTCTTCGCTGCCATGCAGCGCTCGATCCGGGTCTGGAACTCGTCGGTGTCCAGACGTCCTTCCACGTGGCGACGTCGCAGTATCTCGCCGACCGCGTCGCGCTCCTGGTCACCGACACGCAGCGAGCGATCGCGCGGACCGTCACCACGGTTGTACCGGTGGTCATTCGATGCTGACACGTGTGTCCTTTCGATCCGTTGGGTCATTCATCGCTCTCGTCCTCTGCGAGCAGGGAGTAGAGGGCTCGGCGCGCCTCGACGAGGATGTCGCGTGCCTTCGCGATCTGGGTCGCACCGCCGAGGTGGCCGATCTGGCCAACGGCCATCCCGACCCGGCGCATCTCGCGGAACAACGCGCCGACGTCGTCGCCGACCGAGCCGGTCATCTGCTCCCAGGGGACACCCCAGTCGTCGCGGCGCTCGTCGACGTAGCCCCGCCCCGCGTCGGTCAGAACGTAGATGCGACGGTCGCCGACTTCTTCGGTGCGCACCAGGCCCTCGTCCTCGAGCTGGGCAAGCGCCGGGTACACCGACCCTGGGCTTGGTCGCCAGACCCCTTCCGAGCGCTTCTCGATCTCTTGCATGATCTGGTAACCGTTGAGCGGGCCGTCCGCGAGCAGCAACAAAGCCGCCGCACGCACGTCGCCACGGCGGGCCCTCGGCCCACGTGGAAACCCACCCGGGCCACCGAACGGGCCGAACCCTTGTCGGCGCCCGAACCAGGGACCGTCCCGGCCGCTGCCCCGGGCCGCCATCGCCAGCGCCGCCCCCAGGACGCTGAACCGCTTACCGGACAGGCCGGAGCAGAAGCAGGGGCGCTCCAGAGGAGTGGGGTGCACATTCACGAGCTAACACGATATATCAAAATAGGTCGGCTCTCGACCACAGTTGTCTTCGGGCTTCGTAAGCCCCTCGGGGCGCTAATGTGCTTCCCGAAGGCGTGCTTACTCCTCTACGGGCGGCTGATCGGAAGGCATGAGTGCTGTAGAGCGCGGTTGGCGTCGACTTGGTGTCGTGCTGGTTGAAGCCGGCCTGATCAGCGAAGACGACCTGGTCGAGGCACTGGCGGTACAAGAGCATTCGGAGCGGCGACTCGGGGAGATCTTGGTCGCACGGGGAATCGTCTCGGCCCCCGCCCTTGCGAATGCACTCGCGGAGCAGCACGGAAGCTTCTTGAAGAGCGAGCACGGGTTCGGAACCGGACTTCGCTCGTTGCTCGACCGAGAGAGTGAAACGGCCGGAGAGACGTCGGAGGTCTTGGCGCCTCCCTTGTCGGAGCCGCAGGCTCCGAGCGAGGGTGATGACAGACCGACCGAGGCGACGAAACCAGCAAGCCCGGACCCGGACGCGTTCATGCCCGGTTACGGCCAGGCGACCGCTTTGCCGGGCGAACACTCAGAGGACGCGATCGCGACAGATGCGCGCGACCAGCCGCAGAGCGAGCATCTGCTCTTCGTCCCTACGCCCCAGGGATATCTCCTTCTCGAGCGGAGCGGCCCTGCACCCACCCAGGGCGAGGTCATCGAGCTTCCCGAAGTCCCAATCACCCGGGTCCTGGTGGCGAAGGTCACCTCCTCGCCGCTTCCGCAAGACAGGAGAGCGTGCGCCTACCTGCAGCCGCTCTAAGTTCGGCAGCACCGTAAGAAGAACGACCGCCACGACTTTTTGGCTCTGTTACTTCGGGCTGGCGCTAGAGTGGTGCCAGCGACAAGCGGGGTGGTGGCCGTGCGTGGATCTGCCGAAATCTGCGGCGGAAAGTTCGACCGCTCATGAGGGTTCTGGCTTCCCGCTACGAGCTGCTCGACAAGATCGGCGAGGGCGGGATGAGCGTCGTCTGGCTCGCCCGCGATCGCGAGCTCGGGCGAGAGGTGGCAATCAAGCTGTTGCGTTCGTTCGCCGCGGAAGATACGGCGCAGTCGCAACGCTTCCATCGAGAAGCCCGTGCGCTCGCGGCGCTCGCGCACGAACACATCGTCCGCATCTACGACTACGTGTCCGGCGAGGAGCAGTCGTTTCTCGTGATGGAGTACGTCGCGGGCGGAAACCTCGCCCAGACGACGCGCGGGCAGCTCCCACTCTCGCTCGGCGAGGCCGTCACCTATATGAAGCCGGTGGCGCGAGCCCTTGCATACGCACACGCGAGGGGTGTCGCCCATCGTGACCTGACGCCGTCGAACATCCTGATCGAGCGCGGAAGCGGACGCGTTGTCACGACCGACTTCGGGCTCGCGCGGATCACGCGCAGCACCGGCTCGCTAACCGCGACCGGTGTTCTGCTCGGAACACCGGAATATTGGTCGCCGGAGCTGGCGCTCGGGCGCGAGAGCGCTGCGCCTGCCGACGTGTATGCGCTCGGCTGCATTCTCTTCCTGCTCCTGAGCGGCGAACTGCCTTTCGTTGGCGACGACCGGCTGGCCGTTGGTCTGCGGCGCGCGCACGAAGACGCGCCCTCGCTGCGAGCGCTGCGGCCGGACGCACCAGAGAAGGCGGTTGCGCTCGTCGACTCGCTGCTCGCGCGCGACCCGGAGCAGCGGCCGGACGCGTCCGACATAGCGGCCGGACTCGGGGAGCTCGCGGAGGGCTCGACTGCGCGACCGGCCGGTCTCGACGAGGCCCGGGCGACGGACTTGCCAACAATCGCACTGGCGTCCGAGACGGGGACCACCGAGCTGCCTGCACCGGCAGTGACAGTTCAGCTCACGCGACCGACACCAGCCGAATCCTCGACGTGGGGCGACCGCTGGGCGCGGCGGCGGGTGCTGGGAGCCGTCGGCGCGTCGGCGGCCGTGATCGTTGGAGCGCTCGTCCTTGCCGGCGAGGTGCGCGACCCGCTGCGGCGAGTGCCGAACGTCGTCTCCCTGCGGGAAGACGTCGCGCGGGCACAGATCCGGCATTCGCTGCCGACGGCCACGGTGACCGTGCAGCGGATCTACAGCACACGCGTCGGCGCGGGCCTCGTGATTCGCCAGCGGCCCGGGCCGCGCGAGCGGCTCGCAGTCGGCAAACAAGTGCAGCTCGTCGTGAGCAAAGGCACGCCGTTCGCGCCTGTTCCCGCGCTCGCCGGCGAGGCGGCCGCGACAGCCACAGCATCACTCGCACGCCAAGGGTTCGCTAGCCGGTACACGTACAGGCCCTCCTGGACCGTCCACAAGGGATCCGTCGTCGGGCTGCGGCCCCACGCCGGCACCCGCCTGCATCGCCCGGCGCGGGTGACCATCGTTGTCGCCAGCGGCTACCCGCGCTCGGTGGTCCCGGACCTGCGTAACACCGACCTCTCGTCGGCGCAACAGGAGCTTGCATCGCACCGCCTCCGCTATCGGCTCGTCTGGCGTCTCACCGACGCCGCGCCGCCCGGTCGGGTGCTGGACCAGATCCCGGCAGGTGGCACGTCCGTTTACGAGGGCGCGCAGATACGGCTGACGGTCGCGCGCTCGCTGCGCTGGGTCAAGCTCTTCGGTGTCTCAGGCAGCGACGATTACGAAGGCAACGTCTTCACGGTCCCCGACCGCTGGCGTGTCCGTTACCGCCTGGCGACGAACGACTTCGGCCTCGCGCTCGCCCGGTTCGGCTGGATGAGCGCGGACGGGGTCAGCGGGCACAGCTTCTTCGCAAGCAGCGCCGGAGCGCTTCGCACCTACGTCAGCTCTGACGGCGCGGTCAGTTACCGGCTGGCTATCCGTTCGTACGCCGGTACCCACTGGTACGTCGAAGTCGACGCGCTCAAGTAACGACGATCGGCACCGTCACGAGTCCCGAGTAGAGGGCGCAGCGGCCGTATCAACGGATATCGCGCCGGTCTCTCTGAGGTACTGGTGGACGAACGCGATTGCCAAGCTGCCGTCACCAACGGCCGAGGCAACGCGCTTGACAGGGCCGGAACGAACGTCACCGCAGGCGAAGATGCCCGGGACGCTCGTCTCGAGGAGGTACCGATCGCGATCGAGGCGCCACTCGCTGTCGGCGCCTACGTCGGGCCCGGTGAGCACGTAGCCACGTGGGT
>JBKPEC010000201.1:0-15736 GCA_046728195.1 Actinomycetota bacterium
TCGTCCCCGCTCACCGGGACCACGATCTCCTCGCCCGTCAGTCCGTCGTAGGCGAAGACACGTAGCGTCTCGTCGCCGCGATCCCAGACGAGCGCCACCGCAATCGCGCCGCTCTTTCGGGTCGCGAGATCGACCACTTGCTCCATGAACTCAGGATGTTCCTTCCCAATGCAAACGCGCTACCCGAACGGCGCAAGACGCCTAGACCCGCGGTTGGGACGCCGGGAGGCACTCGGCCCGCACGCCGGTGCCTCCCGTCCAGCACGTCCCCTAGGAGAGGGTCAGGGGCACAGCCGGGAGCTGGGCCCGAATCTCACCCGCCGCGTTCTTGCGAGTGTGCACGTTCACGTACGTACCGCCTGACTCGAGGGCAGTCAGCACGGACGCGCTGACCGTGGTGCGGCCGCTGGCGCCGCTCTTGCACGGCGCGCAGAGCGGGACGATCACGGCCCCTGCGATTCCGCGCCGCCCGCTGTGGATGTGTGCCGCGATTGCCTTCCCCGTCAGGCGACTGAAGCTCAGCCGCCACACGATCACACCGGTTGAGCCTGTTTTCGCGAACGTCGCCGTGAACGTCCCGCGTGCACGCCTCACGTTCCCCTTCGGCTTCGGCCGCTCCTGGCTCGCCCGAAGTCCGATCTTGACACCGGCAACAGGTGAGAGTTGCCCACGGATCTCACCTGCCGGGTTGGTGGGCGTGTGCACGTTCACGTACGCCCGGTCACCCTCGATTGCCTGCAGGACCGTGGTAGTGATGTTCGCGGTCCCGCTCGCGCCGCTCGTGCACGGCGCACAGAGCGGCACGACCACCGGCCCCGGCTTCCCGCGGTCGGCGACGTGGATGTGCGCTGCGATTGCGTTGCCACTGAGCCCGGTGAACGACAGCTGCCAGGCGAGGGACCCACCGCTGTCCGTCTTCGTCAGCGTGCCGGTGAACGTTCCGCTCGCTCCACCGACGTCGCCCTTGGGCGTGGGCACTTCTTCGGCTGCGGCCATCGAGGCCGCAATTCGGATCTTCGTCGCCTCGGTGCGTGCATTTGCTGCGCCCGCCGCCACCAAGGTGATCGCGCCTGCGACTAAGACCAGCCTCTTCACGGAATCCTCCTCCAGCGAGTCGGGATCGCCGTTCGACCCCTGTGACCCGGGGTACGCAAGGGCTCGCTGACCGGATTTGGGGCCTTTCGGCATCATGGCCCCGATGCGAGGGGCGGGCCTGGGTCTGGCGGTCGTGCTTGCGCTCGCCTGCCTCGGCGCGGCGTCCGGGTCAGCACGCGGAGACGACTGGGAGGCCGTTCAGGTTCGGGTCGTCACGATCCACTACCGGACGCACGACGGACATCGCCGCGCTGCGCTCGTCGTGCTTCCAGACTGGTACGGGCCTCGCAACAACCCGGCGCTGCCGCTGATCATCTCGCCGCACGGTCGCGGCGTCTCCGCAGAGGAGAACGTCGACCGTTGGGGCAATCTCCCGGCAGTCGGGCCCTTCGCGGTTGTGAACCCCGAGGGACAGGGGAGGAGATTCGAGCGCTTCTCCTGGGGCTATTCGGGCCAGATCGCAGACCTCGCCCGGATGCCCCGCATCGTGGCGGCGGCGATTCCCTGGTTACGTCTCGATCTACGTCACGTGTACGCATTCGGCACGAGCATGGGCGGCCAGGAGACGCTGCTCCTCGTCGCGCGACGCCCGTCGTTGCTCGCAGGCGCGGCAGCGTTCGACCCCGTGACGAACCTGGCGAGCCGCTATCAAGACTTCGCCCGGCTCGCGTGCAACAGGCGCTGCGTCGGGCGATGGCGCGACCCGATCGGGTTCGGATTGCGACGGTTGGCGCGAGAGGAGATCGGCGGCACGCCTGCATCCGATCCCCGCGCATACGCGCGCCGGAGCCCGCTGAGCTACGCCCGCGCGATCGCCAGATCGGGCGTCCCGTTGCAACTTTGGTGGAGTCGGTCAGATCGCGTTGTGAGGGCCCGGGACCAGTCCGTCCCGCTGGTGCGTGCGCTCCGCCGCCTCAACCCCGACCTGCCGTTGCAGACGTTCGTCGGCTCGTGGCCCCACTCGGCCGACATGCGTCCCTACTTCATGCTCCTTCCCGCCCTCAAGAAGTTCGGACTGGTCTCGACGCGCACGCCCCAGTCGCTGAAGCGAAGTAGCACTCGACCCGTGCACCGGCTGCTGCCGTGGCACCGGGCCGTAGTCGACCGCCAGGGCAAGCTGCTCCCGTGGTACAGGCCCGGCGCCGGCCTCGGCTACGACCATGTCCTTCGCCTCGGCTGGCGCTTCATCGAGCATCGCGTTCCGCGCGATCCAAGGACCCGCTCCAAGGTGTTTCTCAATTACGCGGTCTTCGACGGCAACACGTTGCACGGGATCTACTGGCAACACAATCCCGCGTTCCTCAACGCGTCCTTCGTCGACTCCCTCGTCGCCTGGTACCCCTACTCCGGCGACCGCCGGGCAATCCGCGCGGTGCGCGAGATGCTCGACTACCAGCTCGCGCACGGCACGACACCGGCACGGTGGTCGTGGGGCAGCGTGCCATTCGCCACCGCCTGCGCGGGCGAACGGGACTACGGCCGCTGCCTGGCGGGACTGCCGCGGCGCTTCTACGGCGGCCTCGAGACGGACAAGGTCGGCCTGCTCGGGCTCGGCTACCTGCTCTTCTACGAGCTCACCGGCGAGCGCCGGTACCTGCGAGCCGCTGTGCGGTCTGGAAACGCGCTGGCGGGCCATGTGCGTGCCGGCGACGCAACCCATACGCCGTGGCCGTTCCGCGTGGATGCCCGGACCGGGCGCGTCCTCGACGGTGCGCAATTCGGAGGAATGGTCGTCGGGCCCGTCCGGTTGCTCGACGAGCTGATCGAGGTCGGCGCCGGCAACACCGCGGCCTACCGGCGCGCGCGCGATCTCGCCTGGTCCTGGCTCTTGAACAATCAGCTCAATCCGAACAGTCCGGCGTGGAACGACTGGAGCGGCTTCTATGAGGACGTGCCGTACAACCCGCGCAGCCGCAACCAGGCCTCACCGACGATGACCGCGCACTACCTGCTCACGCGGGACTCGCCGGAGGCCGTCGACCCACTTTGGGACGACCACGCGTCGTCACTTCTAACGTGGGTGCGGTCGTCATTCGGACGCGGCCCCTTCCTCGGTGCCTGGGGCATCGACGAGCAGTGGGCGCCCGGAAAGCACGGCTGTTGCTCGCGGGTCGGGCTCGGCAGCACGACGTCGCGCTGGGCGGCTGCGAACGCACTCCTCTACGCGCGCACCGGCGACCAGCAGGCGCGTGAGCTCGCAGTGCGCTCGCTCAACTACGCCACGTACTTCGCGCGCGGCGACGGCCAGATCTCGTGCTGCGGCGTGCGATCACACAACACGTTCTGGTTCAGCGACGGCTACGGCGACTACCTCCGAAGCTTCAACTGGGCGATGGCAGCCATGCCGGAGCTCGCGCCGAGGCGGCAAGATCACCTGCTCGGCTCGAGCTCGGTCGTTCAGGCGATCGCGTACGGCCGACGGCACATCGCGTACAGCACCTACGACACGTCGAGCACGGAGCTGCTTCGCCTGAGCTTCCGCCCCAGGCAGATCGTCGCCGGAACGGTGCTGGCCGAGCGGTCGGACCTTGCCGCGGAGGGCTACGTCGTCCAGCCCCTCGGCGGCGGCGACTTCACCGTTCGGATCCGCCACGAGCACGCGCGACGAATCCGAGTCAACGGCTAGCGAGCTCTAACTCTTGCACGCGTTCGCCTTGCCGCCCTTGCGGCCGGCGGCCTTCTTCTGCGCGGTCGTGCCCCCTTGGCTCGAGGACGAGCGCGCAGAGCTCGAGTGCGACTTCTTGCCTCCGCGACTCGACGCGCCGGTCCGTTTTCCCCTGCTCGGAGCAGCCGAACAATCCCCGGACCGCGCTACGCTCTGGGAAATGCGGTCGCGGGGGGATTCGTGGGAGTCGCCCGGGTGGGAGCTGCCTGAGGCAGACCCGGACCGGGAACAGGTGCTCGAGCTGGCCCGGCGACTCGCGGAGCAGCATCGGCGCCAGAGCGCCGCGGCGCTTGCCGAGCTGGAGGATCTGAAGCGCGCGCTCAAGGAGCGAGCCGCAGATGTTGCGCAACGGGAGCTGGAGGTCGAGCGGCGCACACGCGAGCTCGATGCCCAGCGTCAAGCCGAAGGTCGCCGCGCACTGCGTCTACGGCGCTCGGAACGACTGCAGCCGCACGACGAAGATCGCGCCTACGCAGAGGAACTGCTCAGTCGCCGCGAGGCCGAGGCTCGGCAGCGCCTCGAGGCCCTCGCGTCACGCGAACGCGCGATCAGCCAGCGCGATGCGACGCTTCGGGCGCGTGAGCTCGAGCTCGAGAAAACCGAGACCGCGCACGGTGGCCGCAAGCAGGAGCTGGAGAAGTCCCACGCCCGGTTACGCGAGCGAGAACGAGCGCTCGAACGGTCGCGCACGGAGGTCTCACGCACAACGGACGAGCTCCTGCGGCGCGCTGCCGCGCTCGAAGCGGCGGAGCTGGCTCTCGCCGCTGAGCGCAACGGGCCGGAGGCCGAACATGGAGACCACCGCGCGCAAGAGGTCTCCACGAAGGCCGACGATCTCGTCCTCCGCGTGAGAGAGCTCGACGAGCGTGAGCGCCGGCTCGCGCTTCGCGAGGCGGAGGTCGCGGGGCGGGGTGCAGACGAGCAGACCACCAGGCTCGCCGAGCTCGAGTCGTCTCTGCGGGCGCGTGAAGCGGAGCTGATGGCGCGCGAGGCCGAGCTGCTGCGGGTCCAGGCGGGCCTCGCGGCGCAGCAAGAGAGCATCCGCACCCGGGAACGCGCGCTCGACGACGAGGAGCGGCTTCGGCAACGGGAGGCCACTCTGGCGGCACATCCCTACGTCAGCTTCAGCGAAGGGCTCGACGCCTTCACGGGCGGTCGAGCCCGCTCGCGCTAGAGGAACTCCGCGAGCACGCGCTTGCAGACCTCGACGACCTCGGGGTCGAACTGCGTGCCGGCGCCTTCGTCGAGTCGACGAACAGCCTCCTCCTTCGGCAGGCGCTTGCGATAGGGGCGGTCGGTCGTCATCGCGTGGTACGCGTCGCAGACGAGGATGATCCGCGACTCGATCGGAATGTCCTCACCGGCGCGACGATCCGGGTAGCCGGTCCCATCGAAGCGCTCGTGACAGTGGCGCACGATCGGCCGTACCTGTTCGAGCCGGTCGATCGGCGCGATGATCCTCTCCCCGAGCTCGGGATGCGTCTCGACGACCTTGCGCTCGTCCTCGGTCAGCGGCCCGGGCTTCGAGAGGATCGCTTCTGGGATCCCGATCTTGCCGATGTCGTGGAAGAGCGCCCCGAGCTCGAGTCGCTTCAGCGCCCTGCCGTCGAGCCCAAGACCCTGACCGACCTTGAGCGACAGGTCGGTGATCCAGCGGGCGTGTGACGAGGTGTACTCGTCGTTTGCCTCGAGCGCGTTGGCGAGGGCCTCGACGGTCTCGATGAAGGTCTTCTCGAGACTCTGGAAGTTGCCGGCGTTCGTCAGTGCCAGCTTGGCCTGATGAGCGATCCCGGCCAGGAGGCGTAGCTGGCGCTCGCTGAACTCGCCTCTGTCGGGCGCCTCGATGACGATGCAGCCGAGGCGGCCTCCGTCGAGTGTCAGGGGAGCGATTGCAACAGGCGTGCCGACTGCGACTTCGCCGACCGGATCCTTCGCCGCCAGCTCCCTCTCGGTCGCGACGAACGGCTCCTTTTCCTCCAGGACGCCGACGGCACGCTCGTGGTCGAAGCGAAGCCGGACGAGGCGCTCGCGGTCGAGCTCGGGAAAGCCGTGCGTCGCCTTGACGGAGATCTCTCCCCCGACGAGGTCCTGGAACCACACCGAGGCACGAGGTGACCCGAGCGATCGGGCGGAAAGCTCGACGATCCGGCCGACAACTTCGTCCATGCCCTCCGCGCTCGCGAGTTGCCGGCTGAACTCGAGAAGTGCTGTCGCGCGTTCTGCCTCGCGGCGCGCCGACTCGTAGAGGCTTGCATTTTCGAGGGCGACCGCGGCATGTCCCGCGAGGACCTCGATGAGGCGAACGTCGTCCTCGTCGAACTGGTCGAGGCCGAGCTTCGAGATGACGATCACGCCGATCACACGCGTGCCGTAGGTAAGGGCAACAACGACCTGCGATTCGTCGATCGCGTCCGTCCCCGGGAGCACGCGGGCGAACTCGCAGTTGGCCGCGTCGCCGATAAGCAGCGATTCGCCCGTCTGTGCAACGCGCCCGGTGATGCCCTGCCCCACCTTGCAGGCGAGAATCTCGAGCGGCTCCTGCGTCTCCGACGTGAACTGGCCGACGAAGGCGATCGGCACGACGTCGTCGCCTTCGACGAGCGAGACGCGACAGTTGTGGTAGTCGATCAGCGACCTCAGCTCGGTGGCGATGACGGTGCCGATCTGTCGCACGTCGTTGAGCCGGTTGAGCTTGCCGCCAAGGCTCTGCAGCATCTTCATGTGCGCAACGGAGCGCACGTCGCGTGTCGACGGGACGAGCTCTCCCTCCGGACGCTCATGGGCGCTGTCGTCGTAGAGGACGATCTGGTTCTTGCCTCGGGCCTTCGCCGTCATCATCGCCGCCTCGGCGCAGGCGATCAGCTCGCGCGGGTTCATCGCGTGCTCTGGGCCGCGTGCGAGACCGACCGAGATCGTGATGCGTCCGGCGGGCTCGAACTCGGCCGCTGCCACGCGCTCGACCAATCGGTGCGCCAGGTGCTCGGCGTTCTCGAGCTCGCGAGAGACGATGACGATCGCGAACTCCTCACCGCCGAGCCGGTACACGACGTCCGACGAGCGCACGGAGTCCTTCAGCGTGTCGGCCAGGCTGCGCAGGATCTCGTCGCCCGCACCGTGGCCGTAGATGTCGTTGACCCGCTTGAAGTCGTCGATGTCGAGCATCAGGATCGACACCGCCTCGTGCGACCGACTGGCATTCGCCAGAGCGCGGCGCAGCCGTTCGTGGAAGGCGCGGTGGTTGTAGAGACCGGTGAGCGGATCGGTCTGCGCCTGGTGCTCGAGCCGAGCCCTGATCTGCGCGTTGTCGAGCGCAAGCGCGGCGGCGTCTCCGAAGCGCTTGGCCAGCTCGAACTCGTCGTCGTCGAACGACGCCTCCTCGCCGAGCCGGTAGATGTTGAGGGCGCCCTTGATCGAGTCGCGGGCAATCAGCGGGATCGTGATCATCGCTTCGGGCTCGTCCGCCGGTGTCCCGGGAACGGTTGCCTTGCGCGGATCGAGGTGCGCCTGGTTGACGCGCACCGGCTCACGGTGTGCGACACCCCAACCGGTCAAGCCCACACCGAACGGAACGTGGTCGGCGAGGATCTTGTCTGCCCACTTGTCGCGTGCCCAGACCGGCTGAAGGACCCGCCTCGGCTCATCCGCCTCGTAGATCGTCAGCGAGTCATGCGGTACGAGCTCGGCCAGCGCGTCCGCGATCCGGTCGAGCAGGGCATCGAGGCTCTGCTCGCCGAGAACGTCGTGGAAGACATCCGCCAGGCGGCGGTACGACTCGACCAGCTCCGTTCCGTCCGGGGCCGGATGAGTGAGTGCCTCGTGGTCGACGAGGTGCAGTGGAAGAGCGTGATCGCTCATCTGTCCGAGTCGAGCCTTGTGTGCAGCCGCAGTGGAGCCCCCATGTCCAGAACCGAGACACAGCAAAGCGAGGTCCGGGAGGCCACGAATCCCCCTGTCGAGGGGTTCCTCCCGGCCGAGAACGGCCATACCAACCCATGAGCCCGACCAAGCCGACCGGCTCGGCGGCGGACTTCCTACCGAAGACGCTGACCCTCGAGGCACTGCGCGAGGCGGCCGCGGGTTGCACGGCCTGCCCCCTCTGGCAGCTCGGTACTCAGACCGTGTTCGGCGAGGGAGGCGCCGACGCGGAGATGATGTTCGTCGGGGAGCAGCCGGGAGACCAGGAGGACCGGATCGGCAGACCATTCGTGGGACCCGCAGGCCGACTGTTCGACCAGGCCCTCGAGGCGGCGGGCATCGATCGCTCCCTGACGTACACGACAAACGCGGTCAAGCACTTCAAATGGAAGGCCAGGGGTAAGCGGCGCATCCACCAGAAGCCGAACTGGGCGGAGATGACAGCGTGCCGCCCGTGGCTGGAGGCTGAGCTCGCGGTGGTCCAGCCACGCGTTCTCGTTCTGCTCGGGGCAACGGCGGCGCAGTCTCTGCTCGGACGTGAGTTCCGGGTCACGCAGAACAGGCGCAAGCTGGTGGAGTCGAACCTCGCCGAGTCCGTCACGGCGACGATCCATCCCTCGGCCATCCTTCGCGGCGAGCCGGAGCAGCGCGACGCGGAGTTCGACCGCTTCGTCGAAGACCTCCGCTTCGTGAAGCGCCTGCTCTAGGTGGAGGGTGTCTCCTCGGCTGCCTGCGCGCCCTCGGCTTCACGGGCACGCTGCGCGAGATCCCGGCTCAGGTCCTCGGGGTCGTTGTCGGTCTCGTCCCAGGACGGCTGCGGCTGCGGCGCGGCAAGCCACCAGCGAACGGCATAGGCCACGCCTGCGACAAGCACGAACCCAAGTAGAAGTCGCTTCATCTCCACCCTCCCGTCGTCGTCTGCTCGCCTACCCTACGACGCGCGGGTGGAAACGGAAAAAGCTCAGTCGCCCCAGTCGAAGTCGCGACTACGCCCCCAGAGGCCCTCGTCGGACTCAGCGGCCACCTGCTCAGCAGTCTCCTCCCCGGGCCAGGCCAGAACGGTCGGCTCGCCGCTGACTGCAGGCTGCTCGCCGTCCATCGTCTCTTCGAGACGAGCCTGCTCCTCGGTCTTGAACAGGGGATGGTTGTCGAACGGATCCATGGTCTTGTAGTGGACGAGGGGCATCGTGTCTTCCAGCCTCGCGTTTCGTTCCTTCAACTCGAGGTGGTCCTGGATGACCTTCGCGAACATCGACGGTGTCTCAACCGGCATTGGGGCTCCTGAGATCGGGGACGCGGGCAGCTACTGCGGCCCGGATTCTAGACCCTGGAGCGGCGTTTTCCGCGCGAAAGACGGCGAAAAGCGACAGTCGTCACACGCTCGCGACGGGCTCGGCGGCCGTCTGAACGCGGTTCTTCCCCGTCCGCTTGGCTTCGTACAGCGCCGCATCGGCCGCGGCGAAGAGCTCGGCGGCCGTCTGCGCCGGGGGCACGGAGGCCACTCCGAAGCTGGCCGTCACCGGGATCGGCGTGCCGTCGACGAGGACCATCCGGCTCGCGAGGGCCGCGCGAATCCGCTCGGCGACCCGAGCTCCCCCGGCCAGATCGGTTCCCGGAAGAACGAGCAGGAACTCCTCCCCGCCCCAGCGCCCCGCGAGATCGACGTCGCGAAGGCTTTCCTGGAGCAGCCCTGCGAACTCCCGCAGGAGCGAGTCCCCCGCGGGATGCCCGTAACGATCGTTGACGTCCTTGAACCAGTCGAGGTCGGCGACCACGATCGCCAACGAGCCGCCAAAGCGCTCGACGCGGGCGAGCTCGTCCGCAAGAGATTCCTCGCACTGCCGACGGTTCGCGAGCCCGGTCAACCCGTCCATCAGAGCCTGGCGTTCGACGATCCTGTGCAGGCGGGCGTTGTCGAGAGCGACGACAGCGTGCGAGGCAAGCGACACCGCCGTCATGCGGTCCTCATCGCTGAAGTCGTCGCCGAACAAGATCAACGAACCGAAGTTGAGGTGGCCGGCCTGCAGCGAAACCTCGATGCGGGCGATCCCCTTGTCTGGATGGCCTGCCTTCACGAGCTCGCCGCTCATCCCGACGAGAACGCCGCCGGTGGCGCCCGTCGCCTCCATCGCCGCCTCGACGATCAGCCGCATGAGCTGCTCGCTGTCATGGGTCGCTCCCAGCGCCTCACCGAAACGGGAGATGACGTCACGCAGGCGCCCGCGTTCCGCTTCCAGCTCGTCGAGCCGCGTCTGCAGCTGGAAGGCCATCTGATTGAAGGTACGGCCGAGCAACGCAAACTCGTCGCGGCCCTGCACCGGGACGCGTTCCTGCAAGTCGCCGCGTGCGATCGCACGCGCCGCGTCGACGAGGCGTCGGATTGTGCGCACGATCGCACGGCCCTCGACGTACGCGACACACGCAACGAAGACCAGCGCTGCGAGCAGGCCGATCAGAAGACGATTCGTGGCATCGCGGTTCGCCGCATCGATGCGAGCCTGCGGAGTGATCACGCCGAGCGTGGTCGCCGGCTTACCCTCCAGGGCACCTGCGACCAGGGCGCGGTATTTCGTCCGGGCGAACGAGACGGTGTGCGTCCTGCCGAGCGCCAGGTCGAAGCGGCCACGCACGCCTTGCGGACCGGCGACGATGCGGTCGCCCTCCAGCAGGATCACGTGATCGTCCTGTTCCAGGCCTGACCGACCCTCGAGGCGGCGGACGAGGGCGGCACTGAGCGGGACTGTGGCGACCACGGTGCCGCGAACGCCACCTGCGCCCACGACGTCGACGCGGCGTGTCACGGCCAGCGGGCTCGCCTCCCCGACCCGGAAGCCCCCAGGCGCCTCGACGGTGAGATTGGGCCGGCTGCGGAGGATCTTCCTGAGCGCCTGCCGGTTCCGCTCGAGGAGCGCGCGCTGGAACGCCGGGGTCCGGGCGAGCCTGCTCGCTGCGGACTCCGCGGAGCCGAGCGCCTCCTGATACGCGGCCAGCGTGGCCCTCAGCCCCGCCTGGAGGCGGGCGTCGACCCGCCGCGTCTCGCTTCGGGCCGCGACCGTCGAAAAGCCCCAGAAGGCGGCGGCCAGCGGGAGCAAGGAGAGCAGCAGGAAGTAGGCGACGAGCTTGACTTTGAAACTACCCACGACTTCCCTTCAAGACTTCCTCTCCCCTTGCCGATACATCCCTTGAAAGAGGTATCGACAAGGCCGGGGAGAAACATGAGGGAAACTTGCGCGCGCGTCCTAGCCGCCGCGCTGATGACGGGAGCCATCGCCTTCGCAGTCGGGATGCCGGCGCTGTTCGGGACCGCGGAGGACTTCGGCCGCTCGTTGACGGCTCCTCCGTCCTCGCTCCGGCGGACGGTTCGGGCGCCGGCGTTCAGCGCACAGGCGCGTACCCCGACTGTTGAGCGACACGTCGCCACCTCCCGCGGCGGTAGGCGCCGGATCGTCCTGAGGCCCGCCGGAAACGCGGTCCTTTCCCCACAAGGGCACGGGCGCCCGCTGCGGCGACCCGGCTCCGGCAAGCCCGCCGCGCCGAAGCCCACACCTGGGCCGAAGCCGCAACCGCCGACCGGGACGACCCCCGCGTCGGGGGTCGGGACGCGCGAGCTCGCATCGGCCTCGTTACCTCCGGTCCGTGCTACCGAGCCGCCGGCGACAGCACCCCGGCCTGCAGAGCGGAACTTGCGACCGCACCCGACCAAGCCCAAAGGGAAGGCGAAGGGACACGACCGCGGGAACGACAACGGCCCGACGCAGCCGGTCCAAACGACGACAACCGGTGCATCGGCCCCCGCCCCCACGTCTCCGTCAACCTCGTGCGAGCAACAGCAAGCCACGACGGACAGCGACAACGGCCACGGCAACGGTCACGCGAACGGGAATGCGGCCGGCGACAGCAACGGCAACGGAAACGGCGGCGGCCACGTCAACGGGAACGGCAACGGCCAGGGGAAGGGCCACGGCGGCTAACGCCTTGTGCGAGGATACGCGTCCATGTCGCCACGCCTCACCCGCCGCCTCGGTCCCGTCGGCATCGCGCTGACCGCCTGGGACATCTGGCGGCGTCTCCCGCCGCGACAGCGGAAGCAGATCCTGAACGTCGCCCGCACGCACGGGCCGAAGGTCGCCTCCAGCGTGCTCAAGGCCACGGCCGCCGCGCGGGCGGCGCGGCGTCGCCGCTAGGCCGCGCCGAGCGCGGCGCGGACGATGCGGTCCTGCTCGCGCAGGTGCGCCGTCGGATAGCCCTCGCTCGGACTGGCGCGCCACGGGCGCCCGACGTAGGTGAGCGGGACCCCTGCGTCCTTGAGCGGCGCCTCGAGCCGGTGGCGGATCGTCCGCCAGGCTCCCATGTTCTGCGGCTCCTCCTGGACCCAGACGACCGCCCCTAGATTCGGATAGCCGCCGACCAATTCCGCGTAGGCGTCAACGGGAAACGGATAGAGCTGTTCGAGCCGGGCGACGGCCACATTCGTGGCCCGAGCGCGCTCCTCGTGCCCGGTGATGTCGTAGTAGACCTTTCCGGAGCAGATGACGAGGCGCGTCACTGCGTCGCGATCGGCGCCGGCGTCGTCGATCACCGGCCGGAACGAGCCTTCGGCGATGTCGGCGAGCGTCGAGGACGCCTGCTTCAATCGCAGCAGCCCCTTCGGCGTCATGACGATGAGCGGGCGGCCAGCCGCGTCGAGGGCCTGGCGGCGCAGCAGGTGGAAGTACTGCCCCGACGTCGAGGCGTTGGCGACGCGGATGTTCTCCTGCGCGGCCAACTGGAGGAACCGCTCCAGACGCGCACTCGAGTGCTCGGGGCCGTTCCCCTCGTAGCCGTGAGGGAGGAGGAGCGTGAGCCTCGACGTCTCGCGCCACTTCGACAGGCCGGCGACGATGAACTGGTCGATGACGATCTGAGCGCCGTTCACGAAGTCGCCGAACTGGGCCTCCCAGAGCACGAGCGCGTCGGAGGCGGCGACCGAGTAGCCGTACTCGAAGCCGACACAGGCGTACTCCGATAGCGGCGAGTTGTAGATCTCGAAGGAGGCGCGCGCGTCATCGAGGTTCTGGAGCGGCGTGAAGGTCTCCCCCGTCTGGACGTCGTGCAGAACCGCGTGACGGTGCGAGAACGTTCCTCGCTGCGTGTCCTGCCCGGTAAGGCGGATCGGGATGCCCTCGACGAGGAGCGAGCCGAACGCGAGCGCTTCGGCCTGGCCCCAGTCGATGCCGCCCTCCTCGATTGTCTGCAGGCGTCGCTCGAGCTGTCCCTTGAGCTTCGGATGGACGTTGAAGTGCTCCGGCACGCGTAGCAACTCCTCGTTCAGAGCGCGGAGGCGATCGGCCGAGACGGCAGTGACGACCGCTGCACCGCTCGAGAACGGGATGCGTCCCTCCGGCGCAGGGGGAACGCCGAACGTCGCCTTGAGTGCTTCGTGGGCCTCTCTGAGCTCGGTGGTGACCTGGCCGACGAGCGCGTCCGCCACCGGCTCTGTGACCACGCCCTCGTCGATCAACTGTTGAGCGAATTGCTCCCGCACCCTCGGATGGTCTGCGATCTGTGCTGCCATGAGCGGCTGCGTGTAGGCAGCCTCGTCCTGTTCGTTGTGGCCGTGGCGGCGATAGCCGACGAGATCGACGACGACGTCGCTTTCGAAGCGCCGGCGGAAAGCGAGCGCAAGCCGAATCGCCGAGATTGCCGCCTCCGGATCGTCGGCGTTGACGTGGATGATCGGGACGTCGAAGCCCTTGGCGAGGTCGCTGGAGTAACGCGTCGAGCGGCCTTCGCTCGGATCGGTCGTGAAGCCGACCTGGTTGTTGGCGATGAGGTGCAGCGTGCCGCCCGTGGAGTAGCCCTCGAGAGCGGAGAGGTTGAGTGTCTCCGCGACTTCGCCTTGTCCCGGGAAGGACGCGTCCCCGTGAATGAGGACCGGCAAGGCCACATTCGGGTCGTGCAAGCCGTAACGCGTCGAGCGATCCGTCTGCTCGGCGCGCGCCCTGCCTTCGACAACCGGGTCGACGGCCTCGAGGTGGCTCGGGTTGGCCGCGAGCGTAACGGTGATTTCGCCGGCCGGCGTCGAGCGAGAGCCCTCGGCGCCGAGGTGGTACTTCACGTCTCCCGTCCCGCCTTCGTCGGTGGCGACGACAGCGTCGATCGTGCGCTCGCCTTCGAACTCACGGAGGATCGAGTCGTAGCCGAGCCCGAGCGTGTGAGCGAGCACGTTGAGCCGGCCACGGTGCGCCATACCGATCACCACTTCGTGCGCGCCGTTCTCCGCCGCAAGCCCGATCGCTTCGTCGAGCATGGGCACCATCACGTCGAGCCCTTCGATCGAGAACTGTTTCTGACCGAGGAAACTGCGGCGCAGGTACTGCTCGAAGGCCTCCACGCGCGAAAGCTGCGCGAGCAGGTCGATCTTCTCGTCGTCCGACAACGGCCTGCGGTATTTGCCCGACTCGATTGCCTGACGGAGCCAGACGCGCTTCTCGTGGTCGGCGATGTGCTCGATCTCGTAGGCGATCGTTCCGGTGTACGTCTCGATCAGACGCGGCAGCGCATCGGCAAGGGTCTCGCCGGGGACGTAAAGCCGTAGGACGGACGCGGGCACCCGCGCCTGGAGCTCCGGTGTCAGCCGCGGGACCAGGCGCTCGGGCTCCAGCGCCGGATCGCCGGGCGGCTCCGAGCCGAGCGGGTCGAGATGCGCCGCCAGATGGCCATGCATCCGGTGTGCCTTCACCAGCGCCATGGCGGCGGCAACTGCCCCGAGGAGCTCGTCGGAGACCGGCTCGGCGGCCGGTGCGGGTGCCGGAGACGGTGCAGGAGCGGGCTGCGGCTCGACTGCCGGCGCCGGCTGTCCGTTGCCAAGCGTCTCGAGCAGACGTGTCAGTCCAGGGTGCGTGGCGACGACGTCGCTGTGGCCGCTCTCGAACAGGCGGCGCCACTCGCTCGGGACCGCGTCGGGGTTCTCGAGGTATTCCTCGAGGAGATCGCGGGCGAAGCCTGCATTGAGCCCGTCGACGTCGGCCACCACTGCCTTTGTAGCAGCGGCGTCGTTTACCAGAGCGGATTGCTCGTAATCACGGCCACGGCCATGCCGACCGCGAAGCTCACCGCCCCGACGGCGACCGCAATGGTGGCGAGCCGCTCGCTCCGGCCGCCGATCCCCACCGAGATGAGCGCAAGGAGAATCCCGAAGGGAATCAGGCGCAGGGGACGATAGGCGATTCCCGTGAGACAGACGAAGATCGAGATCGCTGCGAGGAACCCTCCGACCGTCTGAGCCGTGCGGCTCGTTGTCCCCCCATACGGCGAGACGCTCACGCTCTGACCGTCGCCCTGCGCGTGCGTGCGTAGCGCCGGGACGGCCTGCCGTGGGGACCGGGCCTGCGCGGGTGCGAGCGGGGACGCCACGGGGTGGGATCGGAACCGTCGGATGGGGCCACGAGCAACGCGGGCTCGTCGGGCCGCGGCTCGGACTTGATCGCCCAGTAGACCACCCAGCACAGATACAGGATGGGGATCTTCATGATCACCATCAGCCAGATCAGCTCCCACACGGCGGTTCGAGTGTACCCCGGAATTCACCCGGCGACACCGGCCTCGAGCCTCCCCTCGATCAGCGCCCTGCCGCGGGAGTCGTACTGCGTGACGACGAAGGTGGCCCGCGACCGGGCCAGGTCGATTCGCCTGCCCGTCGCGATTCGCACCGGCAGCCGCCCCAGCACCTCGTAGACCTCGGTGTAGCGGCCCTGGTCGACGCCAATCCAGTGCGTGTCCTTCGTCGGGACGACCCACACGTAGGCGAGCGGTCGTTCCTGTCGATCGCGACAGGCGACATCGAGGCGCGGATCGAGCAGTCGTCCAGCCACGAGCTGACCCGCTGAACCGCCGGACCACGGCAGGTCATGCTCGCCTGCCGGGTCGACGCCGCCGTCACAGCTGTGGATCGTCCTGCGCCGCCGATCGGCAAAGGTCAGGCTCTCGGCGAAGACGCCGATTCGCTCGACAACGGGGACGTCGGCGGGGACTCCAGCCGGCCGGCAGAGCGCAAACCGCCGTCCCAGGGCGGTCCCCGGC